>CAZQAS010000014.1:0-40000 GCA_964591285.1 uncultured Rhodothermales bacterium
CATCGGATCCATCGCGGGTCGGCAGATCGCACCGGGGAAGGTTCAGCCGGACGAGCTCGCCGCTTTCTAAGCCGTCATTTTCCTGTGGTAGCGCCATCGCTCCTTCCCGTAAGACGGCCATCCGATTCGCTATATCCCGTCAGTTCGACAAATCCATATCCGCTCTCGCTCCCCGTGATTCGCACCGCACCTTCCCAATAAACGACCGAATGTCGTAGCTCCTGATCGGGAAGCAGCGACCGGATGCGAAGCTCCAGCCCGTGCTGCGGAATGGAAAAGTCCCACGCTATCGGATATTGAGCATCGGTTACGGGGCTCTGCCAGTGAGCGACGGGCTCCAGCCGGACGTCGTCGGGCCCGAGCCGGACCGCCGTTCCGTCCGCCCCGACGAGTGTGCCGCTGCTGAATGCACTGCTGCCGCCATCGCGCTCACGCAGTCGGTAGTACATGACGTCACGTCCCGACTCGAGCTGTAGCGCAAACCAGTCCCACCCGATCTGATCGTCGCCCAGGGCGCTCGTGCTCCATTCGTGATCCATCCAACTGTGACCTTCGACCGGTACCGTGCGCTGCCCGATGCGCACCGCGCCGGTAGTAGACATGCGCGTCATGGAGTAGTAATAGGATGCATTGCCGGGCTCCGGTCCCTTGCTGTCGAGTCCGCGATCGCCGTGGAGCACGATCGGCTTTTCTCGGCTGAGCGTGAGATCGAGGGCGACCGTGTCCGTGGCGGCCACGAGCCGCACGGAGTCCGCGCCGGCTCCGCTGATCGACCAATCCTCCAACCACACGTGGTAGGGCGCCGACTCCGCGCCGGCCAGGCCCGCTGCGCCGCGGCTAAACCGCTCCGACGAAAAAAAGCGGCGATTAGTCACATCCGACATCGCGAAATGCGCCATGAAGAGCTGGCTCGTACTCCAGAGGGAATCTGCCGCTGACCGAGGCTGCGGAGCCGCCGCAACGGTAGAGGTGTCCGGGCGCAGTGCCGTCCGAAAGATCGTGAACTGGAACCCGAACCGGTGGCCATCGGCCGATTCAAGGTTTCCGGTGTAGTACCACCACTCCGTGCGATATTCGGGATGCGCACCATGGTCCTCCGGAAACCGCGGTGTCCGTGCGACGACCGCGCGTTCAAATCCGGCGGTGTCCGCGGACAGCGCATCGGCAACCCCCAGCGACGTGCGGACTGCCCGCTCGCCGTCGCTCCGGAGAAAGACGCCGTACCCGAAAAGTGTGATGGCTGCAATGAGGGCAGCCGCCGCTGCGGCGACGAGTGCTAGGCGAACGCCCGAGCTGGATAAAGCCATGGAGATGCCGCCGCGTCCGGAGGAGGTCTAGCCACTACCGGCCGTACGCTCCGTTCTTCCACGCGGCCGCCAACATCGCAGGGAGCCGATTACTTACCGTCGATCACGGTCGTTTCGCGAAGCTCTTCCGGTCGCCTGTAAAGCGCGCCTTTCGAACCGCTGATCGACACATTGCGGTGCACGAGCTCCCACGTTTCTTCGATTTCGGCCTCATCGCCGTTGAAGGGGGCCGAACCGGTACCCGATCGACCGAAGTCAAAGACAAATAGATTGTGGGGATTCCCGAGGAGTACCTGCGTTGGCATCGGCATACGTGCTGGAGGGGTTAATTCAAGGAGCCGAACGAAATGGGAGGGGATCTACGGTGATTCGCCCGTAACAATAATCCCGCATTTTACTAGTCTGCAGGAGGCCGAAAGTTTCGGCTCACGGATGCTATTCGCCTCGCAGGGCCTCCGCAGGGTCGGCCCGTGACAGCTTCCATGCCGGATAGAGCCCGGCAATGATGGCGGCTACGAACGCGACGGCAAAGGCCTCGAGGAGCACCTCCGGGGGAATGCTAAAGTCAAGCGACCACCCGAATGATCGCTTGTTGATGACGTAGACGAGAACGTAAGCGAGAACGATGCCGAGCGGGATCGACAACAGGCCCGCAATCGATCCCATCAGTCCCGTCTGCAGCATTAGCAGGCGACGCACCTGTCCCGGTGTCATCCCCTCGGCGCGCAGTACGGCGAACTCTTTAGAGCGTTCAATCTGCAGCGCCATCAGGGCACTTACAATGCCCCCGAATGCCACGAGCAGGGCAAGTACGCGCAGCACGGCCGTGATGGCAAAGGTTCTGTCGAAAACCTCGAGCGAAGCCTCTCGCAGGCCGCGGTTCGATCGAATGGACAGCCGTCGATCCGCCACGTCGCGAATGCGCTGCGTGATCATCGAGAGATCGGCCCCCTCCTCTGCGTAGATCGAAATGCCGGAGTGTCCCACCGCATCGAAGGTTGTGTCGAAACGATCGCGGGTCATCGACACGATGCCGGCGTCGGAGCCGTAATCAAAGAACACCCCCGCCACAGGCACGCGCACTGCTCCCCGATCGGTCGGCAGCTCGAGTGTATCACCACGCTGGAGTCCATGCCGGTATGCAAACGGCTCCGATACGAGAACCGCATCCGTCTCGCGGAATGCTCGCCAGATTTCCTCCGAATCCCCGTCCGTGAAACGCGTCGAACCGGCTCCGCCCGGTCCGGCCTCCACGGCTGACAACGTAGCCTGCCGGCCGTCGATCACTACGTCAAGACGACGCACGCTCGATACGCCACGTACGCCCCGAAGCGCGCGGAGCCGATCGGGCAGGTCATCGTCCAGCGTGGCTCCAGTCAGGCGCACACCCGCGCCCGGCGGCTGGACGTATAAGTCTGCTTGAAGGGTATAGTCGAGCCAGTTCGCGACCGTGCCTCGAAAGCTTTGAACCATCGTGCCGACCCCCACGGCCGCGGCAACCGCGATGGCCAACGCCGCAATGGCGACGGAGGTACGACTCAGGTTCTGAACGACGCCTTGCGCCGACATCCGCCCGATGAGCCCGAACGGAATCCCCAGCAGCCGGCGGGACATTCGTCCGAGCACGAGTGTAGCTGCCGGCGTCAGCAGGGCGAAGGCCGCGAGGAGCAGCACGAGACCGGCATAGCTGAGCGTGAGGTTGCGGCCCGACGTGAGCAGAATGACCGTGGCCGAGACGGCTGCCGCCCCGCCGGCCGCCGAAAGGCGCGGCAGCCGCCGAATGGTTCGACGCTCCTCCTCGGATCGCTGCAGCACGGCGCCCACCGGCGAAGCCGCCGCTTCTCGGGCTGGGGCGATGGCCGCTGCCATGGTGGCGACGGTCCCAAGTAGCACGCCCTTGACGAAAACCGACACGTCCATGACGGCGGACCGAACCTCAAGCACGTAATACAGATCATTGATCGTCTGTGTGACGAGCCGAACGAGCCCCTGCGCCAGCCACGTGCCCAGAATCAATCCGAGCACCGATCCTACGAGACCGAGAACGCCGGCTTCAAGAAGCACCCCGGCGAAGATCTGACGCCGAGTAATCCCTATCGCGCGCATGCGGCCGATCAGCGTCCGCCGCTGGACGACTGAAAAGGTCATCGCATTGTAGATGAGAAACATCGCAACGACGAGGGCCAGCAAGCTCAACGCGTTGAGGTTGAGCTCGAAGGCATCGGTCATCTGGTCAAGCGTAGCCGTCCGCGCGTCCGACGAGACGAATTGGACACCGTCGGGCAGAACCTCCTGAACGCGGCGCGCGCGCCGTTCGAGATCGTCGCGCCCGTCCAGATTATCGCGCCCGTCAAGAATCAGGTCGATGCGCGAGAGTCGGCCCGGCATCTGAAGCAGCTCCTGCGCGGTGCCGATGTCCGCAACCATCAAATTGCGGGTCGCCTCGCGGCTTGTCTCATCCTCCGGGATGAGGAGGCCGCCGACGGTCACAATTTCTGTGCGCCCGCCTATGGTGAGATGCAGGGTGTCTCCGGCCGCAGCATCCATCGCCGGCGACGCCAGAACGGTCCGCGCGGCCCCGAGGAAAGATTCCAGATCGAGTTCGCTGACATCCGCTGTGTACGGGCGGAAGTCGCGGTCTGCGAAGGGGTCGATCCCGAGCAGCTGGATGGCACGTCCGCGGTAGGTGACGAAGCCTTCCACGATGGGAGCAGAAGGGCGAATGCCGAGCTCGACGCGGAGCTTTCTGTAGAGGTCCCCGTCGATCGACGACGACCCGACGATGTGGTGCGTCGCCCGCCCGGTAACGCGCTCCGCGGAAAGATCGAAGGCCCGTTTCGCACCCGCATTCGCGCTGTCGATCGATACCACGACCGCTACGCCAAGCGCGATGCCCAGCACGGACAGCGCCGTCAACCAGGGGTGCCGGAGAAGATAACGGAGAGCGGCTCGCGCGGCGATCGATCCTTTCATTCGCCCGGCGGCGTCTCGCCGCCATGCCACGGGGCGGACTCATCCTGCAGCTTCCCCCCTTTCAACTGCACGACGCGATCGGCCCGCACGAGAAGCTCGCGGTCGTGCGTCGCAACGAGCATGGTCTTCCGTTCTTCGCGAACGAGCCGCTCCAAGAGATCCATCACGGCGGCTCCCGTCTCGAAGTCGAGATTTCCCGTGGGCTCATCGGCCAAGATAAGGACGGGATCGTGCGCGAGCGCGCGCGCGACGGCCACGCGTTGTCGCTCACCTCCGGACAGCCGGTCCGGAAAGCTGTCTCCCCGGTCATCGAGTCCCACACGCCGAAGCAGATCGACGGCCTGCCGCTCGTCGTAGGCGCCGCGAAGCTCCATCGGGAGCAATAAATTCTCAAGGACGGTAAGCGTCGGGATCAGATTGAACGACTGGAAGACGAATCCCACGTGGTTTCGTCGGAAGAGTGTTCGCTCCCGCTCGGACAGGGCCGTGAGCGTCCGCGATCCCACCGAAACGGTACCCTCGTCCGGCCGATCGATTCCACTGATGAGGTTCAGCAGCGTGCTCTTTCCCGAGCCGCTCCGACCGACGATCACCGCCAGTTCCCCGGTGGCGAACTCGGCGCTCACGCGGGCGAGAACGTGTCGCTGCCGATCGCCCTCCACGAACGTCTTCGAGACGTTGGCCAGTCGCACGAGAGCCCGTGCGCCTTGGGCATTCGGTCGCTCCGCCGCAGTATCGAGATCGGATCCGTTCATCTCCGGGTTCGGTACACTTCACCCACTTTCCGGCCGCGATGGCCGGAGCGGGACATACAGATCCGTTGTTGACGAGAATGATCCGGAATGAAAGAACCAAGGAAGAACCGCCTCCGCATCGCAGCCTCGCAGTATTTCCTGCGGCCGATCGATCGTTTTGAGCAGTTCGCCGATCAGGTAACCTCGTCCGTAGAAACCGCCGAGGGCTACCGGTGCCGGCTTCTCGTTTTCCCGGAGTACTTCACGCTGCAGCTCGTAGCGCTCGGCGACACAAAGCGGCCGTTCCGAGATCAGCTTCGCTCGGTCGCGGCCTTCCTGCCGCAGTTCATCGATCTGATGACTGACCTTGCCACGCGCCACGGTGTGTACATCGTCGCCGGTACGATCCCGGTCGTGAACGCCGACCACGTTCACAACGAATCGTTCGTGTTCTCCCCGTCCGGTGACTACGCCGTCCAGGGGAAGCTTCACATGACACGGTTTGAAAAGGAGGACTGGAAGGTGTCGGCAAGCAGCAAACTGAAGGTCATCGAGACTGATTTTGGCAAGATTGCGGTCGCGATATGCTACGACGTCGAGTTTCCGGAGCTCGTGCGTGCGGCCGCCCACAAGGGCGCTCAGATTCTCGCCGTCCCGAGCAACACGGACGATCGCCACGGATTTCTGCGCGTGCGCTACTGTGCTCATGCACGAACCATCGAGAACCAGATGTACGTCGTGCACTGCACCACCGTCGGCGGACTGCCGCGTGTGGCCGACGTCTCGCTCAACTACGGCCGCGCGGCCATCCTTACACCAAGCGATTACGGTTTCGCGCGCGACGGCATCCTGGCCGAAAGCAGCCTCAATCAGGAGGCAATGATCATCGGTGAGCTGGACATGGACATCATCGACCAGAGCCGAACCTTCGGTACCGTGCTTCCGCTGAATGACAGCCATCACACCCGAGAGATCGTGGCCGACATCGATGAAATCACCCTCTAAAAATGGCCGTCTCGATTCGCCGCACACGCTCGGAGGATTTCGCAGGAATCGAGCGGCTCTCGCGCCTCATCTATCCGAACGATCTTCCATGGACGGCCGCCTACGTCTCCAAGCACATCGAAATTTTCCCGGAAGGCCAGCTCGTCGCCGTTGAGTCGACGAGCGGAGACGTCGTCGGGATGGCGGCAAGCCTCATCATTACGTGGGACGACTACGAGCGCCTCGACACCTACAACGACTTCACGAGCGAAGGATGGTTCACCAACCACGACCCATCTGGCCGCACACTTTATGGGGCGGAGGTGATGGTCGATCCGGCACGTCGGGGCCAGGGCATCGGATCGAAGCTTTACGATGCACGAAAGGCGATCGCCAAGCAGCTCGGCCTGCTGCGAATTCGCGCGGGTGCTCGGCTGGCGGGATATTCGAATCATGCCGCGGATCTGTCCGCCGAGGATTACGTCCGCAGCGTCATTGCGGGCGATCTGTTCGATTCGACGCTGAGCTTCCAGCTCCGACGGGGATTTCGAGTACTGAGCGTGGTGGCGGATTACTTCGCGCGCGATCCGCGGAGCCGCGGATATGCGGCGATCATCGAGTGGCTGAATGAAGCAATGGCCGACCAGGTGGATTACCGCCGCGTGCCGACCTTCAAATGAACGGCTATCAGGTCGCCTCTTCCGGCCTCCCGGAGAGCAGGTACAGGACGGCCATCCGTACCGCGACACCGTTCGTCACCTGATTCAGAATCACGGCACGTTCGTGATCGACGACCTCACTAGCCAGCTCCACCCCGCGATTTACCGGCCCTGGATGCATGATGCGGAGATCGGGAAAGCGCTCCATGTGCTCCATCGTAATCCCGAAGCGCTCGTGGTACTCACGCAAGCTGGGAAACAGGCCCGCTTCCTGCCGCTCCAATTGGATGCGTAGGGCCATCGCGACGTCACATTCGTGGAGCGCCTCCTCCAGCCGATGGGTCACTCGAACACCCATCCGATCGACCTCCACCGGCATCATGGTTTTCGGGCCACAGACCGTGACGTTGGCGCCGAGCGCGCGCAGCCCATAGATGTTCGATCGCGCAACGCGGCTGTGGCTGATGTCCCCGATGATCGAAACGTTCCGCCCGTCGAGGGATGGGTATATATCCGTGAGCGTCAGCAGATCGAGCAGGGCCTGCGTCGGATGTTCGTGTGCTCCGTCGCCCGCATTGATCACGACGGCATCGACGCACCGCGTGAGGAAGTTGGGTGCGCCGGGCGACTTATGGCGGATGACGACCATGTCGATCTTCATCGCCTCGATATTGCGCGCGGTGTCCTTGAGCGTCTCGCCCTTCACGACCGAGGAGCCGGACGCGGAAAAATTTACGGTGTCGGCGGACAGCCGCTTTTCGGCGAGCTCAAACGAAATACGTGTCCGCGTGGAGGGCTCGAAGAAGAGATTGACCACCGTCACGCCGCGGAGGGTCGGCACACGCCGAATGGGCCGATCCAGAACCGATCGAAACTGTCGCGCCGTCTCAAGGATGAGCTCAATTTCACTCGCATCGTAGGACGAGAGGCCAAGGAGGTGACGGTGCTTCAACGACGACAATTCCGTCTTCTCTACGTTCCCTTCGTCGGTCACCTGCATCGGCAATTAGCTACTCCTTCGGATGTTCGACGAGCCACACACCTTCGCGGTCGTCGATCTCGCTGAGACGCACACGAACCTCCTCGCCGGGCAAGGTGGGAACTTCCCGTCCGACGATGTCCGCGCAGATGGGGAGCTCGCGGAGGCCGCGGTCCACGATCACCAGGAACCGAACGGTGCCCGGCCTACCGAGATCCATCAAGGCGTCGAGTGCGGAGCGCCCGGTTCGTCCCGTGTACAGCACGTCATCAATCAAGACGATGTGGCGCTCGGTGACGTCGAACGGGATCTCCGTTTCCCGCACGACCGGCTGCTTGAGGCGCATGCGAAAGTCGTCCCGGTACATCGTGGCATCGAGCACGCCGACGGGCACGTCGATGCCCTCGGCCTCGCGAATCTTCGATTGGAGTCGTCTGGCCAGATAGACGCCGCGCGTCTGCATCCCGATGAGCCCGAAGCTTTGGACGGCCTTGCCGTCCGGCTCGATGAGCTCCACGATCTGACGCGCCATTCGGTTGAGCGTCCGATCCAGATCGCGCGCATCCATCAACTGCGCCTTAATGCGGTCCTGTGGCTCCATATCGCTAAATTAAGACTGCATCATGCGACTTGCGAGAACGGGATCCTCGCTTGACCTCGAATTCGTGCGAACGGCGGACGGCTCGGACGCGTGATCTCTCTGGAAGTGGAACCCATTCCCCGAGTCTCGATCTAACTCAGCGCACGTCTTACAGAAGTTTGCCGCTCATGCCCGCGCAGCAGGATACGACGCTGAGATACCTGGACCCGGCGGTCGTTTCGCGCCTGAAGAACATGGAGCTTCGGGCCCGGATGATCGTCGAGGGGTTCATGACGGGCATGCACAAGAGTCCATATCACGGGTTCTCCGTCGAATTCGCGGAGCATCGCCCCTACAATCCGGGCGACGAGCTACGCCACGTCGACTGGAAGGTCTATGCCAAGACCGACCGTCACTACGTGAAGCAGTTCGAAGAGGAGACAAATCTCCGCAATTACGTTGTTCTGGACACCTCGACGTCCATGCGCTATCGTCACGGCGCCTCGCTCTCGAAGCTCGAGTACGGCGCCTATCTGGCCGGAGCCATCCACTATCTCATGGTGAGGCAGCGGGACGCGACCGGACTCATCACGTTCGATGAGTCTCTCCAGAGCATGTTCTCGCCGAAGAGCACGACGACATACCTCCGGCAGCTGCTTGCCGCACTCCAGCGGGTCGTCGACGAGGAGCCGAGTCGGAAGCGAACTGGCGCCGCCTCCGTGTTGAGCGAGGTCGCCGAACGAGTCGCCCGTCGCTCGCTGGTGGTCATCATCACGGATCTTTTCGAAAACGTCGGCCAGCATGATTCACTGTTGAAGGCCCTCCGTCACCTTCGATACCGCGGGCACGAGGTCATCGTATTCCACGTGCTCGAGTCCGAGACGGAGCGGCGGTTCAAGTTTCCCGACGTCCCGATGGTATTCCGCGACATGGAAACGGGGGAGGAAGTCTCCATCCAGCCCGCCCAGCTTCGTGAGAACTATGCGGAGGCGGTCCGCTCCTTCTCGGAGCGGTTTCGGCGCCGTTGTCTCGAGTACAATGTCGATTTTGTCGAGATTGACACCAACGAGCCGTATGACACGGCGCTGCTTGCGTATCTGAATAAACGCAAGCGCCTGACTTGAGCGGCTTCGATCTCTATCCAGTATTTCGCATCTCGACGATGACCTTGCTAAGGAGCGACATCCACGCCAAGTGCGGCCGCCGAAGGCCGGACGCCGGAGGGCGACGTGTGCGGATCGGTGCGCTGCTGCTGCCGCTCTTCCTCGCATTCGTGCCCTCAACGGCACTCGGCCAAGCGCCGGAGCCCACCGTTCCGCAGCCGCCCACACCCACGGTTTTCGACAACGCACCGCTCGTACAACACTACCAGGAGACCATCCGCCCGGAGGAGCTGGCTGCACAGCTTTTCTTCTTCTCCTCCGACTACTTCGAGGGGCGAGAGACGGCGGCGCGCGGGCAGAGGTTTGCAGCGGAGTACCTCGCGTCGCAGTACCGGAAGCTGGGCCTGGAGCCGAAGGGCACCGTCTCAGTAGATCATCCCTACGCCCCCGAGGCCTACTTTCAGCGCTTTACGGCCTACGGTACTCGGCTGAAGGAGGCCCGTTTGGACGTGGTCATCCAGGGAGATACCGTCGGCAGCAGCCACTTCTCTTCAGAGCGCCAGGACGAGCTCGCGTATCTCCTCCATGGCTCCCGGCCGGAGGCCGCCGGGGGTGTCGTTTTCGCAGGCTATGGCATTTCGGATGCGGACCTGGGGTACGATGATTATCGCTCGCTCGCGGACCACAACGTTTCCATTTCGGGAAAATGGCTGCTTGTGCTCGAAGATGAGCCGCTCGCAAGTGACTCCATGAGCCTCCTTCCCACTCCCTCCGGAGACGTCTCCGTCTGGTCGCGCAGCATCCATCAGAAACTTCGCGCGGCATACAAACACGACATACCGAAGGGCTTCCTGATCGTCGGCGACGTGAGCCCGCGCTCCCCGGCGGCGCTGCGGGATCGCGCGCAGCTCGCCGCGACCGGACTCGCCTCGCGTGGCCGGCTGTCGGTCCTGCAAACCGGCACGACCCTGCCGGTCTACATGATCTCCGGTGAACTCGCCGACAGCATCCTGGCGCCGTCGGGCCGCAGCGTCTCGGAGCTGAAGCGTCAGATCGACGAGACGCTTACACCGGTCGTATTCGAGTTGCCCGGTGTCTCGGTCTCGAGCCGATTGCGACTGGAGTCCTACACCGTCGAGACGGAGAATGTGCTGGCCTATCTGCCGGGTTCCGATCCTGAGCTACGGGACGAGACGGTTATCCTTTCGGCACACTACGATCACATCGGAATCGAGCACGGGGCTGCGGGAGATCAGATCTACAACGGCGCGGACGACGACGGCTCCGGAATCGTTACGCTGCTCGAGATTGCCGAGGCCTTCATGCAGGCCAAGCGCGACGGCCACGGACCGCGGCGATCCCTCCTGTTTCTGAATCTCACGGGCGAAGAGAAGGGCCTCCTCGGTTCCGAATACTATGCCGATATCGATCCCGCGTTGCCGATCGAGAAGACCGTCACGAATTTGAACATAGACATGATCGGCCGCCACGATCCGTCCCGGGCAGGCGCCGATTCAAACTACGTCTACATCATCGGATCGAAGCTGATCTCCGAAGAGCTTCACGACATCAATGAACGCGTCAACGAGCTTACCGGAACGCAGCTCGTCCTCGATGAGCGGTTCAATTCCAAGCAAGACCCAAACCAGTTCTACGCTCGGTCGGACCACTGGCACTTCGGCAAGCCGCGGCACGGAATTCCGTTCATCTTTTTCTTTACCGGCATTCACGAAGATTATCATCGTCCGGCGGATGAAGCCCACAAGATCGACTACGATCGGATGGCCGCCATTGCGCGGCTGATCTTCGCGACGGCCTGGCAAGTCGCCAATCAAGACGCCCCGCCGGCCGTTTCCGGATCGGGTTTTCACTAAATTCCACGGCACAGCTCGTAGCGCCCGTCGGCATGGATCCCTGACTATTCCGGAGCCAGATCGTGCCAACCGCCCTCGACGGCTAGGCCGAACGATTATCGATTCATATCCCAGTCGTATGCTTGATCGCATCCAACAGTTGAACGAGGAGATCGTCGGAGACGTCGTACATCTTCGCCGAACCATCCACAGCAATCCCGAGCTCGCCTTCGAGGAGCACGAAACGGCACAGCTCGTTCTCGATACTATTGGACCGCTCGGCGTAGAGGTGCGGAGCGGCGTGGCGAAGACCGGCGTCGTGGCGACGCTTCGGGGCAACCGTCCGGGGCCGACGATCGCACTTCGCGCCGATATGGACGCGCTCCCGATCACCGAGGAGAACGATTTCGAATTCGCCTCGCGAAATGATGGCAAAATGCACGCCTGCGGCCACGACGCGCACACCTCGTCCCTCCTCGGCACGGCCATGATACTCAGCCGTGTGCGCGAAGAGCTGCACGGATCGGTGCGATTCCTCTTCCAGCCGAGCGAAGAGAAACTGCCGGGTGGAGCCAAGCCGATGATCGAGGAAGGCGTGTTGGCTGATGTCGACGGCACCAAACCGGAGGTCATCTTTGGGCAACACGTGCAGCCGGACCTCGATGCGGGCAAGATCGGCGTTCGGGGCGGCATGTATATGGCCTCGACCGACGAGATCTATATTACCGTGAAAGGTACCGGCGGTCACGCGGCCGCTCCACACCAGCTGGAAACCGACCCGACACTCGTCGCCGCGCACATCCTCGTGGCGCTGCAGTCGGTAATCAGTCGCCACTGTCCGCCGGACGTACCGAGCGTCCTGACGATCGGCCGGCTCATCGCCGACGGCGCAACGAACGTGATTCCCGGCAAGGCGCGCCTCGAAGGGACCTTCCGATCGATGAACGAGGAATGGCGCTTTCGCGCACACGATCACATGCGGCGGATTGCGTCGCACACCGCAAGTGCCTTCGGTGCGGAGATGGACATCGATATCGTCGTCGGTTATCCTGCGCTCTACAACGATCCCGATGCAACGGATTTTGTGCGAAGCGCGGCCGATGACTATGTCGGCTCGAAAAACGTCGTCGAGCTCGACCGCTGGTATGCCTCCGAGGATTTCGCCTGGTACCTGAAAGAGCTACCCGGCACCTTCTACAGGATCGGCACAGGAAGTCAGGAGAAGGGGATCGTGCATGGTCTCCACACTCCGCGATTCACGATCGATGAAGACGCGCTCCGCGTCTCGCCAGGCTTTATGTCCTATCTCGTTTGGAAGTATCTCTCCGAGCACACGTCATGAATGTTGCACGAGTCCTTCTCGTCGGTTGCCTCTTCGTCTTTGCCGCCTGTTCGTCGACTCGGGAGGTTGAGACGTCCCGTCCAAGAGCCTACGAGGGGCTCGAGGATGCGGAGCCGGAAAATCCACGGCAAGCGCGCCTCCGCGTGTTCATGGAGCCGGGCGACACCGAACTCCCCGACGATGTTGACCAGCTGCGCTTTCGAACGGCGGAGATTCGGCTTCGTCGCGCCGATGGAGAATGGGTGCGACTGCCGTCCGATGCCGGCGTGACGGAGATCGAGCGCGGACGCCGGATTCAGCCGAAACTCGTACTGGATACGCGTATTGCGCCGGTGCAGTACGATTCGCTGGCCATCTCGCTGAGCCACGTATTTGTCCGCTTCAACGAAAATGCGGGGGCGCCGCTGACCACGGCCGCGGATGCGCCTCAGAGGCTGGCAATCGAATTGGAAGCAAGCCTGGACGAACCGGTCACGGTCTACTTGCGTCTGGAGCCGCAACCGTCCCTAAAGCGAACGCAGGACTGCAGGTGGTTCTTCGTCCCCGTGTTCGACACAGCGGTGTCGCGCGAGCCGGCGAGATCACCGTAGCCTTTAGAACCGTAGCCTATAGATCAGTATGCCGCCGGGGCGTTGACGGCCTCGACTCGAGAGATTTGCGGTACCGAACGCTTCAGCGCCTGCTCGATGCCAGCACGAAGGGTCATCGTGCTCATCGGACAGCTTCCGCACGCACCGAGTAGCTCAAGCTCGACGACCAGGTCGGGTGTCACGTTCAGGAGACGGACCGAGCCGCCATCCGCCATCAGATAGGGGCGGATCATATCGAGCGCCTCCTCGATCTGACGGCGCAGTTCCGGATCTGAGCCCGGATCAAACTCTTCCGCCATCCTATGCTCTCTGTTGTTCTCGGACATCTCGCTATTCGCTGGTCGTGCAGGCGCTTTCAATGTAACCAACGCGACAAACGTTAAAAAGATTGCTCGGATCCGCGGCGCCCGCGACAACCCGCGCTACTTGTAGAGAATTTCTACTTTCTGCGTCGGCTCGAGCTCAGCATTGCGGACGGTTACCTGCCGGACGACCGAGTCAGCAATGGTCGTAAACGCCTGTGCGGAGCGGCTTTCCGGCTCCGCAACCACGATGGGCTCGCCTTCATCGCTCGTCTCGCGCACACGCTGCTCGATCGGAATCTCGCCGAGAAACGGAACCTCGAGTTCTTCACTCAACCGTCGCGCGCCCTGCTTCCCGAAAAGATAGTACTTCTTATCCGGCAGCTCCGGCGGCGTGAAGTACGACATGTTCTCTACGATACCGAGCACGGGCACGTTCACATTCTCAAACATCGCGACGCCTTTCCGCGCATCGGCAAGCGCCACCGTCTGAGGGGTAGAAACGACAACGGCACCCGTCAAGGCGATTGTCTGCACGATGGTGAGCTGGATGTCGCCCGTGCCCGGTGGCAGATCGAGCACGAGGTAGTCGAGATCGCCCCACTCGCATTCGCCCAGGAATTGGCGAACGGCGTTCGAGACCATCGGACCGCGCCAGATGACCGCCTTTGCCGGGTCGACCATCATCCCCATCGACAGCAGCTTCACGCCGTGTTTCTCCGGCGGGACGATCTTCTTGTTCTCATTGACACGCGGCTTTACCTCGCCCAGTCCGAACATCGTCGGGATGGATGGTCCGTAGATGTCCGTGTCTACGAGACCGACGTCGAAACCTTTCTTACTAAGCGCGACGGCTAGATTGGCGGCGACCGTACTCTTGCCGACGCCGCCCTTGCCGGATGCCACGGCGATAAAGTTGAGGACCCCCTCCGGTTGCGATTCCTTCTTCTCCTGACCGGACTCGGTCACCTCTCCGAGCGAGATCATTTCATTGTCGAGATCGATGTCGATCTCTACGTCGCTTCCGACCTCCTCGCGTATGGCATCGACACAGAGATCGCGGACCTCGTCCGCGAACGGCGCCCCCGGATTCTTCAATACTACGGTGAACGAGACCGCGTCGGGCGTAATCTTTAGTCCCTTCACCATATTCAGGCGAAGGATATCTTTTTCTCGATCCGGTTCAATTACGCGCGACAGTGCGCTCAGAACCTTCTTCTTGGTGGCGGGCATGGCGCTGGTACGACGTATTCGAGATTCGAAAGTGTGCGACGCGCGAAGGGGGAGTTGCGCACCCGGGGATTACGACAGAGGGGGTATCTGATTGTTCCAGATGGATTCCGGCGCGTCGACGCCTGTAGCTACCTACGTTTTGCTCCGAAAACGCCGGCCCACCACTCTCCTTCCACCTGCTCGTCCTGGCAGTGAAAACCCCGATCCAGCGCAGCCGCGAGCAGTCGTTCCCGATCCTTGAGAAGAATGCCGGACGTCAACAGTCGTCCGCCCGGCGAGAGCCTCTCCGAAAAGTCGTCCATCAATCCGACGACCACATTCAAATTGATGTTGGCCAGCACGACGTCGTACGTAGCCGCCGGCACCGCCTCGATGCGCCCTTCATACACCGTCACGATCTCTTCGACCCTGTTCAGGTAGATGTTCTCGACCGCGTTTCGCTGCGACCATGGATCGATATCGAACGCATCGACGTGAGCGGCGCCGAGCTTCGCGGAAGCCACCGCGAGTATACCCGTGCCGGTCCCCGCATCGAGGACGCGATCCTCTTCCGAAACGTGCTGCGGCAGCAGGCGAAGCATGAGCCTCGTAGTCTCGTGATAGCCGGTCCCGAAGCTCATTTTCGGATCGATCTCCAGGAGGATCAGATCCTGATGTTGACTGGGAACTCCGCGCCAGGTCGGTTTCACGAGGAACGGCGGAACGGCGACGGGAGCGACCGTTTCCTCCCACTGCTGATTCCAGTTTTGATCCTGGATGATCGATTCAGCGAGGACCGTCGGTTGTTGGTGCGCGGCGAGCCACCGTTCGATCTGCTCGCGCTTGAAGTCATCCCACCTTGGAGCGGGTATGTAGGCGATCAGATAGTCGTCTCCCTGCTCAAAAGCTTCGAAATCGAGGTCCGAAAGCTCTGCGATGAGGAACTCCTGATAGGGATCCGCTACGAAAATCTTCAGCGCGAGGGTGCGCACGTGATGTGTCCTGCCGCTACCTGGAAATTCGAATTCCCCAAGCCTCGGGCTGCTGCGGTGCTCGACTGTCGAAATCGCCGAAAGCGTGGGAGAAGTCGGTCTTGTAGTGAACGACGTACGTACCCGGTTCCAGCGTCACCGGACCGTCAAAAAGACGGTTGACGTCGTCTCCACCGGCCGAACGCGTGTTCTGCCAGTTCATCTCCCAGACGATCTCACGGTTATCGGCGCGCTCGATCCATCCGTAATCGTAGCGTCCGCTCATGGACATCTCGCCTAGAGCACGTACGTGGATGGTAGACGGCTGCTCGAGTGTAAACTCCGCCGACACGCGCTCTTCATTCCCGATCCCGGTAAGGTCTGCGATGACCGCACCCGGCATCGGCGTTCGCTCGGCTGTGGGGGCGGGGGACGGCGGCGCCTCCGCCTTCTCGAGCTCCTCCAGCGATTCTTCCGTGTATCCAAGCAGCTGCACGGCCGACGTGTCGAAGTCTTCCGCTACGGGGAAGATGCTGACTCCCCACCGTTCCGGATGATCGGGACGTCCGTGCCGCCAGGATTCGTAGGAATGCGAGTCGTCTGTCTCGTACGTGACGGTGTAGGTGCCTTCCGACATCTCCAGGAAGGCCAACTCGCGGCGGTTATTGTGGCCTCCGGCCGGAGCCGACCGGTCATGCTCCATCTCCCAGACCGTCTCCTGCGTTTCGTTGTTGCGTATTCTGGCATAATCGTATCGACCACGGCTGCTCATCTCTCCGACCGCATAGGCCGCGAGGTGTACGGGTTCGGTAACGCGGAACTGGGCGGAGCGGCGCTCGTCGTCACCCACTTCCATGATCTGCACAATCGGCGTGCGCATCGTCCAAGGATCGAACTCGCGGACGGCCTCAGTGCGCGGTGTGAAAAGTGAAATCCCCCAGGCCGCCGGATCGTACGGCGGATTCGCCACCCAGTCGCCAAAACTCTGCAGGGCGTCCGTCTCGAAAACGGCTCGATAGATCCCCGGATCGACGTGAATCGTTTCGTCGAATTGTCGGTTGACGTGCCAGCCACCGGCCGGACGCGAATTGCCGCGGGTCATCTCCCAGGTGCGGGTATTCGTTACGGCGTTTTCGATCCAGCCGTAGTCCATCGGGTGGTCGTCGAACTCGCCGAGGGCATAGATCCGTATCGGTACGCGTTCGCTCGCGAGAAAGACGTGCTCGCCCTGACTGTGGCCGCGCATCGGTGCGGTGCTCCAAAAGAGTCCCGAGCCGCTTGGAGATAGTGCAGCCCCCGATTCTTCGTCGACCTGTTCGAAATTCACGTCTGCTCCGTTCGCGCGTCGGATTATGAACGTCCACTGATCCGCGTCATCGCGCCAGGATGCCTCATTTCCGAAGAGGCGATCGAGAAATCGGATACCGAAACCGCCGTCTCGCCGGTTGCCGTACGTCGTAAAATAAGCGTCGTACGTCCCGGCCGTAAGTTCGACGGTGTCGGTTGCCGCCGCCAGCGTTTCGCGGTCCGGCCGCGCCGCGGACCTGTCAAGCTGCCACACGACACTGCGGTCCTCCCGGCGGAGAAGCCACGAGTAGGCGGCAAGCTCCGCGTCGGCTTCAGACGATTCGAACGAACCGACCGATTCGATGGCAATCCGAACGGGGGCGTTGATAGCAAAGGAATGGCGACGAAGCTCGTCACGCTCAAGATCATCGATGACGACGGCGCCGGCCGGAGAGGGCGGTCCTTCGATGACTCGATAGGCAAGTAGAAGCGTGACGGCCGCAAGGGCCAGCAGTTCGAAACGTACTAACGTCTTTCGTTTCATTCGGAGCTATTGATGTGTCGGCACAGGTCGAGGTCTACGGCGCGCCGTTCCAGAAGTTACCGCTGGACCTCCCCCTCGGTTCGCGCGCGGCAGCCGCGTTCCGCTCCTGCGGCATATACGTTGTAACATATACAACCCTTTTTAGTAGTATAGCAGACAAATTCCAGGGAGCCGGCCGTTCGTCTACTCCACGGCCTTATTGCTACCAATCCCGTACGCTGTTGTGGCTGGCCGCCCGCGGTGCCTATGTTTTTCGACCTGATATCTAGAGCCCGACAGAGGCCGAATAGCGTACGTGTGCGGAGCAAGGGCCGGCGCATTGTACTGGCCGTCGCCGCTGCCGCATGCTTCGTGGTCTCCGCAGCGTTCAACGTGGTCGAGTGGCAAAGCGGGACGCCGCTCGCGACCGCCACGGAGGTCATCTATCAACTCGTCGTCATCGGCGGCTTTACGTCCCTGTGGTTTCTTCTCTCGGAATTTTTCAGACAGCGCCAGGCGGCGCCGCTGAAGATCTTCTGGACGACGCTGTTTGTCGGCATTTTATTCGTCGTAACCGTGCGCCTGATGCTGGGCATCGCCATGCCCACGGGCATCGAAGTCAGCGCAGCCTCCCTCGGGTTTGAGTACGGTACGGGCGTGCCGCTCACCGCCGCGACCGTCGTCAAGATGAATCTGATCGCGCTGCTGAAGGCCGGATTTGCCTTCTATATCCTCCTCCGTTTCCGGGACCTTGTGCTCTTCAAGCGCACTCGGAAGAGCCTCCGGAACTGGTATCTGATGCTGGGCTTCATGGCGGTGGCCTCACTCTCGGCCTTCTTGAAGGATCCGACGACGGACAGCACGCTCATCCAGGGAGTTGCCGCTGTGCCGGCCGTCATCATGATGGCCATCAACGCCTTTCGCGTCTCCTGGATCGTCTTCCTCTCCTTCCGCGAGAAGGCCGGCGGCATGGGGCTGTCGATCCTCCTTATGGGGATCATCGGCGTGAGCCTATCCCCCGGCGGCGTGCTGCCGGGCATGGAGCCCTTCGTGGAGCATTACAGCTATTCCCTGCAGCTCTTCACGGATCTCGCCCTCGGGTTCGGTCTCCTCTACTGTGTGACGGCCTTCCTCTTCCTCGTCTTTCATCTTCCGACGACGAGTGATTTTCAGCGAAAGGCCGGGGAGGTTACGGCCATGCATTCGCTCACCAATCTGGTGGGGCAGGTGTTCGACCCGGACAAGCTCTACTATACGATCACCTCGACGCCGGTCGACGCAGGCACTGCGCAGCGTGCATGGCTGGCCCTTCCGGATCCGAGGAGCGGCTCGCTGCGCCCGCAGATCGTCGCCGCCTACAACTCGTCGAAGTCGTTTTATTTGCGGTCGGAAAATTCCGATCGGCCGCGCATCGAGGAGAGCGTCGACCTCGCCGCCCTCTACGAGGAGGTGGAATCCAAAAAGCAACCCATCGTCATCGATGAAGCAGCCGCCGATCATCGCATTCACGTTCGCCCAGGCGGACCGCTCGGTAGCCTGCTCATCGCACCCTTGCTCTCGCGCAACGAAATGTTGGGGGCTCTGTTCGTAGCCAAGGACGTCACGCACGGATTCGAGAAGGACGACGTCGAAGCGATCAGCGTCTATGCCGCTCAAGCGGCGATCGCGCTCGAAAATGCGCGCCTGTTCGAGGAGCAGGTGGAGAAGGAGCGCCTGACCCGTGAGCTGGACATCGCGCGCGAAGTGCAGAGCAAGCTGCTGCCGCAAACGCTCCCGCAGATGCGCGGGCTGACCGTCGCCGCTTCGAGCATCTCAGCCCACGAGGTCGGCGGCGACTACTACGACTTCCTACAGCTCGACGAGAATCGTCTGGCCTTCATTATCGGGGACGTCTCCGGAAAGGGAACGTCCGCAGCGTTCTACATGGCGGAGCTTCAGGGCATCTTCCGATCTGTAAGCCGACTGACGCCGACGCCCTCCGATTTCCTCGAACAGGCCAATCTCGCGCTGGCTTCGGCGCTGGAGCGCCACGTATTCGTTTCCGTCATCTACGGAATTATAGATGTCGAGAAAGAGGAGCTGCTGATCGCACGCGGCGGGCACTGCCCCGCCGCCATGATCAACTTGGAAGGCACCGCCCGCTTCATTCGCACGCAGGGTCTTGGCCTGGGGCTCGACCGAAGCGGATTCTTCCGGCAGTCCCTCGTGGAGGAGCACATACGCCTTCAACCTGGAGACGTCTTCGTCCTCTATACGGACGGCGTCGTCGAGAGCCGCAACTCGGAGGGAGACGAGTACGGATACGATCGCCTGCTCACGGCACTTACCGAATACCGCCACGAGGACGCGCCCGAACTCCACCGATCGCTTCTCGGCGATCTGGACGGGTTTCTGGACGAGACGGAGTACGATGACGATCTTACGCTTGTCGTTCTGAAGTGGCACGGGCTCTCACTCGCCGAACTGCCCGGCGCCGAAGATCGACGACGCACGACACGCACGGCGGCTTCGAGCCGCCTACAGGAACGAATTCAAACTGAATAATAGGATCAAATACCGATGAGCAACTTTTCCGTTGGCTTCCGCTCGCACGATCACATCCAAATTCTCGACCTGAAGGGAGAGCTGGATGCTCACACGGCATCGGAGCTCGAGGCGGCGCTCCAGAAGTGTCAGGAGGAAGAGGACTACTCGATCGTCATCAACGGCGAGAATCTACAGTATATCTCCAGCGCAGGGCTCGGCGTCTTCATGGCCTACATCGAGGAGGTGCGCGAGCACCGCGGCGACATTAAGATCGCGGCCCTTCAGCCGAAAGTGTATAACGTCTTCGATTTGCTCGGCTTCCCCATGCTGTTCGATATCGTCGAGTCCGAGGACGAGGCGCTCGAAAAATTCGAAGAGGACCGCGCCGAACAAGCATGAGGTACCCACCATCCGTATCAGCGACGCTCACCAACTGCCGTGGCTAAGTCCGTACATACGCTGAGTATTCCGAGCTCGACCCGCTATCTGGAGCGGGTTCGTCGCTTCGTCGAAACGCACGTTCGGAATGCGAGCCTGGCCGACGAGGCGATCGAGCAGTTCAAAATCGCCGTCGATGAAGCCTGCACGAACGTCATCAAACATGCCTACCGGGGCGATGACTCGCAGCAGATCGACCTGGCGGTCATTGTTGAGGACGACCGCGTGACGGTGCGCATCCGCGATGCCGGCCGCTCATTCCAGCAGGAATTCTATACGCGGCCGGACATCTTCGAGCTGGCCGAAAATCGACGCGCTGGGGGATTCGGCGTTCACATCATGCGGAGCCTCATGGACCGCGTCGAATACAGCAGCCGCGGAAATACGAATGAGGTGCGGCTGACGAAGTTCAGGAATGGGACCGACGGCGGCTAGGCCGGCCGTCGACCCTTGTACAGCGACGCGATACCGAACGTCAGCGGTTTCCATCGGATGTCACCAAATCCCGCCGCGCGCATTCGCTCAACAAACGCATCTCCGGCGGGAAACACGTCGACCGATTCCGGGAGGTACTCATAGGCGGAGCGGTTCTTCGAGATGAGGCGTCCAACAGTCGGTAGGATGACGTGCGAATAGAACGCATAGAGCTGCTTCACGGGGAATGCCGTCGGATGGCTGAACTCGAGGACTACGAACGTGCCCTGCGGCCGAAGGACGCGCAGGATTTCCTCGAGCCCCGCGCCAAGATCCTCGAAGTTGCGCACGCCGAAGGCAACCAGCGCGGCATCAAATTGGGAATCGGAAAACGGCAGCTTTTCGGCGTCGCCTCGCTGCAGCGTGACACGGCCGTCCTCGCCCCTGCGCGCAACCTTCTGCCGCCCGCGGGAGAGCATCTCCTCCGAAATGTCTACCCCGACGACCGTCTCCGGATCGAGGGTCAGCGCCTTCAGCGCGAGGTCGCCGGTACCGGTGGCCACATCCAGGATGCGCTTCGGCTCCTCGGAACGCAGCATTTCGACCGCCTCGTCGCGCCAGAGTTGATCGATCCCCAGGCTTAGCAGCCGATTCAAAAGGTCGTATCTCGGTGCGATGTCGTCGAACATCGCCTCGACGGCTTCCTTCTTACCCGGCGCCTCTCCCGGCGGGGGATGAGCGGTCGCAAGCAGCATGAGAGGATCAGCTTAAGAGTTGGGTCAAACGGAGCAGCTCGTAGTTGATATTCTTCTTCCGGCTCCACACGTTGCGCAGCGGGGTCAGCTTCGTCTCGTTGTTGACGAGGCCGACCATCACGTTCTCATGCCCTTCGATCAGCGCTTCAACGGCCGCTGCACCGAGCCGGCTCGCGAGTACGCGATCGCGCGCGGTTGGGGAGCCGCCGCGTTGCGTGTGACCCAGAATGCATATGCGGAGATCGATGTCGCTGAACGCATCATCCTCGCGCAGCGCCTGCTCGATGTGCTGCGCACCCCCGTGCTCATCGCCCTCAGCCACGACCACTATCGAGGACCTCGACTGCGCCGTCATCAGCGAAAGTATGCGGGTCTTGATGTCATCCATTTCGGTGAACGTCTCGGGCACGAGCACGAGCTCCGCACCACCACCGATCCCGCTATTCAGCGCTATGAATCCCGCATCTCTGCCCATCACTTCCACCAGAAAAAGTCGATCGTGAGCGTCCGCCGTGTCCCGGATGCGGTCGATATTCTCGATGGCCGTGTTCAGCGCCGTGTCGTAGCCGATCGTCTCGTCCGTACCGAACAAGTCGTTGTCAATCGTGCCCGGACAGCCGACCATCGGAACGTTGTGTTCGTCAAACAGCAGCGCCGCACCACGGAACGTCCCGTCCCCTCCTATACCGACGAGTCCATCTAAGCCGTGCGCCTTTAGATTTTCGCTGGCCTGCGCCCGCCCTTCCGGTGTCCGGAATCGCTTCGATCGCGCGCTCTTGAGGATCGTGCCTCCCTGCTGCACGATGTTCGACACCGAGCGGCCATCCATCTCGACGAAATCCCCGTCGATCATGCCGGCATAGCCGCGCCGAATTCCGATGACCTCGAGATCGTGGGCGACCGACGTCCGTACGATAGCTCGCACGCAGGCGTTCATCCCCGGCGCGTCGCCGCCGCTCGTAAACACACCAATTCGTCTCGGAGTCACCATTCAGAAGTCGCTGCGAATTACTTGAGATCCGGCTGCGGATGCTCCCGCACGATAATACCAACCATGCTTTCGACGCCCTGTCTGCGGGATTGAAGATCCGGCGAAACTTTAGGGGACGGCGGGCGGGCGTTCCTCGACCCGTCGCAGGTCGCGAACCGCGTCAGGTATTGTCATGTTGCGGATCGCGCCGCCCCTCCTCGAGAGGCCACCAATGGGCCGTCCGCCCGATTGCCCGGGAGAGCCGCGACTCATACTCGTCCCGCGCGATTTCGATCACGCCGAACTGTTCGAGGTGCGGCGTGGAATACTGCGTGTCGAGCAGCGTAAACCCGCCGGCGCGGAGCTGCCGTACGAGATGGACGAGCGCCACCTTCGAGGCATCCGTGACGCGGAAAAACATCGATTCGCCGAAGAACGCCGCACCGATGGCCACTCCGTAGAGCCCGCCAACGAGCTTGCCGTCGGACCAGCTCTCGACGCTGTGTGCGTAGCCCAGCCGGTGAAGCTCCGTGTAAACCTGGATGAGCTCTTCGGAGATCCAGGTCGAATTTCGGTCGGCGCACGCTCGCATGACGGCTTCGAAGTCCCGATCCGACGTCACCTCGAACGTTCCCCTTTCCACGAGCTTTCCCAGATTGCTGGGGACGTGGAAGGCGTCAAGTGGGAGAATTCCGCGCGGATCGGGCGCATACCAGTAGACTTCGTCGTCGGCTCGCGGGTCGGCCATAGGGAAGACACCCATCCGATAGCCCTGCAGTACGATGGTCGGGCTCAGGTCCATTTCGCAATCAGGACACGCTTGCAACAAACGAACGGCACCTTGCTTCCGGATCTCTAAGAACCTCGTCTGCACCTCCTTGTATTTTAGAGCGCAGAATTCGATCCACGACACCACATGGGTAAGGCTAGACAGCAAACATTTCAGGCAGAGGTCTCCGGTCGTACGATCGAGCTGATACTGAATGAAGACCACGTCTCGATCGACGATCGGCAGGTGCCCTTCTCTCACGAAGCGATGTCGGAAACTCGCCTCTCCCTCATCGTCGATGGGCGCAGTTATTCCGCTGTGGTGATCCCGCAGCCTGGGGGTGGGTACGTCGTTTCCTTGGCCGGTCGCGATTTCGACGTGCACATCAAAGACGAACGCGACCTCTTGCTCGAACGCTACGGCCTCGCCGAAACCGCTGCCGCCGGTACCCAGGCCATCCGTGCGCCAATGCCGGGCCTGGTACTCTCCGTCGCTGTCGAGCCCGGTCAACACGTCAGTGAAGGAACGGGCCTCGCCGTCCTCGAAGCCATGAAGATGGAGAACGAGCTTCGTGCCGAGCACGACGGCATCGTAAAGGCCGTCCACGTCTCGCCGGGTGATGCCGTCGGCAAGAACGATCTTCTCCTCGAATTAGAGTAGATCGACCATGTCCCTCGTACTCGTCACGGGAGCTACCGGCTTCCTCGGATCCGTCCTCACGCGACGACTCATCCGCCGAGGCGAGAGCGTTCGAATCTACCGACGCGAGCAATCATCGATGGATCTTCTGGATGGTGTGGAGCGGAGGGTCGAGCACGCCGTCGGCGACATTCTGGATCCCATCGCACTGCAAGATGCGCTCACAGGGGTCGAGTTCGTCTACCACGCTGCCGCACGCGTGAGCTTCGGCGGACGCAGCGAGCGCCGCCGGCTCATGAAAGTCAACGTCGACGGCACGTCGGCCGTCGTGAATGCAGCGCTAACGAACGGCGTTCGGCGGCTCGTCCACGTCTCATCGATGGCCGCCTTCGGCCGACCGGACCGGCCGGACGGCATCATCGACGAGGAGAGCGAGTGGCAGCGTTCGAAAGTGAATTCGCTCTACGCTCAGTCGAAATATCTTTCCGAGCTTGAAATCCACCGCGGTATCGCCGAGGGTCTCGAATCCGTCATCGCCAATCCGGCACTGATATTCGGCCTTGGACGCCCAGGTGATAATACCCGGCGCATCATCGACAAAGTCCGGGCGGGCACAATGCCCGCAATCCCTGCCGGCGGGACCAACGTGGTGGACGTCGACGACGTTGCGGATGGATTAATTCGCGCGATGGAGCACGGAAGGTGCGGCGAGCGGTATTTCTTTGGGAGCGAAAACCTGAGCTGGGATGAAATCATCGGGGAGCTCGCCGGCGCGTTTGACGCCCAACCGCCTCGGCTCACGCTCGAGCCCTTGCCGGCGCTCGCACTCGCCTACGCCTCAGAAGCTGTGGCATTCCTCACGAGGACCCGCCCCATCATTACGCGCGAGACGGCCCGCGCCGCATCGAGGACCTACCGCTACAGCAGCGCGAAAGCGCGGCGAGAGTTGGACTGGCAGCCGCGTCCATTTCGAGAAACGGCGAGGCGAATAGCCGAGCAGTTCTGACGCGCGGAGGACGCATCGCGCCCCGCAGAATTTTTACCAGGACTGCAGGCGGTTCGCACTCTCTGTGACCTCTCGAACGTGCGAGCGGTCGAATTCTACGATGCGCTCTCGAGTTCCCTGCGCGGCGAGGAGTGCCGTATACCGCTGCCCGGATCGGGTGAGATAGTAGCGATCGCCCTGCCCCGCAACTCGGCCGTTCGTCACGTATTTGTACGGAACTACCGTCGAGCGTACAGCCGTGACCTGCGGCTCTTCAACTTCCGTGGCGGACGGCACGATCCGTATCGGGACGCCCGTCGACGTGAATGCGACCTCCCACGAGCGCAGGGGGATACCGGCGCGGTCTCGGGCCGTCCAATCGACGAGCCACTCGTACCTTGCAGTGAGATCGAGCGCTCCATTGTTTGGGAAGGCGACCGTGTAGTCGGGGTCGCCACGCGAGAGGAACTCCTCGATCGTCAGATCCGGATTTCGCTGGAGCGCGAGGTACAGCTCGGAGACGTCAATTCCGGCGAGATTGATGCCGTTAAACACGTCGTGCCGGTTCGTCGACCGGTAATTCGCAGCGTACCACGCACCGAAATTGCGGTTAAGCAGCATATTGATCTCGAAATGGAGATGGGCACGCCGCCGATCGAGTCCCCGCCCCGTGTAGCCGAGCATTCCAATCTGCTCTCCCTGGCGGATGCGCTCGCCCCGCCGTGCATCTACCGAATTGAGGTGCGCATAGAGACTGTAGAACGGCGATCCGCTCCACCAGTGCTCGACGACCACGTACTTGCCGTAGCTGGAGTGGCGTTCGTTATGGTTCACATAGATGACGTATCCGTCGTCGATGGAACGAACGGTGTCGGCGGGCTCGCCGCGTTCATCGCGGTAGACGGCGCGGATGTCTACACCTTCGTGGAAACGAGTGTAGACGATGCCGGCGGACGTACGCTTTGGATTGCGCACATAACCGTATTGTCCGCCTTGCCACGGATAGGAGCGCCGGCCCTCAAACGTTCTGTTGGTGTATTGATAAAACCTCGGCTGGTCTCCCCTCAGAAGAGCATCGTTTGGAGTGGGGAGTATCAGAGAAAGTGGATCGCCGTCAGCGGGCGCAGGCAAACCGCCCACAACCAGTAAGGCCGCGGCGAGCACGAGGAAGTAGCGGACTCGCATCAGTATAGAACAACCAGGGTGGATCATACTACATGGCACGTCAACGACGGACACATTTGCGTCGATGCGTGCAGAGTGGAACGCGAAGACCGGCAAGCATGATCCAACCCATCGCCGCCGACACAGGGAGATTACGATCGGAAACCTATCGACCGACCGCGCCTTACTACGACGAGCACTGATCAGCCCTATTGGCGCCTCAAGTGATGGCCGACGTCGACGACTCCTCTCAAGCGACCGACCCGCAGCAATTAGCGGGCAAGTCGAATGCCGTACGGATCGTCAAGTGGGTGGCATTCGTCGCAGCCGTGATCTTTTTCTTCGCCGTCGTCCGGCAGGCCGTCGACCCGTTCGGCGATAAGCCGTTCATCGAGGTGACGCACGGCGATCATACGCACTACGTTCCCAAAGACCGCGACCCGAACGTCCCCGTCGGGCAGTTTCCGACTCGCGAGCCCGGCCCCAACGAGCGCATCACGCCTGAAGGTCGAATCGTCGAGAAATAGCGGCAGCTCCTCCGAAAAGTACGGCTTGCACGAGGATGATCGTCGCCCCACTCGGCACATCCAACCAGTACGAGCAGAAAAGGCCGATTACGGCGGTCGCCATACCGGCGATCACGGATACGACGGTCATCCGAATGAACGTCGCGCTGACGAGCCGTGCGGCAGCTGCCGGAATGACGAGGAAGGCCGCGACCAGCAGTATCCCGACGACCTTGACGGCAACGACGACCGTGACCGCGAGAAGCACGGACAGGATCACGTCGTCTCGTTGGAGCTTGATGCCGTCCGCGCGGGCCAGCTCGGGGTCGAAGGTCGCGTATGCCCACCGATTCCAGAGAGGAAAGAGTACGATCGTCAACGCGGTCACACCGGCGGTGACCCACAGGTCTGCGGACGTCACGGCCAGAATGGATCCGAAGAGATATGCAAAGGCATCGGCCGAGTACTCCTCACGCAGGGACAGGAAGATGACGCCCAATGCAACGGCAACAGCGAAGACGACGCCGATCGCCGTATCGCCCGCGAGGTTGGTGCGCGAACGGATGTAATCGATTCCCAGCGCAACCACGATCGTGAACGGTACGGCAGTCCAGAGCGGCTCGGTCCGCAGCAGGAGCCCGAGTGCAACCCCGCCGAAGGCAGCGTGGCCCAGGCCCGCTCCTAAGAAGCTGAGCCGGCGCTGCACCACGAATACGCCGAAGTAGCTGGCGAGGAAACCCACGAGGCAGCCGGCGGTCAGTGCGCGCTGCATGAACGGAGTCTGCAGAAGCTCGATCATCGCGGTGTATCCTCTTCCGTCCCGACCCGAAACATCGCATGGGCGTGTCCGACGTGGCCGAAGGCCCGGCGCAGATTCTCTTCGCTGAGTACCTCGTGCGACGGCCCAAAGGTGATCTGCCTCCGATTCAGGATGAGCGCGTGCGAGGCATGGTGATACGCCACATTCCAGTCGTGTGTGACCATAAAGATCGTGGCGTCGTGCGTCGACTGGTACTCTTCTAAAAGCTCATACAGATCACCGGCCCCCGCCGCGTCGACGCCCGCCGCGGGCTCGTCAAGCATGACGATCCGCGGCTCACGCACGAGACTTCGAGCCAGGAAAATGCGCTGCAGCTCCCCTCCGGAGAGTGTGGAGAGCTGGCGATCAGCAAGGTGAGCGGCACCCACACGTTCGAGGGCACTCGTACCGAGGTCCTTCTCTCCGCGCGTGCGACGGGCGGGCCAGCGGCCACGCGCTCCGGAAACGACCAGCTCGAGCGCGATGGCCGGAAACCGTCGCTCGAGCGTCTTGACCTGAGGGACGTAGCCGACGAGGCCGGGTGCCGCCTCTTTCGGCGGACGACCGAAGACGCGTGCACGGCCCGATGCGGCCGGGATGATTCCGAGCAAGACTTTGATTAGAGAGGTCTTGCCCGACCCGTTCGGGCCGAGAATCGCTACGAATCGGCCTTCCTCGACCCGGAAGCGGATGTCTTTCAGCGCTTCTCGTTGGCCGTATCGCACCGAGAGACCGTCGACCTCAACGGCAAATTCCTGCTCTGTCGTCACCGCTTCTGGGAGGCGTTCTGCACGAGGGCATTACGAATTATCGAAGCGTTAAAGTACAGAAGATCAGCATAGCCGTTGGTGCCTCCTCCGATCGGATCTAGCTCGACGAGCTTGAGATTCGCGGCCTCGGCAATGGCTTCCGCAGCTCGCGAAGGGTGCTGTGGAAGCGTGAAGATCACCTCGGCAGAGGCCTGATTTGCCAGGTCAATCATCCGCATCATATCGCTCGGCGTCGGCTCGCTTCCGGGTATCTCCTCCACAATTCCCGCGACGTACAGATCGTATCGGCGGGCGAAGTAATCCAGAAACGGATGCGCCAGCATCACCGGCTTACCCGCAACGCCCGCCATCAGCACGGAGACGGAATCGTGCACCGCCGAAAGCTGTTCGGCGAAGGATGCCGCTCCGCGGCGATACTCCGCGCAGCCTGACGCTTCCAGGGCGCACATCGTGTCGGCGAGCGCCGGCAGGACGCCCCTCACCGTAAGCGGATCCATCCAGAAATGCGGATCGACATGATTGCGGCGATCGAGGTGCAGCATGGAGTCCGGCACGAGTCCCAGCATCGCGACTTTGGCCTCCGCATCGAAACCGGCCGCCCATGCATCCAGGTCGTTCGAGCCGAAGAACAGCACCGATGCGCCGGCGGCGAGACGTACGTCGGATGGGCGCGGATCGTAGGTATGCGGCGATGCACCCGGACTGAGCAGCACATGAACCTCCGAACCAAGGACGGGCTCGACGATCGCGGCCAACGGCCGGATGGTCGCTACCGCCTCCGGTCCTTCCTGCGGTTCGCCACTGCATCCTGTAAGGAGACCCACGCACGCCGCAGCCAGAACGACGGAGCGAATCCGAATCGTCATCAAGACGGCTAGAAATAAAGTTTGTAGAGGAGCTTGATATTCCGGCCCGGCTCCGGCATTACGGTCTTTACCCGAGAGAGGTGGTCGCGGTACTCCGTATCGGTGACGTTTTCGGCAACGAGATCGATCGTGTGCAGCATCGAACCGGCGGTAATATAGTACTGCGCATGTGCGCCGAATACTACGTATCCATTCGTGGAATCTTCGAACGGTCCCGTTCGCTCTTGCGACGCCGCCACGCGCGTGGACGCACCTACGGTGAGTCGGCGGAGGGTGTATGCGAGATCGATCTTGCTGCTGAGCGGCGGCATCCACGGAAGCGCCTCGTCGGTGTCGGTCAGCGTGCCGCGAACATAGCTCGCCGAACCCGTTAATTCGAACCGGCGCCAGATGCGGGTGCTTACGCTGGCCTCCCAGCCGAGCATCTGCGCAGATGCTCCGGTCTGCTGGTATATTGGAAGCTGTGTCTGCACGTTCGTCTCGCCGGTGTTGCGAGGAAAGATGTATCCGTCAATGGCGTTGTGGAACAACGCTATCGAGGCCGTCGCGGCGGATCCCTCGAACTTAGCGAACACCTCGCTGCCAAGACCCCCCTCCACGTCAAGCTCGGGATTCCCAATTTCGAAGGAATACGCGGCAAGATGCGGACCTTCTGAATACAACTCCTCAATGCCCGGCATGCGGATTGAACGCATTACAGTGAGGCCGAGCGAGAGCCTTTCGAGTGGATGGAGCATACCACGCAGCGAGGCCGAGACCCCGCCAAAATTCCTGCCGCGAGGGGATCCGATCTCTGGTGATTCTCCTTCCTCGCGCGGCTGCACCGTGCGGAAGTCATACCGCAACCCCGCCTGTAGCGTGACGGCATCAAAGTGGATGTCCTGAAACCCGAAGCCGGCGACCGTCCACTCGGTGGACGCCGGCGTGGAGGAGAACCCCGCGGATGCATAGTCGCGAGCCTCGCTCCAAACGCCCACCGCTCCCTTTCGTAGGTGTCCGTTCTGATGCGTGTGGAAGAGGGCACGGCCGTGGTAGGAGAGTAGGCCGAACTCGATCCCAAGAACGTCGTCTGCTTCGTACTCCTCGTGGGCGTACCTCGAAAACGAGGCATCGATTTCCAAACGAGGCATCCATGGAAGTGGATCGAATATCTCCGCGCGGGCCTCCACTCGTCGCCGATCAAGCTCTATGTCTACGCCGTTCGGATGCGCGCCGACGAAGCCGCCGGGAATCCCATAGCGCGAGGTATAATAGCTCCCGGCCAACCCTGCATGACCCCAGCTACCGATGACGCTCGCACCGGCCGAGCCGTTCAAGGTCGTAAGGTCTGTGTTTTCGAGCGGACCAATGGGCGTCGACACGTCGCCGGCCGATCGTAGACTCCCGTCCACACGTGCCGAAACGGGACCGACCGGAGCCTCCACCCCAAAGCCGCCCGAGAATCCGTCGTTTACCGACTGGGCCTGAAGGCTGGCGCCGACGTGAAGCTCCTTCGAACGAACCGACGGAATCATGCCGCGAACGACGTTGATCACACCGCCGAGCGTATTCGAACCATAAACGAGCGCTGCCGGTCCGCGGATGACCTCGATACGCTCAGACGTGAGCGGATCGATCACCACGGCGTGATCCGTCGATGTGGCCGAAAGATCGCCCGTCCGCCCTCCATCTTCCAGAACCAGCAGCCTCTCTCCGCCAAGTCCCCGAAGTACCGGCCTCGCAGGGGCGGGGCCCATCGAGCGCATAGCGATTCCCGGCTCGTCGTCGAGCGTCTCGGCGATCGTCGTACCGAGATTCTGCCGCAGCCTACGCCCCTCAATTTCCATGGCGGCATCGGCGAACTGTCGGACTTCGTCACGAGCACCCTCCACGACCACCTCGCCCTGCTCGATCGGCGTCACCGTCATCCGCAGTGTTATCCTCAGCGTGTCGCGTTCCGGCACCCGAACCGAGCGCGTGAGCGGCTGGTAGCCGATTCGGTAGGCCTTCAGCGTGTACGTGTCCGCATGCACGAAGAGGATCTCGAATCGGCCGAACTCGTCGGCCGTGGCCGATCTGTTTGCCTCCTCGAGCAGCACCTGGGCGAACCCTACCGGCTCACCCGTATCGGCGTCGACGACGCTGCCGACAACTGCACCGGCGCCCTGACCCGACGCGGGCACGACTGCCAGTGATGAAACGAGCGCCAGAGTGGAAATGAAAGCAACCGCTCGAATCCTCATCGGACTACAACCGGCACTTCCCGCGGTGTAAGATCGTGATGCTGCTGCGGCATATGCAGGAGTCCGACCTCAACCACCGCCGTGTCGGCCCTGGCGCCGCGAAGCGCAAAGCTCCAGTCATCGCGCGAGACAATCTCCACGACGTCCGGATCGGTGCTGGCCACGTCGAGCTCAAAGTCGTCTTCGAGGTCTTCGTTGTGGATGTGGTCACCATCCTCATCCAGAAACTCGACTGCTACGACGGTCGTATCACCCAGGCTCAGGAAGAGCGTATCGGTAACCACCACGTCTTCCGAGCGGACGACCTCCGCTCCGTCAACCAGGAGGATAAATCCGTGGGCGTCGGCATGATCTTCGTGATTATCCTCCACGGGATTATCACATCCGGCCGTGAAAGCCAGGATTGCCGCGAATAAAATGAAGCGAGCGACCTGCGCGTGCGCACATCCGTTGAATAGATACATGACGTATTCGGCATTGTCTGCTGGTAATGTCTGCGAAGAGGCATCGCCTGGGGCGCACCTCACCCATCCGGAAAAGAGGGGATTCGGCTCGATCAGGAGCCGATCAGGACATTACCGGCGGCGCGCGAATGCGTGAGGTTCCACCGGACCGATCTCTATTGAGATCGCCGTGCGGCCGCAGCACGGAGGCGAAGGCGAGATGATTTGAAGCGGCTTCGAGAGGCTCGTATGCGGCCAGCATAAGCCGTGCACAGAGATCGCACACCAGCTCGTCGGGAGGCGTCTGCTCCTCCACCAGGAAGTTCGTGCCGTGAGCAGTCCGCTCGCTCGAACTCGAGAAATGATCCGCAGCCTTGCCATGCCGATGCTCCACGTCGTGGACGTGGACGACGCGGTGTGCCAGTGGTGCAAATAGCCCCCCAGCGGTGAACACCGCCAGCAGCAGCATGGAGACCGTCTGTTTCCTGCGATGCGTCATTCCAATCGTTCTATGCTATGCGGGAGGATGCAGCGCGTAATCCGCCTCGACGTCGCCCTTCGTGATGTCCCGAAGCTTTCGCCGCAGAAGCCGACGCCGAAACGGGCTGATGTGATCGATAAAGAGGATGCCATCCAGGTGATCGCTCTCGTGCTGGATGACCCGCGCGAGGACACTGCCAACCTCCACTTCACGCTCGCTTAAATCTCGATCCAGGTACCGGACGCGGATCCGCTCCGGACGCACGACATCCTCGCGAATATCGGGAATCGACAAACAGCCCTCCTCGAACTCGCACTCGGCCTCGCTCTCCCACGTGATTTCGGGATTGATGAAGACCATCGGCTGTTCGGGAAACTCATCCTGGTCGAACTCATCGGATTCCAGCATTGGCGTTACGTCCGCCACGAAGACCCTCTCGCGGCGCCCGACCTGCGGCGCGGCAAGCCCGACGCCTTCGGCACCGCGCATGGTTTCGATCATATCGTCGATGAGCTCCTGAAGCTCTGGGCTGTCGGCGGTTATGGTTTCCGTCTCCGTCCGAAGCACCCGATCGCCATATAGCCGAATTGGAAGAATCATACCGCTAAAACGAGATTGGTCTCTAAAGGTGCCCTATTCTGACGAGACCTCATCCATATACTCCTGCAAGATGATCGCTGCAGCGGCAGCATCAACTCTTTCGCGCCGCCGCCGGTTCTTGCGTTTTACGCCGGCATCGACGAGCGCCTTTCGGGCACGCGCGGAAGAATATCGTTCGTCCCAGGTCACCACGGCTACGTGCGGATATCTCTTCTCGATTCGATGAACGAACGGCTGCACGAATCGCGTTGCCGGGCCCTCACGACCGTTGAGTTCAAGCGGCCATCCTACGACGATCGTTTCGATGCCGGGATCTTCGTAGAGCTCGTCGAGGCGTGTGATGGCCTCATCCTCCGCGTAGGTGCCCTCGGGCTGTGCAAACAGATGCAGCGGATCAGAAAGTGCGATGCCGACACGCTTCGTGCCGTAGTCAATTCCGATGAGTCTGGGTCGTGCCATGCGCCGCCATCCAACAAGAAAAAAGGGGAGCGAGATCGACTCTCGTTCCCCGATTCGTACCTGTAGAGGCCCGCGCCGGTTCTACGACGCCGCCCCGTTGGATACCCATTCCGGAATCCCGTTGCGGTCGGCACTGCCCTTCGGCACCTTGTAGTCGAGGTCTTGAAGGGGTGTCTGCAGCACCTCTTTCAGGCGCTTGCTCGGCTTAAAATGTGTCTTCCGGCGACTCGGAATGAAGACCGTCTCGTTCGTTTTGGGATTGCGGGCCTTCGGTTTTGCTCTGGTCTTCTTGACCTCAAAAACACCGAAATCGCGAAGCTCGATGCGGACCTCCGGGTCGGCCTCTAGCAGCAGGTCTCCGATGGCACCGATGACTGCGCTCACCCAGGGCTCGCTCTTGTAGATCGGCTCGTCCATCAGATCCGCGACGCGACGTGAAACGTCCTTTTTCGTCAGCGTGATAGGCCGTTCAGGCATAATGATGACTCCAGTGAAGAAAGCTACCGGCTATGGCGTCTTGCGAGCGGAGAGAGAAAGCGCCGTCTGCGCGGCAGCCCTCGGGGGGATGTACGAGATGCCGATGACCTTTCGGAGCGGTATCAAGTCGCCTACTCTAACCCAGTAATTTTAACACTTTACCGCAAAACGCCGGTAAGTTTACAAAAAAAGAAAGGCAAAAGACAAACGAGGGCCGATTCTGCGCTCCTCATTCCTCAAACCGGTAGACGCCGTGAATGCCGTCGAGTCTCTTGATGCGCTCGATCACGCGGCGAAGATGCTCGAGGTCCGTCACGTAGCAGACGATCGTTCCTTCGAATACGCCGTCATCGGAATCGACGGTAATCGAGCGAATGTTCGTCTTCAGATTCTTGGAGATCACCGTCGTGATGTCGCTCACGATACCGACGCGATCTTCGCCCATCACGCGCAAGGCAGACAGGAACTGTACGTCTTTTTGCCGACTCCATTCGACTGGAACGATCCGATCCGGGTGGTTGATGAGCAGATGCGGCGCATTGCGGCAGTTGACCCGGTGAATCTTGATGCCGCTGCTCCTCGAGACGTAGCCGAACACCTCATCGCCCGGAATGGGGTTGCAGCATGACGCGTACTTCGTCACGATGTCCGTATGGAGCTCGCCGTCGATCTTCAGCGCGGGCTGCGCCGAGGACTGCGCGGTGTCGATGAAATTCTCGTACTGCAGGCGCAGCGCGTCTTCGTCCTGCTCCTCTGCCTCATCGGCCCGCTTCTCTTCCGTGCCGCGCTTCACGTATTCGACGAAATCCTGCGGGTCATAGAGCCCGACGCCGATCTCGTAGAACATCTGCTGCGGGTTCGGAAACTTGAGCTGCGAAGCGTTCTTGTTGAGGTCCTGCTCGTCGATTTCGAGGCCGGCCTTCGTAAGCTTTTTATCTAGCAGCTCGCGCCCGAGATCGACGGCGCGCCGGCGCTTTTCGTTGATCCAGTGGCGGATCCGGCTGCGGGCTTTGTGCGTGACGACGAACTTCATCCAGTCCTTGTTCGGCGTCTGCTTCTTCGAGGTGATGATCTCCACCTGATCACCGCTCTTCAGCTTATAGGAGAGCGGGACCATCTTGCCGTTCACCTTTGCGCCGATGCAATGGAGGCCGATCTCAGTGTGGACCTGGAAGGAGAAATCGACCGGCGTCGCGTTGTTCGGGAGCGTCATCAGATCGCCTTTCGGGGTGAAGACGTAGATCTCTTCGTCGTAGAGATTCAGCCGGAACTCCTTGACGAACTCCGTCGCCTGCTCCGGCCTCGGATTCTCGATGAGATCACGAACCCACGCGAGGAACTGCTCCATCTCCTCGTCCTGCTCACTAAGCCCCTCTTTATATTTCCAGTGAGCGGCAACACCGCGCTCGGCGATCTCGTGCATCTCTTCGGTACGAATCTGCACCTCGACGCGGCGGCCGTCGGGCCCGAGTACCGTCGTGTGGAGACTCTGGTAGCCGTTCGATTTGGGGACGGAGATGAAGTCCCGGAAGCGCTCCGGCAGCGGCTTGTAGAGGTCGGTGATGATTGAATAGACGCGCCAGCAATCCTCCTTGCCTTTCTTTCCGCGGCTCAGCAAGACGACGCGGATCGCGAAGAGGTCATAGATTTCATCGATAGGCTTATTCTGGCGCTTCATCTTGCGAAAGATCGAATAGATGTTCTTCGATCGTCCGTAGATCTCGAATCGGAAGCTGTCTTCCTCCAGCCGGCGCCTAAGCGGCTCGATGAAGCTCTTTACATAGGTTTCGCGTTCCTGCTTCGACGCCCGAAGCCCGTGCACGATGTCGTAGTAATCCTCCGGGTTGAGAACCTTAAGAGAGTGGTCCTCCAGCTCGTTCTTGACCGCATGCAAACCGAAACGGTGGGCGAGCGGCGCGAAAAGGTCGAGTGTTTCGCTGGCGATCTTGAACTGCTTCTGCTTTGGTAGCGACTCAATCGTGCGCATGTTGTGGAGGCGATCGGCAAACTTGACCAGGATGACCCGGATATCGGTCGCCATCGATAGCATCAGCTTCCGGACATTCTCCGCCTGACCAAGCTCACGGCTGGCAAATACATCGCTGATCTTCGTCAATCCGTCGACTACGGAGGCCATCGTGTCGCCGAATTCCTCACGGATGAACTCAAGCGAGAATTCCGTATCCTCGACCGTATCGTGAAGCAGGGCGGAAGCGACGCTGATGTCGTCGAAGCCGATGTCGCGCGCGACGATGGTCGCGACCTCTATGGGGTGGGTGATATACCGCTCTCCGGAGACGCGGCGGTCGTTTCGATGCGCCCAGTACCCAAGCTTAAAGGCACGACGGATCAGGTCCTCGTCCGTGGACGGCAGTTTTTCGCGGCAGATGACAAGCAGCTCATTCAACCGCTTCTCGAACTCCGGCTCGATCTGTAGGTCCGTATTTTTTAGGATGGAAGAGGCCTGAAGCATATACCTAAAAGGGAGTGTCCCCGCAATGCGATGCCTATCTTATTGACTTCTAAGCATTTAAAACAAAAAAGGTGCCGAGAAAGGACTCGGCACCGTGAATGAAGACTCCGACGGAGCGGCGATAAGGCCTCAAAACGCTACATTTTACTTCTTCTCGTCGTCGGCTGCGCTCTCCTCGTCAGCTTCCGCGTCCCCCGAGTCGGCCGCTTGGTCCGTTGGGGCCTCGGCGTCCTCTTTCTTCTCGGGCGCTTCGCTCTCTACGTCCTCCGGGGCTTCAGTTTCTGCCTCTGCGGCCGCTTCGGCTTCGGCCTTTTTCTTTTCGGCCTTCTGCTCTTCGACAGCTTCCTTCGCGGTCTCGATCTGCTCTTCCGGCACGTCGCCGGTATCGGTCCGCTCGGTGACCGGCGTTGCCTGCTCCTCGGCGACGGGTTCCTCGACCGTCTCCGTTTCGACGCCCTTTTCCGGCGTCTCCATCTGCTTGGTCGTGACGGTTTCGGAGGTGGTCTCCTGCCGCTGTTTTGCCTCGGCGCCCTTTGACGTGCTGCGCCGGCGACCCTTGCCGCCTCCGCGGCGCGTTCGCTTGCGGCGACCTCCGCCGGTCTCGGGTTGAACGTCGTTATAGTCTACGAGCTCGATCATCGCCATCGGCGCACCATCCCCGGCTCGCAGGCCCAATTTGACGACCCGTGTGTAGCCGCCCGGCCGATCACCCACCTGCTCGGAAATCTCCGAGAACAGCGTCGAGACCGCCTGGTTATCCTGCAGCCGACGAAACACCTGCCGCCGGTTGTGGGAGGTGTCTTCCTTGGCGCGCGTGATGAGCGGCTCGATAAATCCGCGCAGCGCTTTGGCCTTGGGGACGGTCGTCGTGATGCGTTTGTGCGCGATCAGCGAGGTGCTGAGCGCCGCCAGCGTCGCCTTGCGATGCGGCTTCGTGCGTCCCAGCTTATGTCGCTTTTTCTGGTGTCTCATGTTTTAAGTTGCAAGTTGCAAGTTGCAGATTGCAGGTCGGGTTGCAAGTTCTTGCAAGGTGCAACCTGCAACTGATCTAAGCTTCTTCCATGTACTTATCGACTTCCATGCCGAAGTGGAGGCCGCGCTCCTCGAGGACTTGAATAAGCTCCTGGAGCGACTTGCGGCCGAAGTTGCGAAACTTCAGCATCTCCGACTCTTCGCGGCGCACCAAATCGCCTATATTCTTGATATTGGCGGCCTTCAGGCAGTTGTGTGCCCGGACCGACAGATCGAGCTCGTCCACCGGCTGCGACAGCAACTCGCGGATTCGCTGAACTTCCGCATCGACCTCTTTTTCTTCCTCGGTCGGCTGCGGTTCGCCCTCCATCGAGATGAAGAGATTTACGTGATCTCGCAGAATTGACGCCGCCTGGGCGAGCGCATCCTCGGCGGAGACGGAGCCGTCGGTGTCGACGTCCATCTCCAGCTTTTCATAATCGATCTTCTGCCCGACACGCGTCGGCTTCACGTTGTACCGGACGTTTCGGATCGGAGTGAAGATTGCATCGATCGCTATCACGCCGATGGGATCGTCCTCGCGCTTATTCTCGTCAGCGGGGATATACCCACGGCCCCTCTCGACGCGCAGCTCGATGCTCAAATTCGCATCCTCGGAGAGCGTCGCAATGTGATGCTCGGGGTTCAGAATCTCATACTGGCTCGTGGCCTCGGCAACATCCTTCGCCGTCCAGTTACCGGGGCCGGTGAGCGACAGGTGGATGTTATTGTCGGCGCTCTCGCCTGCGCGAAAGCGTATGCCCTTTAGGTTGAGGATGATGTCGGCGACATCTTCCGTTACGCCGGGAATCGTCGAAAACTCATGCTGAACGCCGTCGATCTTCAGGGCCGTGATGGCGACGCCTTCGAGGGAAGAAAGTAGAACGCGTCGAAGGGCGTTTCCGATGGTAACGCCGTAGCCGCGCTCAAGCGGCTGAATGGTAAAGTGGCCTGAAAATTCCGAGGCCTCCTCAACCTGAATGCCCTCCGGCATCTGAATCGCGTAATTGCTCATATCCGTCTCAAATGTCAAGAAATCTTAGCAGGAAATATTGACTGTGCGAGGGCGGCGCAAATTCTGAGGAGGCGCCGCCGTCGAGACAGCCTACTTCGAGTACAGCTCGACGATGAGCTGCTCGCGGATATTCTCCGGTATATCCTCCCGGGCGGGGTAATCGAGGAACTTGCCGCGCAGGTCGTTTCGATCCACCTCAAGCCATGCGAATGTCCGCCGATTATTGTTGGCGGCCTGAACGATGACTTCGAGGTTCCGGCTTCGTGGACGCACGGCGATGGTATCTCCGGGGCGAAGCTGCGCGGAAGGAATATCAACCACGTGATCGTTCACCATGATGTGGCCATGGTTCACGAGTTGTCGGGCCTGCCGGCGTGTACGCGCGAAACCGAGCCGAAAGACGGTATTGTCGAGGCGGGACTCGAGGAATCTCAGCAGGTTCTCGCCAGTGACGCCCTTCTTCCGCGATGCTTTTTCAAACACGTTGCGGAATTGGCGCTCAAGCAGTCCGTACGTATACTTGGCTTTCTGCTTCTCCTTGAGCTGCACTGCGTACTCGCTCTCCTTCGAGCGGCGGCCGCGGCCGTGCTGGCCCGGTGGATATGGCTTTCGCTCGAACGCTTTGCTGGGGCCGAATATCGGCTCCTTGAAGCGCCGAGCAATTTTTTGCTTCGGGCCTGTGTATCGGGCCATAGTGTGTGTATCTCGTTTGTCAAGTCGTTACGAACAAACGTACGAGCATTATCGCTCGTAGCCGGGCTTAGACCGATCGCTGCGCGATCCGAGTTGCAGGTTGCAAGTTGCAGGTTGCAAGTTCGTCGAGAGACGCGAACATTTGCTCCGAGCAACTCTCCACCTTCGATCTCAGACGCGGCGGCGCTTCGGAGGCCGGCAGCCGTTATGGGGAATGGGTGTTACGTCGCGAATCGAGGCGATGTCGAGGCCCGCACCCGAGAGTGCGCGGATGGCGGATTCCCGGCCGGAACCCGGCCCCTTCACATATACGTCCACGCGTCGCAGTCCGAGATCATGCGCCTCCTGAGCTGCGGCGGACGCCGCGACCTGGGCTGCATACGGGGTATTCTTGCGACTCCCTTTGAAGCCCATCTTACCGGAGCTCGCCCAGGAGATGACATTCCCGTATTGATCCGTCAGCGTGACGATGACGTTGTTGAAGGTGGCCTTAATGAACGCCTGACCGTTCGATTCGACAATGACGTTCTTCTTTCGAACGGGCCTGCCGCCTCGCCCACCTTTCTGCTGCCTCTTTGCCATAGATCTACGTTTGGGGTACATGGCCTGCGTCCCGGCTGCCAGAGGGCAAATGCCGAGACGTACGACCGAAAAACTCTACTTGCGCGGCGCCTTCTTCTTGCCGGCGACCGTCTTGCGGCGCCCTTTTCTCGTACGCGCGTTGGTGCGCGTCCGCTGACCGCGCACGGGCAAACCGCGGCGATGTCGCATACCACGATAGCAGCCGATATCCATCAGCCGCTTGATGTTCATCTGCACCTCGGAGCGCAGTTGACCTTCGACCTGAAATTCTTCCTCGACTATGCGGCGTACACTGCGTGTCTGCTCCTCGGTCCAATCGTCCGGATGTGCGTCGTACTCGACATCGGCACGGTCTAAAATAGCGCGAGCGCGTGAACGCCCGATTCCGAAGATTGACGTTAATGCGACTTCTCCCCTCTTGCGGGGCGGTACGTCGACTCCTGCGATACGTGGCATGTGGTCTTACTGCTTAACCCTGACGCTGCTTGTGCTTCGGGTTCCTCTTATTGATCACGTAGATGCGGCCTTTGCGGCGAACGATCTT
>CAZQAS010000014.1:40100-41464 GCA_964591285.1 uncultured Rhodothermales bacterium
TCACCCAGACGGGCATACGGGACCTCGCTTTGAGCAAAGCTTTTAAGTAACGCGACCTAAAGCTATAAGTTCGTAAATTTTGTATGTAGGGGTACGGTCGGCTCGTCCCGGAAGACGCCGCACGCGGCCCGGCTTCATCCTTCCACGACCTGCTCCCGGTACGGAGCGTCTACAACATCCTCTATGTATTCAAAGGTGCTCAGTATCTCAGCCTCCCCCCTCCGCACCACAATCATGTGTTCGTAGTGGGCGGACGGCAGCCGGTCGGCCGCTCGGATCGTCCAGCCATCGGGCTCAGAGATCACCTCATGCGTTCCGCGATTGATCATGGGCTCAATGCAGATCGTCAAGCCCTCGCGCAGTTTCTTACCCGTGCCCTGCCGGCCGAAGTTCGGAATCTGAGGATCCTCGTGGAGCGTCTTACCGATGCCGTGGCCTACGAGGTCGCGGACGACCCCGTAGCCGCGCTTCTCGCAGTGCGATTGTACGGCATAGGATATATCTCCCACCCGGCGGCCCGCCGTCGCTTGATCAACTCCCTTGAAGAGCGCCTCGTACGTTGTGGTACAGAGCTCGCGAATCTCCTCCGACAGCTCGCCCACGCCAAAGGTGTATGCGCTGTCGCCGTAGTAACCGTTCAGCAGGACGCCGCAATCAATCGAGACGATGTCTCCTTCCTCGAGGCGATCATTTCCCGGAATGCCATGAACGACGACGTCGTTGACTGAGACGCAGAGCGTATTCGGAAAGACCATCTGGCCTACACGATATCCTTTGAAGGCCGGCTCCGCGTTGTGGTCACGGATGAATTCCTCCGCAACGGCGTCGAGCTCGGCCGTAGTGACGCCGGGCTCGATGCGCCGGGCCACCTCAGCCAGCGTACGCCCGACCAGGTCGGCGCTCGTCCTGAGGAGGTCGATTTCGCGCTGGCTTTTCAGATGAATCATTCGGGTAGTTGCAGGTTCAAGTTGCAGGTTGCAGGTTGTACGATCCTGCAACATGCCACCGTATCACATATATCGTCCGCGGACTCGACCGCTCTTCATGAACCCATCGTAGTGCCGCATAAGCAGATGACTTTCAATCTGTTGCAGTGTGTCCAGAGTAACCTGAACGAGAATTAGTAGGCTCGTACCGCCGAAGAACATTGCAAAGCCTTGCGAGATGCCGGCCTGCATGGCGAATGCCGGCAAGATGGCGACGAAGCCGAGAAAGATCGACCCGGGCAACGTGATCTTCGTCAAGATGTTGTCGATGAACTCGCTGGTCTGCTTGCCCGGTCGGATCCCCGGAATAAATCCGCCCTGCCGCTTCATCGTGTCCGCCATCTCCTTAGGATTCACGGCAATCGCCGTGTAGAAGTA
>CAZQAS010000015.1:0-33770 GCA_964591285.1 uncultured Rhodothermales bacterium
GGCTGACGATCACCGACATCGAATAGTCGATGTAGGAGGATTTCATCTCCTCCTCAATATTGATCGGGATAACCCGGGAGCTTTCCTGTTCCATTCGGGGATAAAATGCTTGCTCGAAAAGGCTTCGATGACGCCGGGTGGGGAGGCGTCAGAGCGACCGATGAGTTCGGTCCGTTGAGGCAGCCTTACTACATCACCACAAAATACCGAAAACCAGAGAGAGACGCCACTTTTCGGCGTTTAAACTAAGATCTGTAATACACTGTTATTTAAGGGTTTATGAGAAGGGATGGATCCGGCGCTCCGTGTGGATTAGCGGTCAATTCCAGTTTGACCGGTTCGCGACGGAATAGAGGAGTCTCTTCACGCGTCGAAATGGCACTTCCAGATGGTCAGTAGATAGCTTTCAAAGGTGTAGTTTTCGTGCTGTTCGTAAACGGCTTTTGTCACGCTCGATTTCGCATACCGGCAGGCGTCGTGCTTCTGGCCGTGTTGCTGTGTTTATCGATCCGCGGCGCATGGGCGCAGTCGGCGTCGATCGCCGGCTACGTGACCGATGCCACCTCGGGCGAGACGCTGCTGACGGCCCACGTGCTGCTTCGCGGCACCGACGTCGGTACGGCGACGAATAACTCCGGCTATTATGCGCTCACCGGCTTGGCGCCGGGACGGTATACCGTGATTGCCTCCTACATCGGGTATCGACAGGAGCGCGTAGAGGTGGAGCTTGCAGCCGGAGAAGAGCGCCGGCTGGACGTCGAGCTTACGCCCGTGGAGTTTGAGATCGAGGAAATCACCGTCACGGCGGATGCCGAGCTCGAGGAAGAAGCGCGCCGCGTCGGCGTGATGCAGATGCAGACGGATCTGATCCGGCAGCTTCCGTCCGTGCTTCAGCCTGACGTGTTTCGATCCCTCCAGCTGCTCCCCGGAATCAAAGCGGCCTCCGACTATTCGAGCGGGCTGTATATCCGCGGAGGAAGTCCGGATCAGACATTGATCCTGCTCGATCGCACGACCGTTTACAACCCATCCCATTTTTTTGGCTTCTTTTCGACGTTCAATCCGGATGCGATCAAGGACGTCCGGGTTTATAAGGGTGGGTACCCGGCCAACTATGGCGGGCGCCTGGGTGCGGTCGTCGACATTTACAATCGCGATGGAAATCGGCGTGAGTTTGCGGGCGGCCTGACGGTCGGGCTTCTCTCCTCCAGCGTCGTAGCCGAGGGGCCGTACAGCCGCGGCTCGTGGATGGTGGCGCTGCGCCGATCCACGCTCGAGCCGCTTCTCTATGCACTGCGCCGCACGGACGTGGACGGCGTCCCAAATGCCTTCCACTTCGTCGATGCCAACGGCAAGTTCAATTTCGATGCTTCGAGCAGCGACCGTTTCTCGCTCTCGTTTTACATGGGTCGCGATGCGCTCGACCTTGCGTTTCTCGAGGATGCCGAGATCGATCTGGTGTACGGTAATCGGACGGTGAGCCTCAATTGGACCCACCTGTTCTCCCAGGAGCTTTTCTCGACCTTCACAGCTACCGGCTCGCGCTACGAGAGCAGGCCGGACCTGAAGCTGTCGGGCAGCACATTCAGCCAGCGAAATCGCGTGGGCGAGGTTTCGCTGAAGGGCGATTTCGAGTACATGCCTGGAGACCGATACACTCTGGAGGCCGGTTTCTGGAGTGGCGTGTTCCAGTTTGGACTGACCAACTCCTTTGACGGGGAAGAGACCCTCGACGCGGCATCGAACAGCCTCTACACGTCGGTCTATGCCCAGAACACCTATCGACCGAGTTCGCGGCTAACGCTGCGTGGAGGCGTCCGCGCCAACTATTTTGAGGAGGGACAGTTCACCCGCATCGCACCGCGCATGTCCGTAGAGTACCGTCCCGTGCCTTCCCTGCGGCTTCAGGCGGCGTACGGCCGCTACTATCAGTTCCTGACGCTCGTCACGAGCGAGCTGTTTTCAGGGTTTGATACGTGGCTTACGACAGGCGACGACGTACCTCCGGCGTATGGTGATCAGGTGGTGGCCGGGGCGAAGACAAACGTCGGCCCGTTCAATCTAGACGTCGAGGCCTACTACCGCACCATGCGCGACCTCTTCGAGCTCGACCCAAACGTCCCCGACCCAGCCGGCCTGGACTATGTGGACCTGTTTCATTTCGGTGAGGGATATGCTTACGGATTTGAGGCGCTACTTCAGCGTGCCGATGGGCGCCTCAACGGCTTTCTGGCCTACACGTATAGTCGCACGCAGCGGCGCTTCTCGGACGTAAATGAGGGAGCGTATTACGTGCCGAAATACGATCGAACGCACGACGTACATCTGGTCATGAACTACGACCTCTCCCGGACCTGGCGCACGAGCGCGGTCTGGATGTTTGCCTCGGGACAGGCCTACTCGAAACCCCTCGGCCGCTATCAGCTCAGCCCTCCGTTCGGATCGGCGGATTGGAACGTACTGGTGACTGAGCATAACAACGATCGCCTCCCGCCTTACCATCGGCTGGATGTGGGCATCACCCGGCGCGGCACCATGTTCGGCCGCGCATCCTACGAACTAAAAGCCCAGGTAATCAACATATATAGCCGTACAAATACGTGGTTCTATTTCTACAATTTTACCCGCGACGGTGAGGTCGAGCGAAACAACGTTCCGCAAATTCCGCTGCCCGTGCCTAATCTATCATTCACTATTCGATTGTGACGTGAATAGATTCATATATATAGCTCTATGTGCTGCCCTGTTTGTGGGCGGCTGCGATCTCCTGAATCCCTCGGAATTTTCGGCCGAAGTCGTCATCAGCGGATTTCTGTCCGCGGGCGATCCGCTACCGGAGGTGCGCCTGACGCGCACGGTGCCCGTCGGCGATTCGTACGATCTGGAGTCAGCCGCCGTCCGAAATGGCGACGTTCGCATACAGCTGCTGACCGATGATGGAAGCGTCGAGACCGAATATGAATACCAGTTTCAGCTCGGAAGCAGCGGGTATTACAGGTACGGCGACGGTGATTCCACGGCGGGTTGGGCCGGCTTCTCGCGTTCCGTCGAGGTCGTGCGCCCTCTGCGCACATACCGCCTGATTGCGGACGTGCCCGAGTTTGGACGCGTCACCTCCACCACCACGGTCCCGGACACGTTTTCGGTAAGGAATGTGAGCAGGGATTCAGTTACGTATCAGTCGGGTACCCCGTTCACATTTGAGCTGACGCCGCCCGCGTTTCCCGGCCGACAGAGTGTCTTCATCTTCACGACGACGGCGCTGGACGGATTCGAACATCAACTCACGCCATTCGCTAGAAGCCTCCTCGAAGACGGCGACGACGTGACGCTCGCCGATCTGCGCGAGCGGACCTCACCGATCCTCAACGAAGAGAATTTCGATCCATCGGACGAGGCGCTGCGGATACAATTTCCGTGGCTCGCCATTTATTTTTATGGACGTAACCGGGTCAGCATTCAGGCCCTGGACGATAATTTGTATGACTTCATCCGTTCACAGAACGTTCAGCAGGGAGGATCGACGCGGCCACCCGGTGAAATACCGAACGTCATCGATCCGATTGACGGCGGTCGCGGCATCTTTGGGAGTTATGCGGAAGCATTCGTCGACTTCTACGTGCATCCACGCGAGCAGTGATTGCGGTCCGGAGAAACCGATGACGGCTCGACAAAATCGTTACAGCGACCGGCCTGCTCGTTACGCGTCATCGCCAAACGAACGTTTGTTTGCCGTAGTATGTATTACATCGCAGACGCCACAGAAGAAGGTATTAGGTGATCACCCTTGCGGTTAATCATCGTAGCGAACCGCGCGCCGATTCGTAAAACGATAGAAGGATGGACGCCGTCCATCGGCGGTTTAGCCACGGCTCTCTTGCCCGTATTGCAGGATCAGGGTGGCGTGTGGGTGTCGATGAAGGAAGACGAGCAGATTCCCACGCGTCTGGACTATCCGGTTGAGGATCCGAGTTTCGTCGTGCGGAGGATCGCACTCTCGGAGGAGGAGCTCCACAACTATTATTACGGGATGGCGAACCGCGTGCTGTGGCCTATCTCGCACTACATGATGCAGCACCTGGAGCTCGAAACCGCATTCATGCGCGACTACAGCGCGATCAACGAGCGCTTCGCCCGCGCCGTCGTAGAGGAGTACGAGGACGGCGACTACATCTGGATTCAGGACTACCACTTAATGATGGCGCCGGCGCACATCCGCGAGGAGCTGCCGAATGCCACGATCGCCCACTTCTGGCACATTCCGTGGCCGGCGATGGAGGTGTTCCGCATTCTTCCGTGGGCCCGCGATTTGCTCGAGGGCATGCTCGGATGCGACCTCATCGGTTTTCACGTCGAGGAGTACGTCGAGAATTTCCTTGAGAGCGTACGTGTGCTGCTCGGAGCGGACGTGCAGGGCAACACGGTCCACTGGCACGGACGAAAGATTCGCGTCGAGGCGCATCCCATCGGAATCGACATCGAGCGCTTCGAACGGATGTCTGCAGACGTCGAACGCGAGGCGCACAGCCTCCGTGAAGAGATCGGCGCCGAGTTTCTCGTGGTCGGAATTGACCGCCTTGATTACACGAAGGGGATTCTCTCTCGGCTGCTCGCCTTCGAGCAATTTCTTAAGGATTATCCGGAGTACCACGAGCGGGTAGCATTCTATCAGGTGGCGACGCCCAGCCGGACCGAGGTCGAATCGTATCAGCAGCTCAAGCGGGAGGTCGACGAGGCGGTCGGCCGCATCAACGGCGCTTTCGCGCAGGGCAACTGGGTGCCGGTACACTACCGCTACCGCTCCTACACGCAGCAGGAGCTTTGTATTTTCTACCGCGCCGCCGATGTGGGCCTGATCACACCTCTGCGCGATGGCATGAACCTGGTTACCCAGGAATTCATCGCTGCCAACCAGCGCGGCGTACTCGTGCTCTCGGAGCTGACCGGGGCCGCTTACCTGCTACCGGAAGCACTGCAAGTGAATCCGTACGACCATTTCGCGCTGACCGGCATCATCAAAGAGGCGATCGAGATGTCGAACGAAGAGAAGCTTGAGCGTCTTAATCAGCTCAAGGGACGTGTTGAAAAACTGGACGTCCACCGCTGGGCGGACGGGTTCTTGACCACGTTCGCGACCGCGTAACGCGAGATGGGAGATAGCCCGCCGGTAGTTACCAACCCGCTATTCTTTCTCGATTACGACGGTACGCTTGCCCCGATCGTAGATGAGCCGATGCAGGCCTTTCCGCATCCGGACATCCCCCCGATTCTCGAGGAACTCGCGAAGCACCATCCCCTGTGGATCGTCACGGGGCGCTATCTGAACGACCTGGAACAGCTTGTGGATCATTCCTTCCAGGCGATCGGACTGCACGGCATACAGCGAGGTCGTCTGCACGGCAGCACCGGTTACGACATCTCTGATGCGTCGCGGGAAGACATCAGTATGATGCGCCGTACGGCGCCGGAGTCTGACGGCATCACCATCGAGGAGAAGGGGCCGATGTTCGCGCTCCACTACCGCCGCTCGCCCGATAAGAAGGCGGCGAAAGACGCGATATGGGAGTGGCTGGAGGACTTACCGGAAACGCTGGATGCGATCCTCGGAAAAGACGTCGTTGAGCTACGTCCGAAAGGCGTCAGCAAGGGGACCGCCGTCTCAGAGATCGCGCAGCGGCACGAACGTCAAACGCCTCTCTACATCGGCGACGACGTTACCGATGAGGATGCGTTTCGCGCGCTCGACGAGAATGCCGTCACGATCAAGGTCGGCGAGGGCAAGACCGCGGCACGGTACCGGGTGGGGGGCGTTGAGGACGTTGTGGCGTACTTGAGACAGTATCTCTGAGAGGTGAGGGCTACCATCCTTCCTCCATCCTCTTCAATTCTTCCAGCCGGAAGACGGCGTTGATGAGCCCGAGATGGCTGAAGCCCTGCGGAAAGTTGCCCAGCAATTCTTCGGTTTCGGGATGGACCTCCTCGGAGAAAAGTCCGAGCGGGCTCATGTGCTCCATCAGCGCCGCCAGCGTGGCACGGGCCGTACGCAGGTCTCCGGTGAGGCCGATCGCCTCGACCATCCAGAAGGAAGGCAGCAGGAAGGCTCCCTCGGGATCATCCAGCCCGTCGTCATTGCAGTAGCGGTAGAGGAGCGGATATTCGCCGGCCTGCAATTGTTCGACGCAGCCCTCGAGCGTGCTTTTGAACCGGGGATCGTTTGCCGATAGAAATCCGACCGACGGCATCACGAGCACGGAGGCGTCGAGCGACTTTTCACCGTAAGACTGGGTGAACGCGCCGACATCCGGATCCCAGGCTTTCTCCAGTACCTCCTCCTGAATGCGGTAGGCTTCTTTGCGCCAATCGTCGACAGGTGCATCGGCGTTGAGCTGCCGCGCGAGTTCCGCTGCACGAGTCAGCGCCACCCACGCCCACACTTTCGAATACGTGTAGTGCCGGCCCTCCACACGGGCCTCCCAGATGCCGGCGTCGGGCTCCCGCCATCGCCGTTTCACGGTTTCGGCGATCGCCGTGATTTTCTCCCACTCCGTAACGGTGAGGAGCCCGCCCTGTCGATCGTACCGGAGTGCGGCATCGACGAGACTTCCGTAGATATCGAGCTGAAACTGATCGACGGCTCCGTTGCCGACGCGGACGGGCTTCGAGTTGCGATAGCCGCGCAGCGGGAGCTCACGTTCCGGAAGCGAGCGCTCGCCTCGGATGCCATACATGACCTGCAGCGGCCCACCCTCCAGCGCCTGTCCCAGCAGCCAATCGAAATACGACGTGCCCTCGTCCGTGTACTGCGCCTGGAACAGCGCGCGCAGTATGAATGCGGAATCGCGCACCCAAGAGTAGCGGTAATCCCAGTTGCGCGATCCGCCGGGCCATTCCGGGATCGACGTCGTTGGTGCGGCGACGATCGCGCCGGTGGGCTCGTAGGTGAGGACTTTGAGCGTGAGAAGGCTCCGCTCGACGGCGTCGCGATATCGACCGTGGTAGGTCAGCCGGTCGACCCAGTTGCGCCAGAACGTGCGTACCTGCCAGAGGCGGCGGTCAGGCTGATAGCTGGCAACCGGGTGCACGTTGTACGCCCCCCAATCCGCGACCAGATACATTTCGTGACCGGCTTGCATGGAGGCATGGCCAACGGCACGGCCGTTCTCGAGCTGCATCGACAACTCGGTGGACAGGATGAGCGAGTGCCCTTCCTCGTCAACCGCCTTGACGCCGTAGTTGCTGCCTTGCAGTTTCGGTTCGAGGAGGCCGTAGTCGAATCGCGGTTCGAAAACCACGTGGAAATCCACCGATCCACGGAGGCATTCGATGCGCCGATAGATCTCGGCCGTCGGCACTTTTCGCCGGGTGTACGGCATGAAATCGCGAATTCGAATCGTGCCCTTCGCCGTGGACATTTCGGTGACGAGCACGTTTGTACCGCGTTCGTAGCGCTGCCATGACGTGAAGGGATTCGACGGGCGGATCGAGAGACGGCCTGCTTCCGGATCGAGGAGCGCTCCGAAGACCGATGGGCTGTCGAAATCGGGCAGACACGCCCAATCTACCGAGCCGTCAGCACCGATGAGTACGGCAGTCCGGCTGTCGCCGATGACACCGTATGCCTCGAGCGGCTTGTAGTCGGGAAGTCGGCTCGGATCGTATTGAAACTGTCGCATCTGGGGGATGTCTTCAGAACGTACCGCGGGCGTCACCGCCGCGTTCTATATACAAAACGGTGCCAAGCGCGGCTAGGGTGATGGTATCGCTTCCAAAAGCTTAACGAATTCTTAGGCGCTTCACGTTTTGGTTGCCGCCCGCCAAGGCGTACGTTAAAGTACCCGTAACCACGTTTCACCACGCACAATTTTAATGGAGGTACGATCATGGGAGAGTACGCACAACCCGACGCTCTCGTGACGACCGACTGGGTCGCCGAGCATAAGGACGATCCGAACGTCGTCGTAGTAGAAGTAAACGTAGATACCGAGCTCTACGATAAAGGCCACATTCCCGGAGCCGTGGGCTGGAGCTGGAAAACGCAGCTTGCCGACACCGTTCAGCGCGACATCCTTTCGCGCGACGACTTCGAAGCACTGATGCGCGAGAGCGGCGTCGAGAACGACGACATCGTCGTCCTCTATGGCGACAGCAATAACTGGTTCGCTGCCTGGGCCTTCTGGCAGATGAAGGTATACGGCCACGAAGACGTGCGCATTATGGACGGCGGGCGGAAGAAGTGGGAAAGCGAGGGCCGCGATCTTACGGCCGACACGCCCACCGTCGACGAATCGTCCTATCAGGCGAAGGAATCGAATCCCGCACTGCGAGCCTTCCTTCCCGAAGTGCAGGAAAAAGTTCAGAAGAAGCTGGTCGGACTCGTCGACGTCCGCAGTCCTCAGGAGTTTACGGGTGAAGTGCTTGCTCCTCCAGGACTTCCCGAAACGTGTCAACGTGGTGGACACATTCCGGGCGCGTCAAATATACCGTGGTCGCAAGCGGTCAATGATGAGGACGGCACGTTCAAGTCGCAGGATCAGCTCCGCGATATTTATCGCCAGGCCGGGATTACGGGAGATCGGCCGGTGATCACATACTGTCGCATCGGGGAACGGAGCAGTCATTCCTGGTTCGTGCTCAAGTACCTGCTCGGGTTCAACGACGTCAAGAATTATGACGGCTCGTGGACCGAGTGGGGCAATCTCGTCGGTGCACCGATCGAGACGGGTCCGAGTCAGGCCGCCTAGATAGGCGTCTGACCAGGAAACACATTCAAACCAGATCGTACGTTGTGGGGGTGCGGCCAAGCCGTGCCCCCACAGTTGTATGCGGGCGGTACATCGTCAACGCCTGAACGGCGGTCAATCCGCTGCGCGAAGGATCGCCACGAGCTCAGCCAGCATCATGGCGGTGGCCCCCCAGACCTGAAGTCCCGATACGTCGAAGAACGGCACCTCGACGAGATTGCCCTGCACGCTTCGTGCTTCCCTTCGTGTATTGGTGGGGTTAAGCAGGGCCGCGACGGGCACGTGCACGATTCGCTCCACCTCCAGATCGTGCGGCCTGAGATCGGCGGCTGCGTGCACGTAGCCGACGTATGGATAAACGCAGTAGTTCGTCGGGGGGATGTAGAGCGGCGTGAGCTCGCCCAGAACCTTTACGTCGTCGGGTCGCACGTCGACCTCCTCCTGCGCCTCGCGCAGGGCGGTCTGTAGAAGGGATTCGTCGCTCTCGCGGCGACCGCCGGGGAAGGACACCTGGCCGGCATGATCCGCGAGGTGAAGGCGCCGAACCGTCAGAACGACGTGGGCACGCCCGTCGAGCGGATGCAGCAGTGCCAGGACGCCGGCTTCACGGCAGTCACGCTCGGCAAGCTCTGTGCGCTCGAGCGCGTCCGGCCGCACGGGAGCCATCTCGATTTGTGCGTTGGCGCCCGGAAGTTCTCGTGAAAGGCGGTCTTCCAGAATGGCGATCACCTCCTTGAAGTCGCGGCGAGACGAGTGCGCGTGCATGTAGCGATACTTGGCGGCGGATGAACATTCCTGCATAATAAAAAGGCCCGCGCAGGATGATCCTGCGCGGGCCTGATTCACGAGAGAGACGGGTCGTGGGATCCTTGAGATCGCCACCGAACGTCTTGCTGACGTATTGAAACCGCCGTTACGGAACCGGATGGCTCGATCTACTGGATCTGGATCCGCCGCGGCTTGGTCTCCTCTGCTTTCGGTACGCGGATGGTCAGGACGCCTTCGGAATAATTGGCCGCGATGTCGTCGCTGATGACGTCCTTCGGCATGCGGAAGGAGCGAAAGAAGTGTCCGAACGATCGTTCCATCCGGACGAGGTTCTCCTCCTCGGTCTCCTTCGACCATTTACGTTCGCCGCTGACGGAGAGCGTATTGTCCTGCCAGTTGATGTGGAAGTCCTCCTTCTTCATTCCGGGAGCATCCACATGAACGACGTAGCTGTCCTCCGTCTCGGTGACGTCCACTCGGGGCGCCCACGAGGTGGTTTCGCCATCACCGTTGGTGCTGCGGCTGGGTACGAAGTCGTCAAACAGACGGTCGATCTCCCGCTGCATGCGGCGAAGCTCATTGGAGGGCGAGAAACGAACTAGGCTTGTCATAACGATACCTCCGAAATAAGTGCGTTATATGACGGTGATTCATCATGAATTCCGTTTTGAATGGCGAACAAGGGGTGTGCCAAGGCCCGGAAAGCGTCATATCGACAGGCTTCGGGAGCCAACGCGTTGCAATCCTGTCAGGGGAAGGCGGGCACCGACTCGAAAACCTGGCAGAGAGGCCGAAAATCCGTCACTTACGATGGGCCGGCAGGATCCGTCCGGACGCATCGCCGAATCCCACGCGGAAGCCGTCGCCCTGCGCGTATGCCGACAGGACCACGGTGTCTCCATCTTCCAGAAACGTCCGCGTCGCCCCCGACGGCAGCTCGATCTGGTTCGAGCCCTTCCACGTAAGCTCAAGGAGGCTACCATAGCTCTCCGGTGTCGACCCGGAGATGGTGCCTGAGGCCATGAGGTCGCCGGGTCGGACGTTGCACCCGTTCACCGTATGATGGGCAAGTTGCTGCGGCATGCTCCAGTAGAGGTGCTTGGAATTCGAGCGGCAGATCGTGTGGACTTCGTCCATGCCGTCAACCATCAAACCGACTTCCAGATCGATGTCGTATGCCGCGTCGCGTGAACTTTGCAGATAGCGGAGCGGCTCCGGATCCTGAGCAGGCCCGGACGTCCGGAAAGGTTCGAGCGCGTCCAGCGTCACCACCCAGGGAGAAACCGTGGTCGCAAAACTCTTTCCGAGAAAGGGGCCAAGCGGAACGTATTCCCATTTCTGGATGTCTCGAGCCGACCAATCATTTACCAGCACGAGGCCGAAGATGTGCTCGTGCGCCTCGCCGATCGGAATAGGATCCCCCAGCTCGTTTCCGGACCCGACGAAGAAGCCCATCTCAAGTTCGAAGTCCAGCAGTCGGGATGCGCCGTAGTGCGGTTGCTCGGCGTCATCGGGCTTGATCTGTCCGCGCGGCCGTCGCACCTCTGTTCCCGAGACGACGATCGAGCTGGCACGGCCGTGGTAGCCGACCGGGAGATGCAGCCAGTTCGGCTGGAGGGCATTCTCCTTCCCGCGAAACATCGTTCCCACGTTCGTAGCGTGCTCCCGCGAGGAGTAGAAGTCGGTGTAATCGCCGACTACTGCCGGAAGCAGCATCTGAACGGCATTTTGTCTGAAGAACGCGCGGCTTCGCATTTCGGCGTGGTCTCGAAGCTCCGGTGTGTCCGCATCCAAAAGATGTAGAAGATTCGCTCGAGCCGAGCTCCATACCTCTGGTCCGAGCGACATAAAATGATTCAGCGAGGGCCTCGAGAAGGGCTTTTCGGCACGAATGAGGCGATCTGCGAACCATCCCGCCTCCTCGAGCGCCGAAAGGTCCAAAATGGATTGTCCGATCGCGACGCCGACACGCGGACCGGCTCCTGACCGCGGTCTAAAAACGCCATAGGGAAGATTCTGAAGCGAAAAATGAGAATCAGACGGAACGTCGATGAAGGATTGGGGCATTCAGCGTCCTCTGGAGAATTCTCGTGCCGATTTGGGGTGAATCTGAACGTGAAGTTGAACGCTCTCGATCAAATTACTCGAGGAGCCCAAGCGTGCGCAGATCCTCGACCGGCTCCTGGAAGCTACAACTCCCGAAGCTCAAGGCGCCGTTCGACCGCACGTGCTCAATCTGCTGGTTGGGGACCGATAGCTGCTGCCATTCGAGACCCTCTGAAGAGAAGCGGAAGTGTGCCGGGTCCTCCTCCCGAAGGACAGCCGCGATACCGTCCTCGTCGAGATCGTGGGCCGACGCTAACGCGGAAGCGCAGAAGAAATTCAAAAATCCGTGCATGTGCGTTCCTAGGGCGTCATCGAAGGTTCGGAACGGATGATGCAGACCGGCCGTCGCCTTGAACGGCACGTCGGACTGGCGGCACGAGGCGATGACCAACGCGACGTCCTCGGCGCTCGGAAAAGCGGTGGGCTCCGTGCCGCCGGTACGCAGTTTCAGGCCGACGCCGCCCGGCGACGCAGCAGGTCGGCTCCGGTTGAACGCCGCCATGGCTCCCGTGACCATCGGAAGCGTCTGTCGCAGGTTTTCATCCAGCGGAATTTCGAAAAAGAGGTCCGCTTCCTGCAGGCCGGTCGACGCGAGGCGGCTGGAGACGGCATCCAGAAATTGCCGCACACGTATGACGTCCGTGCCGACGAACTCCCGTGGAAGCCGCATTTCGAACTGATCGACAGCGACGCGGAACCGGCGATCGTCGAGAAACCGACGGACATTCATGAGATCGCCATCCAGCGCACCGAGCAGCTCGTCGCCGTTCGCGCCACCGGTTGGGAGGATCGAAAAGTGGTGGGTGGATTTCGAAGCGAGCAGATCGACGTATTCGTCGAGTTCGGGAAGGCGTGCGGCGGGGATGATGAACCGTGCGAGCATCCACGCCTCTGCCGAGCGGCGGTAGCCTGCGAAATTTTCGATCGCGTCTTCGAGAGGCAGCCTGGCGGGCGGAAAGATGCCGGCATAGTCCACACTTTCTGAGAGCAGCGTGCGCAGCGACGCGGGAGCGGAGGTCCGGGACCGAGTCTCTATATCCATGCCGAAAAGTTGATCATGCGTAGAGCGATACGGACGTGAACGCGGGCCAAGCCGTGTACATGGCTCGCAAACGGTGCCGGGGCGACTTCGATCCACGAGAGTTTTGACGGTCCTGTTTCGGCGACCGCGGTCGTTACAGCCGGAGAACCGAGCGGCAAGCGATTTGTAAGAACTCCAGCAAGGGCGTACTTTTGGCAACGCTATATTTTACCGACAGATCAATTCTATTAGCTGACTACGTATAGTCATGAAGAGATTCTCCGTCTTTTTCGTCCTCGTGCTGGGCGGATTCTTGCTGATGGGTGCCAATGGGTGCTCCAGCGATCCGAACATTGAGGGGGCGAAGTTAGACCTTCGAAACCAAGATTATGATCGCGCTCTGGAGAACGTAAACGCTGCGTTGGAGCGTGATCCGCAGAATGCGGAAGCGTATGACCTGAAGGGTCAGATTCTGCAGGAGCAAGCCGGGCAGGTGCAGGAACCGGAAGAGCATCGAGTTCTTGTCCAGGATATGATGGAGGCTTACAATCGAGCCGTTGAGCTCGACCCGGATCTGGAAGAGGACGTCCAGCAGCGCCTCCGCCTCGCCTACTTCAATGAATTCCGCACGGGGATTCAGGCCTTCAACCGGGGCAGCGAAGACGAGGCCGCCTACGATGAAGCGGCTGCCTATTTTGATCTGGCCGCACAAATTCAGCCGGATTCGGCCAGTGCGTACGTGAACAGGGCTTTCGCACTGCTCAACGCGGGCCGGCAGCAAGAGGCCGTCGAGCCCCTGGAAATGGCCATCGAACACGGCGACACACAGGCTGAAACGTACATGTTTCTCGCCGACCTCTACAACCAGCGGGGTGAGCCTGAGAATTCGATTCAGATTCTCGAGGATGCGGCCGATTTGTATCAGGACAACGCCGACATTCAGGCTCAGCTTCTTAATGCCTACGTGCAGGCGGGTCGTGCCGAAGAAGCGATGGATCAGTATCGCGCGGCGGTCGAGCGGGATCCGCAGAACAAGCTGTATAGATACAATCTGGGCTCCCTTTTGCTGGAGGCTGAGGAATACGACGAAGCCATCGAGCATTTATCGGCCGCGGTAGAGGTTGATCCGGCGTATGCAAACGCTCAGTACAATCTCGGCGCCTCGTACGTGAACAAGGCCGTGGACCTCAACGAAGAGATCAGCGCACTCGATGATGCCCTTCGCGAGGAGCGGGGTCAGCTCTCCGACGCACAGATCCAAGAGCGGGAGCAGGAGATTGAGGAACTGGCGGAAGAACGCCGAGGTCTCTTCGCGCAGGCCGTTTCGCCGCTGGAGCAGGCCAAGACGTTGATGGAGGAGAGCGGAGACGATCCGTCCGCCGTTTGCCAGGCCCTCTTCTCGGCCTACGTGCAGACTGGCCAGCAGCAAGAGGCCGAGTCGATCGCCGCGTGCGCCGGCTACGAGGACGTCAATTAATCCTCCTGAGGGCCGCGTCGCCTGACGGCGACGACAACCTCGTTGCATCTACGCCATAAGCCCGGGCCTTCCATGCGAACGGTCCGGGCTTTGGTTTGTCGTTGCTTGTTTATCGTTGATTGTTGTTCGTTGCTTGTTGCTCGATGAGCCGGTCATGGCACGAAATCCTCTAGAATCTGCCCAGGACGAAGACATCCCATTCTGACATGCAAGTGACGAAGAAGCGGGGGTTCGGCACGTTGGCCATTCATGCGGGCCAACAGCCTGATCCTTCGACGGGCGCGATCATGACGCCCATCTATCAAACGTCGACCTACGTTCAGGAGGCGCCGACGGAGCACAAGGGCTATGAGTACTCGCGCGTCTCCAATCCTACGCGGACGGCTCTGGAGGAGAACCTCGCCGCGCTTGAGGATGCGGCGCACGGCATTTGCTTCGCCTCGGGAGTGGCGGCGATCGATGCGATATTGAAGGGGCTGCGCTCGGGACAGCACGTCCTGGCGATGAACGACCTCTACGGGGGGACCGTGCGCCTTTTCCGACAGGTTTTCGAGCCGTTCGGGATCCGCTTCTCGTTTGTAGATATGACGGATCTGGACGCGGTGGAGGCGGCCATGACGGACGAGACCGTCTTGATGTGGGTCGAGACGCCGACGAATCCGTTATTGCGGATCGTGGACATCGCGGCGCTCTCCGAGATTGCGCACTCGTTCGGCGCGGACGTGGCGGTCGACAACACGTTCGCCTCGCCGTACCTCCAGCAGCCGCTGGCGCTGGGTGCCGATCTGTCGATGCACTCGACGACGAAATATATCGGGGGTCATTCTGACGTGATCGGCGGGGCGGTCATGACCAGCAGCGACGAGTGGGCGGAGAAGCTACGCTTTCAGATCAAGGCGTCCGGTGCGACGCCCGCGCCGATGGACTGCTTTCTCGTGCTACGCAGCACGAAGACCCTGCACCTGCGTATGGAGCGGCACTGCGAAAACGCGCGGCAGGTGGCGACCTTTCTGGATGAGCATTCGAAGGTCGGGCGGGTGTATTTTCCGGGCCTTCCGGACGACCCGGGCCACGAGCTCGCCAAAAAGCAGATGCGGGATTTCGGAGGAATGATCTCCTTCTCGCTCGCCGACGACGACCTCGACAAGGCGAAACACGTGCTGTCAAATACGAGCGTATTTTCGCTGGCCGAGAGTCTGGGCGGCGTGGAGAGCCTCATCGAGCATCCGGCCTCGATGACCCACGCCTCGGTGCCGCGGGACGAGCGCCTGAAGATCGGCCTGGAGGATTCGCTGATCCGCCTCTCGGTGGGAGTGGAGGACATCGAGGATTTGATCGATGATCTGGGCGAGGCGCTTTCGGGGGTGTAGCCTGGCGGTGGGCCGCCGTGGCGGTTTTCGCCGTCCGTAGGGCGTCGCCAGGGAAGTTGTACGTAATCACGGACAAGTTGCGCATTTGCGCAGCGCGGCTCACCGCCCGACCTCCGGCCTCTGACTTCCCGCTCCCACCCCCGGCTCTCAACTCCCGACGCCGACCTCCGACCTCTGATCTCTGACCTCCGCCCACCGACTTCCGCTCCGGCCAAACGGGGCTTCTAGCCTCACTGAACGGCTTCCGCCTCCCCAAACGAACCCGAGCGCCCTTTCGAACGCATGCCCTAGTACCCCAATACTTCTACCGCCGCCCGATAAACGTCCTCGTCCTGCGGGAGCACGGCCTTCTCTAGCGGATCGGCGAACGGGATGTATGTGAACGCGCCGGCCACGCGCTTCACGGGAGCATCGAGAAATTCAAATGCCGCGTCGGCAACCTGGGAGGCGATCTCGGCCCCGAAGCCGATAAATTCGTGATCCTCGTAGGCGACGAGCACGCGGTTCGTCTTTTTCACGGACTCCAGGATGGTCTCACTGTCCAGTGGCACCATCGTGCGGATATCGAGGACCTCCACCGAGATGCCCTCTTCCTTCTCCAGGCGCTTCGCGACGTTCATCGCCTTGTGGACGATCATCCCCCATGAGACGATCGTGAGATCGGTGCCTTCACGCGCGATTCGAGCTTTTCCGAAGGGCAGGTAGTAGTCGCCGTCCGCCGCTGGAGTGCGAGCAGCGGCCATCCGGTACAATGCCTTATGCTCGAGGAACAATACCGGATCTTCGCCCCGGATCGCCGTCTTCAAGAGGCCTTTTGCATCGGATGCGATCGACGGCATCGCGACTTTCAAGCCCGGGAAATGGCCGAAGATCGACTCGACGTTCTGTGAATGGCAGAGCCCGCCGTGGATGTAGCCGCCCGTGGGGACGCGGATCACCATCGGGCAGCTCCAGTAGTTGTTGGATCGGTAGCGGAAGGGCGCCACCTGGTTGCGTATCTGCTGCAAGCCCGGCCAGATGTAGTCAGCAAACTGGATCTCGACGACCGGCTTGTAGCCGGAGGCGGCGAGACCGACGGCCGTCCCAATGACGGAGGCCTCCGCGAGGGGGGAGTTGAAGCACCGTTCAACCCCGAAGGTCGCCGTCAGATCGCGCGTGGCCGTAAAAACACCCCCCTTGTCGCCGGCGACGTCCTCCCCGTAGACGAGGATGCGCTCGTCGCGCTCCATCTCTTCTTTGAGCGCCTGATTGATGGCGTCGACCATGACCTGCGGCTTGCCGGACGGCTCCGATGCCTCGTAGTCGATATCTAGCTCGCCCTCAAAGAAGACGTGCGTGGTTGCCGATTCAGGAGACGGATCGGCCTGCTTTGCGGCCCATTTTGCGGCATCGTTGACCTCTTTGCCGATCTCCTTCCGCATCTTCTCGATCGCGTCCTGGTCGAAGACGCCGGACTCGATGAGCGTCATCTCCATGCGGGCAATGGGATCGATCTGGCGGTCCTTTTCCAGGTCCTCGGGGGAGCGATACTTTGCGTGATTGTCGGAGGAGGAATGGGGGAGGAGACGGACCACGTCGGCGACGAGGCAGACGGGGCCGTTTCCTTCGCGAATGTGCTGGAGGGCGGCCTTCGCCACGCCGGCAACTTTGAAAAAGTCGGTACCGTCGACGCGTGCCCGCTTTAGCCCCTCGTAGCCGGCTGCGAGCTTATAGGGCGTGCCGCCGGCGGTCTGTTCCTCGACGGGCACGGATATCGCGAACTTGTTGTCCTGAATGAAGAACAGCACCGGTGCCTTGATGCGCGTCGCCCAGTTGAGTGCCTCGTGAAAATCGCCCTGTGAGGTTGCGCCTTCGCCTCCGGAGGCATAGACGAACGCATCTTCCCCTCTCCTGCGGACGGCCATCCCGATGCCGAGAGCCGGGAGAAACTGCGAGCCTACGGACGAGGAGGTAGTCATAATGTTGAGCCGCCGCATCCCGTAGTGCTCTGACATCTGTCGACCGCCGGAATTCGGGTCGTCGGCCTTCGCCAGATGGGCGAGCATCGTCTCGCGCGGAGTCATCCCGAGCGAGAGTGCCATGCACAGGTCGCGGTAATACATACAAAACCAATCGTGCCCCGGCTGGGCATAAAGACCAAGTGCCGCCTGCGCCGCCTCGTGACCCGCACAGCCGATGTGGAAGAAGCCCCGGCCCTGCTTCAGCAGCGTCAACATCTTCTCGTCCAGACGGCGCGAGAGGAGCATCGTGCGGTAGGCCTTCGTCAACGTCTCCCGATCGAAGTCCGACGGCCCCGCCGGCTCCACGTCGAAATTGCCGACGTAACCGGTATCAGGAAACGTTACCGTGTCGGACTGTCCGTTCGAGCGCTCCACCTCGCGAGAGCTTTCGATCTCGGGAATTGAAAGCGCTTCCTGTCCGTTACCTCCGCCCTGGCGGCTCTTGTCTTTCTTCGTAGGCATAGAGTCGTTTGCGTCTTCTGCGGTAGCAGCGGGTTACCGTCGGACGAGTCCGGGACGGCGGTGCAGGGGAGGGTGGCTCGAGGTGCACGATTCCGACCTGCGACGTGAACGCTCGCGCGCTGAATCTTCAGCGGTCAGGAATCCAACCGATTCCCCGCCGAATTGAATGTTCAGGGGCGCCGTGCGTTCCGCTTTTCGGTTGGATGGGCTCGTCCTCGGGAGCATGCTCTCGGGACGCCCGCGGATTCGTAGAGCTACACGACCTCGGCTTCTTCGATTTCGGCATACGGCAGCTCGAACCAGAAGCGTGTGCCACGGCCGAGCGTGCTTTCGACGTGAATCTGCTCGCCGTGCGCGTGGAGGATCTGGTGGACGATGCTCAGCCCGAGCCCTGTGCCGCCGCTGCGGCGCGACCGATCCGGATCGATGCGGTAGAACCGCTCGAAGATGCGCTCCAGATGGTCTTCGGGGATGCCTCGCCCGGTGTCGATCACCTCGACGCGCACCTTATCGAGCCGCCGGCGGAAACGGCATCGGACCGTCCCCTCGTCGGTATAGGCGATCGCGTTGTCGATGAGATTCGTCAGCACCTGCCGGACTCGATTTCGGTCCGCCTCCACGAAAAGGTGGGGATTCGCCAGTTCGAGATCGAGCCCCTTGTGGGCCGCCTTCGGGCGGAGCATGTCGCCGACTTCCTCGAGCAGTTCCTGGAGGTCGAACGTCGAGAGCTTGATCAGATCCTCCCGGTACTCCAGCCGGGCGATCTCGATCAGATCATTGAAGAGATTCTGGAGCCGATGGAGGTTCGTCAAGCCTTTTTCGGCGTAGCGCTTCCGCATGTCCGGCTGGAGCGTACCGCTGCCCAGCGCCTCGAGGTAGCCACTGACCGCGAAAATGGGGTTGCGCACCTCGTGCCCGACATTTCCGATAAACTCATTCTGCAGCTGGGTAAGTCGTTGCAGCTCGTTGATCTGCCGGCGGAAGCTGTCGGACATCCTGTTGAGGCTCATCGCCAGTTCCTGAAATTCGGCCGCACGCGATTCGACCTTAATCTTCTGATCCAGCTCACCTTCGGCGATCCGTCGTGCTGAGTTGCGGATGGCCTGCAGCGGCGAGGTTACCTGATGGGCGGCGACCCAGCTTCCGAGAATGGCCAGCAGGAAGGCCATTACCATCCCTACGACGAGTGCAACCAGCATCCGGTGAACGAGAGCGACGAGTGGCGGCTCCGGCTGGCCGACGCGAATTAGGAGTTCCGACGCCGGCCGGTGGAGGGCTACGTAGAGCATGAGCTCCCCTTCCGCATTCTCCCGGACGGAGTAACTGACGGCCCCCGGTTCAACTTGCATCTCCGGCCGCTCCATCAGCCGGTCCTCGTCGAGAAGCCGATTCTCGCGGACGTCCAGAAGTACGCTGTCTCCCTCGACGAGGGTTATTCTTAGATCGGTGAGGCGGCTGATGCCGCGGACGATCTCGATGCGTTCGGTCGGCGAGTCGGCCTGCTCGATCTGAATCGCGATGCGATCGGCTTGATTGTAGAGCATCTCGCGCGTGGCGTCCTGCGTTTCGCCCCGCAGAATGAAGGCCACGTACAAGCCGACCGCGAGCACGGCGAGACCCACGAAGAGCGCGAAGGTGAGCATCATCCACGTCTGTGTGGAGGCCCGCTTCGGGAAGATCAGCTCGGTAAGTTGGTCAATCCAGCGCATCGAAAGGAAGTCAGACGCGCCCAGTTACTCTTCTCCCGAGACGTTTTCGACGAAGCGGTAGCCGACGCCGCGTACGGTCTGGATGTGCCGTGCGAAGCCACCTAGCTTTTCGCGGAGATTCTTGATGTGTGCGTCGACGGTGCGCTCGGTCACCATCATCGCATCCTGCCAGATCGTCTCGAGCAGCTGTTGGCGCGTAAAGGCTTTTCGGGGATGTCGGACGAGATAGCGGAGGAGCTCGAACTCGGTGAGTGTCAGCCCGAGGTCCTTGTCGTCGAGCACAGCCCGGTACTCATCCTCATAGATGGTCAGGTTATTCACCTGGATGGTCTTGCTCTCTTCGACGCCGGCCCGCCGAAGCACGGCCTTGACGTGGGCGACGATGACCTGCGGCGAGACGGGCTTGGTCAGGTAGTCGTCGCCTCCCATCATGAGGCCTTTGACCTGATCCTCTTCTTCGGTTTTCGCACTGAGGAAGATGATCGGGATCGTCTCCGTCTCGACGCGTGAGCGTAGTCGCTCGCAGACCTCGTAGCCGTCAAGGCCGGGGAGCATAATGTCGAGCACGATGATGTCGGTTTCGGGGCTCGCCTTTCCCAGGGCCGCTTCACCATCGTACGCCTTTTCGACGTGGTAGCCCTCCTGTTCGAGGAAATGACTAACGACCTCCACCACGTCTTCCTCGTCGTCGACGACGAGAACTTTGACGTTTGAAGGATCTGCTGGTGTGGCCATGCTGCTCTGGATTGCTGTGTCGGGACGAAGCATTAGGTGGTTTCAAACGTCTTCGAATATAACCGTATCGGCCTTCCCGTTAAAGCTCGGCGACCTCCGTGACACCGAAGGGCCGTTACATTCATCGGAAAAACTTGTAAATCCCGTAACGATCGTGGTAATCGAGAGGCTCAGGCGGGAGAGGAGCGGCCGCCGCCTTCGACGTAGGCCCGCGGCACTCTCGCCGCAACGCGCGTAAGTATTTCGTATGGGATGGTCTCCGCCCAGGCGCCGAGCTCGAAGGCATCCGGCCCGCCATCTCCAAACAGGACGACTTCCTCGCCCGGCTGGATGTCGTCGCGATCGTTGACGTCGACCATAAACATGTCCATGCAGACGGTGCCGGCAACTGGATACCGCGCTCCGCCGATGCCCACGTTCGCGCGGTTGGTGACGAGGCGCGGATAGCCGTCTGCGTAGCCGGCACCAACCGTAGCGATGCGGGTGCGGCGCTCGGCGCGCCAGCGCCGTCCGTAGGAAATCGTCGTGCCCCGCTCAACGTGCTTTATGTGGGTGACTCGTGAAGTCATCCGCATGACTGCCTGAAGGCCGGCATTGGCGGCCAGTCCGTCCAAGGCGGTGTATCCATATAATCCGATCCCGACGCGGATCAGGGACCGGTCGAAAGCATAGCTCTGCGGCAGGCGGAGTGCGGCGGCGCTGTTGGCGGCGTGGACGTTCTCGGCCGCGTCGCCAACAGTACTTACGAGCGTCCGGAAGCGCTCGAGCTGCCAGTGCGTGAAATCGAGGTCGGGCTCGTCAGCCGTCGCGAAATGGGTCCAGAGACCGGCCAGCGTTACGCCGTGCGCTCGGTCGAGTCGGCGGATCACGTCCTCGGCGCGATCCGTCGGTACGCCGATGCGGCCCATCCCCGTGTCGACCTTCACGTGCACCCGTAGTTTCCGGTCGTCGCCGGCCGCCTCGCATACGGCACGGGCCGTTTGATCCGAGCAGACGGTGACGTCCAAATCGTGCCGCGCATACGCACCGAGATACTCGGGCAGCGGTGCGGCAAAGACGAGAATGCGCCCGCTCAGGCCGGACTGTCGCAGCTCCACGCCCTCGGGCACGGTGGCGACGGCGAAGTGCTCGACGCCGGCATTCGAGAGCGCGCCCGCTACGCGCACCGCACCGTGTCCGTAGCCGTCCGCCTTGACGACCGCCATGACCTCCGCCCCGGTAGCACGAAATACGTCCAGATTGGCCAGAAGCTTTGACAGGTCGACCTCGGCCACCGTCGGCGTATGTACGAGGCCCGTCCTCCGCATAACGTCGAGGGCCGACGAGCGTCCGTCCACGCTCCCGTGTTGCTGTTCGGTCTGCTTCATGAAATCGCGACAGGTGCGTGACGATAATGGTGGCCTTACTCGGAAGGTGGACGAACGGTTCAGGCCGCGCATCCCCCGAAACCTTTAAACGGATCCTCGTTACAATCAGCGCCGGTGCCGGCCTCCCATGCACTTCGCGCCAGGTCCGCTAATCCGGTTCTCGCAAGCACGACAGCAAAAGGATCATGCTGAAGAATACGTTCTGCACCTGGATTGTCGCCGTACTGCTCGCGCTCACGGGAGTCGTTCCGGCCGCGGGGCAGGAGACCGCCACCCGCGAACTCACGCTGGAAGCGATCCACGCGTCCGAGACCTTCTCGCCCGAAGAATTCGAAGGCGGACGCTGGGCGAAGACCGGCCCCGTGATTACGTTCGTCGACGAGCATCCATCGAGCGCCGCGACGCATCTCGTCAGCTATAACCTCGAGACGGAGGAGCAGGAGGTGCTCATCGATGGAAGCCATCTGTATGCGGACGACGTCGATCGCCTGATCGAGATCGAAGAATACGAATACAGCACCGACGGGTCGCGCGTGCTCCTTTTTACAGACTCCGAGCAGGTCTGGCGCTACAATACCAAAGGCTACTACTACGTCTACGACGTCGATGCGCAGGAGCTAACGCCTCTCAGCGAGCGTGAGGAGGGTTTTCAGATGTTCGCGAAATTCAGTCCCGACGGACGCCGGGTCGGTTTCGTGCGCGATCGCAACCTTTTCGTCGTCGATTTGGAGGATGGATCGGAGGTGCAGTTGACGTTCGACGGGGCGGAAGGAGAGATCATCAACGGCACGACGGACTGGGTCTACGAGGAGGAATTCGGCCTGCGGGATGGATGGGCCTGGAGTCCGGACGGCGAGCGTATCGCGTACGTTCAGCTCGATGAGTCCAACACGAGAGAGTTCCTGATGACCGATCTTCGCGGGCAGTATCCGGAGCTCATCCGGTTTAGGTATCCGAAGGCCGGCGAGGTCAACAGTGAGATCCACGTGGGAATAGTCGACGTGACCGACGGGACCAACCGATTCTTTGACACCGGGACGTGGAATGCCGGCGGTGATTCCCTCGAGTACATTCCGCAGTTCGGTTGGACGCCCGAGATCGACGGCTCGTCCTACGTTTGGATGTTTCGACTGAACCGAGATCAGAATGACGTCGATCTTCTCTACGGCGACCCCTCGGAGATGTCCGTCGAGGTGGTGCTCAGCGACCAAAGTGACACGTGGCTGGACGTGGAGACCAGCTTCGGTGACCTCGCCGGTGGGACGCTCACGTACCTCGAAGACGGGGATCACTTCGTCTGGCTGAGTGAGCGAGACGGATACCGGCACCTGTATCTGTACGAAATTGATGGTACGTTCGTGCGCCGGTTGACGAACGGCGACTGGAACGTGACGCATTTCCATGGCATCGACGCAGAGCGGAATGCCGTGTACTTTAGTGGTACGATCACCTCCCCGCTCGAGCGGCATCTTTATTGGGCCCCATATGATCCAGCCGTGTCGGCGGCGGGACCCGTCACTACTAGACGCTCCGGCCAGAAGGCGCTACGTAACGCCGCCGAAGCGGGACCGGCTGGAGGTGACGGAGAGGTTTCGGCGGTACGGTCGAATCCCACCCGAATCACGGATCGCTCCGGCTGGCACAGCGTGAGCATGTCGCGCGATCTGCGCTACTTCATCGACCGATTCTCCGACGTGCGCACGCCGCTCATCACCTCACTCCATACGGCCGACGGAACGATAATCCAGGTGCTCGAAGACAATGACGAGTTGATGGCGCGACTGGAACAGTACGCTCTTCCGTATCCCGAATTCACTGAAGTCCCAGGGGCGGACAGCCAATCGCTCAACGCCTATCTCATCAAGCCGAGCGATTTCGATCCGTCGAAGCAATATCCTCTGCTGCTGTACGTCTACGGCGGGCCGGGTTCGCAGTACGTCGAAAACTCCTGGGGCGGCAGCCGCTATCTCTGGCACGCCTACCTGGCCGATCAGCACGACATCATCGTGGCCAGCGTCGACAACCGCGGTACTGGGGGGCGGAGCAAGGCCTTCAAGAGCGCAACGTACCGTCAGCTGGGCATCCTCGAAGCCGAGGACCAGATCGCGGCGGCCGAGCATCTGAGCGACATGGCGTACGTCGATCGGTCGCGGACGGCCGTCTGGGGCTGGAGCTACGGCGGATACCTGACGCTCATGTCGATGCTCACCGGCGACGGCCCGGACGTCTTTGAGGTCGGCGTGTCGGTGGCGCCGGTGACGGACTGGCGGCAGTACGACACGATTTACACGGAGCGCTACATGTCCACCCCGCAGCAAAATCCGGAAGGCTACCGCGCGAGCGCTCCCGTTACGTACGCCGATCGTTTGCGGGACAGTCAAGAACTTCTGATAATACACGGAGATCTGGACGACAACGTCCATCTTCAGAACGCGATGCAGATGGTCGATGCGCTGCAAGAGGCCGGCAAGCAATTCGACATGATGATCTACCCGGGCCGCAATCACAGCATCCATGGTGGGAACACGCGCCTGCATTTGTACACGAAAATGACCGACTTCCTCGTCGACAATCTTTAGTCTGAACGCAGCGCGCGCATGACGCCCGATCTCCTGCTTCGCAGCGGCCGCCTTCTGGATCCTGAAACCGGCACGGAACGAGAAGCGGACGTGCTGATCCGCGATGGACGGATCGACGCGATCGGTTCCGATCTACAGGCGGACGACCTTCCCGAGTACGACTGCTCGGAGAGGATCATTTCTCCCGGTTGGATGGACATGCACGTGCATTTCCGCGAGCCGGGCCAGGAATATAAGGAGACGATCCAGACGGGTGCTCGGGCGGCGGCCTTCGGCGGGTTCACCGCCGTAGCCTGCATGCCCAACACCGATCCACCGATCCACACGCGCGACGTCGTCGAGTTCATTGTCGAGCGTGCGGAGGCCACGGCCGTCGACGTGCATCCGATCGCGTGCGTCTCCAAGAAACGCGAGGGCAAGGAGCTCACCGAGATGGCCGACCTCGTCGACGGCGGAGCAGTGGCTTTCAGCGACGACGGCGCCCCCGTGCAGCACGCAGGCCTTATGCGGCGTGCCCTCGAATACAGCTCCTCGCTCGATCGGCCCATCATCAATCACATGGAGGAGCTCACGCTCAACCAGGGTGGGCACATGCACGAGGGCGAGGTCTCCACGCGGCTCGGGATCTCCGGTATCCCGGCGCTCGCCGAGGAGGTCATGATCGCCCGCGACGTGCTGTTGGCCGAGTTTACGGGCGGATCGATTCACGTCGCCCACATCTCAACGGCCACGGCCGTCGAACTCGTGCGGCGTGCGAAAGAGCGGGGGATTCTCGTCACGGCGGAGGTCTGTCCGCATCACTTCTCGCTCACACACGAGGCCGTGGAGACGTCCGACTTCGACACGCACACGAAGATGCATCCGCCGCTGCGGAGCGAGGCCGACCTCGAGGCGATCAAGGAGGGCCTACGTGACGGCACGATTGATGCGATATGCACGGATCATGCGCCGCACGCCACGTTCGAGAAGGAAGTGGAGTTTCTCGCTGCGCCGTTCGGCATCCTGGGACTTGAAACCGCGTGGGGCTTGATCGGGCGGGAATTGATCGAACCGGGCATTCTGGAGGTAGCTGACGCCGTGCGCAAACTGACCGTGGAGCCGCGTCGGATCCTCCGGCTGCCGATCCCGAAGATAGAGGAGGGGGCCGAGGCGAATGTGACGATTTTCGACGCGTCGACCCGGTGGACGTTCGAGAAGCGGCACATCCATTCGAAGAGCCGGAATACGCCTTACGTTGGTACGCCGATGGTCGGCCGGGCGTGGGCCATATATAATAGAAAGCACTTCATAGCGACAGACCCCGATTCTTGAGCATGGAAAATGCATCCGGCAAGCTCAGCGTTGGGGTCGTTTTCGGCGGGGTCTCGCCCGAGCACGAGGTCTCCGTCATCTCGTCGCTACAGGCGATTGCGGCGATGGACGCCGGGCGCTACGACGTCGTGCCGGTCTACATCGGCAAGGATGGTACGTGGTTTACGGGCGACGTGCTGCTCGACATCGACGCCTATACGGATCTCGACGACGTGCGCCGGCGTGCCGTACCCGTTCGCGTCGATGCGGGATCGTTCGGCTCCCTGCTCCTCATCGAGAAGAGATCGGGCGGCATCTTCTCAGGAAAGCCACGCGAGTTTTCGATCGACGTCGTATTTCTCGGACTACACGGCGGATCGGGCGAGGACGGCGGCCTTCAGGGCCTCTGCGAAACGTTCAACGTGCCCTACACGGGCAGCACGATCATGGGCTCCGCCGCTGGGATGGACAAGATCGTCTCGAAGATAATCTGCCGAGATCAAGACGTCCCCATCGTCGATTTCGTCGGCTTCCGCGAGTCGGAATGGGCGCATCGCGAAGAGGAGTGGCTGGATCGGTGCGAGTCGGAGCTCGGCTATCCGGTCGTGGTCAAACCGGCGCGTCTCGGATCGTCGATCGGCATCGGAAAGGCCGACGATCGCGAAGAGCTGGGCCGCGCCGTCGAGGAGGCTCTTCGCTACGACGACAAGATCGTGGTCGAGCACGCCGTCACGCAGCTGAAGGAGATCAACTGCGCCGTTCTGGGGGATGCCGACGAGGCCGTGACGAGTGTTCTGGAGCAGCCGGTGCGTACCGAGGGCGAAGAGCTTCTCACGTTCGAGGAGAAGTACATGCGCGGCAGCGACGACGGCGGCGGATCGAAGGGGGCACGCCGTGGGACGAAGCAGTCGGAGCAGGGGCCGGGCGGAATGGCTTCGCTCGACCGCATCATCCCGGCACCGCTCGACGACGCCGCCGCGGAGCGCATCCGATCGCTCGCCGTGCGCATTTTTCAGCTCTTCGAATGCGGCGGCGTCGCTCGCATCGATTTTATGATCGACGAAACGACCGGCGAGGTCTACTTCAACGAGATCAATACGATTCCGGGCTCGTTTTCCTTCTATCTTTGGGATCCTGCCGGCATCCCCTTTGATGAGCTCATCGACCGAATGATCGAACTCGCCCGCAAACGCCACCGCGACCGGAACAGCCGCATACGTACGTATGACGTCAATCTGCTTTCTGAGCGGAGTCTGAGCGGCATCAAGGGCTCCAAGGGAGAGTAGAGATGGTTATATGCACGCGGTGTTTCGACGAGGCGTCTGTACGACGGCTCGGGATGGCGGGTGCCCGGCGGTTTGTGGCGCTGATGCTCATGATCGCGGCCGCGGCCGCGTCGGGGTGCGGCTCGGGTGATTCGGCGGTAGAAATGCCTTCCGGCGTGCAATCAGATCCCGGTGACGACACGTCGACCGAGTTTCGTGCGGTACTAGGCAATGCCGTAACGGACACGCTGGCGGGCAGTGCGGACTTCGGTAAGGTCGTCGAGCCGGTCAGCGGTAGTTACCGTTTCATCATTCGACTCAACACGGGGTTCGATTTTGCCGGCGGAATCGTCTTCTCTCGATCGGATACATCTCTGCCGTCCACCGGTGACTATCCGCTAGAAGCGCCGACCGACACGCTGACCGCTGCAAGTCCGGCGGCCTTCGCAATGTTCTATCGTGAAGGGATGCTGCGAGATCTTCGAGCGGTCAGCGGAACGCTGACGCTCTCGACGGCTACGGATACGCTCATCGCAGGGCGATTTGATGCGACGCTCCGCGGCACGGTGGCGAGTCTGAACATCGGCAGTACCTCGGCGGAGGTGCATGCAACGGGCCGGTTTCGTGCGGATCGCGACCTGCAGGGCTACGTGATCGGCCTGTAGGCGTTGCCAAGCCGGTCGACCCAAAGCCGTCTCAGGAACGAGGATTTTCACGCATCGTAAAGAATAGACTGTATTCGTCAAGTTCCTCCTCCCGATGATAGACGACATCCTCGCTCTCATATCGAAGCACGACCGATTCTTCATCACCACGCACATCCGTCCGGACGGTGATGCCCTCGGATCGGAGATCGCGCTCGGACGTTTCCTCGAGTCGCTGGGAAAAGAGGTGGCGATGATCAACAGTGATCCACCACCGATGAACATGGACTGGATGCCGGGCATCGAGCACGTTCAGGTGTTTGACGGCGGTATTGAGCAGCGAAAGAGCGTCGATGCGGCCGACGTGCTCTTCATCCTCGATACGAACGCCAAGGATCGGCTGGGCAAACTCGTCGGTCCGGTGCAGAATGCGCGCGGACGGAAGGTGCTCGTCGATCATCACACGCATCCGGAAGGATGGTTCGACATCGCCTTCAGAAGGGAGACGGCCTCGTCGACCGGCGAGCTCATCTACGAGATAATCGCCGCCCATGATGCCGATTGCATCGACACGGAAATGGCGACGGCGCTCTACGCGGCGATCATGACGGACACCGGATCCTTCCGCTACAGTAACGTCACCCCCGCCCTTCATCGGATCATCGCCGACATCCTGGAGCGGGGCGAGATCACTCCGACGCCGATCCACACGGCCGTCTTCGACACGCGTTCGACGGAGAGCATCCGACTGCTCGGACGCGTGCTGGACACGCTGACGCTCCTTTACGACGGCGTAGTCGCCTATATGGTCGTCACCCCGCGGATGTTCAAGGAAACCGGCGGCGGTAGTGAGGACACCGAAGGCATCGTGAACTTTGCGCTTTCGATCGAAGGAGTGAAGGCGGCGATTTTGTTTCTCGAAACCGAAGGCGGAACGAAGATGAGCTTTCGATCGAAAGGGGATGCGCACGTCAATGACTGGGCGCGCGCTTTCGGCGGGGGCGGCCACAAGAACGCCTCCGGTGCCTACGTCACAGAGCCGCTCGAGGTGGCCATCGAACGAGTCACGTCCGCGGCCCCACGGTTCCTCGAACTGGAGATAGAGGACGAGGTGCAGCTCACCGAAGAGGACGAGTCGTATCTTTCCTCCCTCGTGGAGCTCAAGTCTCAGGAGAAGTAGCGAGGGGCCGGTCGTACTGGATGTTTGCCTCCCGCGATCGAGCTCAATTCAAGGTTTATCGACGAACGCATGAAAGTTTCGATTACGACGCTCCCACTATCCGAGTTGGACGTTGATCTCCTCATCGTTCCACTCACGGAAGAAGAATGTCCGGATCGGCTACGATCGCTCGCCGAAGAGCTCGGACTGGGCGTTCGTTATGCGGCGGATGACTTTACCGGATCTACGGACGACTCGGTTTTGATGTACCCGGAGGGTGCACCGGCGAAGCGGCTCGGGCTCGTCGGGCTGGGAAGCCGCTCTGACGTGGATGCTGAGGTGCTGCGGCGCGCGGTTGCGGCCGGCGAGGCGCTTTCGCGAAAGTGTAAGGCCGAGACCGTCGGCATCGTGCAGCCCTCCGTCGACGTCGATTCGGAGGTCGTCGGTCAGGCGCTCGTCGAGGGCTACATCCTTGCTGCCTATCAATTCCTCCGCTACAAGACAGGCAACGATCAGTATACGGGCGCACAGCGGCTCGTCCTGCACGTCGAAGACGAGGAGAAGGCAAGCCGGCGCGGCGTCGAGCGAGGGAAGATCGTGGCCGAGGCTGTGGCCACGGCGCGGGACCTCGTCAACACGTCGCCGGATGAGAAGAGCGCGACCGCGCTGGCCAGATTCATCGAGAAGCACGGCAAGAAGCACGGCTTTTCGGCTTCCGTATGGGACAAGACGCTGATTGAGGAGGAGGGAATGGGCGGCCTGCTGGCTGTGAATCGCGGCAGCCCCGAACCTCCGACGTTCACGGTGCTGGAGTGGCGGCCTGAGAACGCCAACAACGAAAAACCGATCGTGCTCGTCGGCAAGGGGATCGTCTTCGATACGGGCGGACTCTCGTTGAAGCCCACGAAAAACTCGATGGATCAGATGAAGGCCGACATGGCGGGTGCCGCGGCGGTCGTCGGTGCCATCGAAGCCGTCGCGCGGCTCGAACTTCCGATCTACATCGTGGGATTAATCCCCGCAACCGACAACCGTCCGGGCGAGAATGCATTCGTGCCGGGCGACGTCCTGCGGATGCACTCCGGGAAGACGGTCGAGGTGTTGAACACCGACGCCGAAGGACGGCTCATTCTTGCCGATGCGCTCTCCTACGCACAGACGTACAAGCCTACGCTGGTCGTCGACCTGGCAACGCTGACGGGTGCGCAGGTCATTGCCCTCGGGTCGGAAGTGGCGGCCGTGATGACCAACGAATGGCCGGGCTCGGAAGAGCGAATTGCCTCGATCGAGGCTGCAGGCACGCGGAGCGGCGATCTCGTCCACCGCCTGCCCATGTACGCCCACTACGGCAAGCAGCTCGAAAGCAATGTTGCCGACATCAAGAACGTCGGCGGTCGCGAGGCCGGCTCCATCACGGCGGCGAAATTCCTGGAGCATTTCATTGACTACCCGTGGATTCACGTCGACATCGCCGGACCGTCGTTCCTGACGGAGGACAAACCCTACCGTTCGAAGGGCGGGACCGGCTTCGGTGTTCGGCTTCTCGTTGAGTTTCTACGGGATTATGCCGATCCCCGAAAGCGGTAGCCTGCGAAGGGGCATCCGCAGCAGTTTCTAGAGGACAATCTTGTGAAGCAGACGCTTGCCAACTGGGCGCGGCGCATTGCCCCGCTCGCACTTCTTTGCATCCCGCTGCTCCATGCGGCAGCACAGGATCGCTACGCGCAGATGGCATTTCGGTACGATGGAGCACGGCTCTATCACGAGGCGATCGTGCTGCCGGGCTCGGGGTCGCCGCAGGTACTCGTTGCGTTTCGCATCCCGAACTCGCGGCTGGTCTTCGTCCAGGACGGCGACGAGTTTGTCTCAGAGGCCGACGTCACTGTGGAGATCTACCGGGAAGGTGAGAAGGTCGATGACACGATGTGGCGGGGCGTCAAGCGAGCGAGGACGTTTGAGGAGACGAGCAGCGATGCGGAGGATATCGCCGGCCACGTTCACTTCGACCTCGATCCCGGCACCTATGCGTACCGCGTGACGCTGGCGGGCGGTACGGACGGCAGCCGGGGTAGTGCGCCCCGCCAGCCGTTCGATGTCGTGGACTTCACCGGCGGGGGGATCGGGACGCCGTTTTTTGCCGACGTGCGGCGTGCGGACAGCACCTTCGTCGAACTATCGGCAACCAGTCTCCGAGGCGACGTACCATTCGGCAGGAAGGTATCGACGGCCGTGCCGATGGCCTTCTCCGGATCGGATCCACGGCTCGACTACCGACTCTATCGACTCGATCCCAACGGAGCGCCCCGCGGGCCGCAGTTGGGCGGACGGGAGCGAGCCTCACCCGGGACGCGAGCCGAATTGCGCGAGGACTTCGAACTGTCGCGCGAGGACCGGCTCCTCCTAGAAGGCTCGACGGACCTCGAGTCGGCCCTCCCCATCGGCGAACTCGAGTCGGATTGCTTCTGCTGGCGAGCGCAGGACGACATAGGTCGACTCGCCGTGCTTGATCTCGGCACGGACTCGTTGGCGAACGGCGCCTACCTGCTCGAGGTTGAATTGCGCACCGACGAGGAGACGCGTACCCGCCGAACGTTCTTCCAGACACACTGGCGCGACATGCCGTTATCGCTTTACGACGTGGACGTGGCCATTCGAAACCTCTCCTTCATCGAGAGCCGGGATCGCATTCGGTCGATGCTGCGCGGCTCGCGTAAAGATCGGATCGAGGCGTTTCGAGCTTACTGGGATCAGCGCGATCCGTCGCCGCGGACCGTCGTCAATGAACTGATGCAGGAGTATTACGATCGCATCGACTACGCGGCCTCCGAGTTCCGGACGGGCCGAACACCGCTTCCGGATGGTCTGCGGACGGATGCCGCTCGCATCTACATCGTGCACGGTTCGCCTGAGGACATTTCCAATTCGTTTCCCAGCACCGGCGGCGTGCAGCAAGTCTGGACGTATCCTGACGGACGCCGATTCGTTTTCTGGGCCCCCTCGTCGCTCGAGCCGCTTTCGCTCGAGGAGTCTGTGAGCGGAGCGGCCGGTGAGAACGGCAGCGGAAGCTAACTCGACGCCATCGGAAGCTAACTCGACCGGCACCTCAGCTGCGCACGCGACCCTTTCCGGAAACGTACACCAAAATTTCACGTTGGCATACGGGGTGGCTGCATCTCCGCAGCGCACAGGCCTTCCACGAAACCGGGACCCTGCCTCATCACGAGAGCGGCCTCCCGAATTTCGCACGTATAGATGAATGCTGTCCAAACATCATGTCCGACCATGCTCCCCAGGCATATAGATCCGATGTGTCGAATGATCGAGCAAAGAGGCCGCGCATCGCCATTACGCTGGGCGATTCAAACGGCGTTGGGCCGGAGGTCGTCCTCAAGAGTCTGCTCGATACTCGCCTCGCCAGATTCGTTCAGCCGATCATCGTAGGATCGGCACACGTCCTGAGCACCCACGCATCGCGACTCGGCTATAACGACCTGAAGACGCAGGTCGTTACGAGCGTGCCCGACGTGGTTACGCCCGGTGACGTCGTCGTGCTCGACATAACGAACGGCGAGAAGCTCAACGTCGTCTTCGGCCAGGTGTCCGGCGAGGCCGGCGGCGTCGCGATGACGTCCGTCGAGCGCGCCGTCGATCTCTGCCTCGAAGGACAGGTTGACGGCATGGTGACGGCGCCCATCAACAAAGAAGCCATCTCGAAGGCCGGCTACAAGCAGCCGGGTCACACGGAGTTCATCGCGAGCCGAACCGGATGCGAGGACTACACGATGATGATGATCTCCGAGAACCTTCGCGTCGGACTCGTCACCGGGCACATGCCGATATGGGACGTTCCGAAGGGTGTGACGCGTACCGCGATCCTTGAGAAGATCCGCGTAATCAGCTCGACGCTCGTCCACGATTTTGGCATTCAGCGCCCCAAAATTGCCGTATTGGGTTTGAATCCGCACGCCGGAGAAGGCGGCGTGCTGGGACGCGAAGAGCTCGAGTCCATCGTCCCGGCCGTTCAGGAGGCGTGCGACGAGGGTTCGCTCGTCTTCGGACCGTTTCCAGCCGACGGATTCTTCGCAATCGGCGGCTATCGGCTCTACGACGCCGTGCTGGCGATGTACCACGATCAGGGCCTCGTGCCATTCAAGACGCTGGCCTTCGAGAGCGGTGTGAACTATACGGCCGGTCTCCCGATCGTGCGCACCTCCCCGGATCACGGCACGGCGTTCAACATTGCCGGAGAGGGGAAGGCGTCGCCGGGAAGCATGCGTAGCGCCATCTACCTGGCCGTCGACATTTCACGACGCCGCGCCACGCAGCGTAGCCAACGCAAAGCGGGTTGATGGATGGGCGATAGAAACGGGTCCAGCCTGGCCGAGCCGGCGCGGCCGTATACGGCGTTAGCGGCGGGCTACGATTTCGTAATGTCGCACGTTGACTACGAAGCCTGGGCGGCGTACGTACAGGAACTCCTCGAACGGCATCGACCGGAGGCTGCTTCGCTGCTCGAGCTCGGCTGCGGCACGGGATCGTTCGCGCTCCTGCTGCAGCCTCGTGGCGGCTATCGCTATGTCGCCACGGACGGGTCCGAGGCGATGCTGGAGGTGGCTCGCCGCAAAGCCGACGAGGCGGAGGCAAACATTCACTTCAAGACGGCCGATTTTGCCGACTTTCACCTCGGCGAGCGCTTCGACGCCGTGCTGCTGCTCTACGACGGCCTGAATTATCTCCTCGAGAAAAGGGACATCCTGGACATGCTCCGCTGTTCGCGTGCCGCGCTCGTCGACGACGGCATATTTATTGTTGATCAGAGCACGCCGGCAAATTCCGTCAATAACGAACCGTATTTTGAGAGCAGCGACAGCCGGGAGGATTTCTCCTACGTCCGCCGCAGCCGCTTCGACCCCGCCTCGAATCTGCACCGCACGGTCATCGAACTCCGTGTCGGGAACCGGACCTTTAAGGAGGAGCACGTACAGCGCGCCTACCGCGTTGCCGACGTCCAGAATCTCGTGGAGGGGGCCGGCTTCTTCGTTGAGGCCGCCTACGACGGGTTCTCCTTCGATGCGGC
>CAZQAS010000015.1:33870-38470 GCA_964591285.1 uncultured Rhodothermales bacterium
ACCCGGTTTGCGGCGCTATATCCAGGCGTTTATATTAGGGCCGTTTGGCAAAAAGCGGGCCGCACGCATCTCCAACTACGTCTCCCCAGGGTCCCACTTACCATGGAAGCGGACCGTACCTCCGTCGACTGCAACTAAGCATCAAAGATTCAGCGCATGGGTTGGCTTGAACAGGTCGTAGGCTGGCTGGAGCACGTTGTCTGGAATTTAGGGCCTCAGGTCGGTGGCGAATCCATTCCCATCGTCGTTATCCTGCTCCTCGGCGTCGGCGTCTTCCTGACGATCCGGCTCAGCTTCATCCAGATTCGCCGGCTCGGCCACGGCTTCGCCGTCACGTCCGGTAAGTACGATGATCCGGATGAGCCCGGCGACGTTCCCCACTTTCAGGCGCTTACCACGGCGCTTTCTGCGACCGTCGGCATCGGCAACATCGCGGGCGTGGCGATCGCTATTCACTGGGGCGGCCCCGGGGCGCTCTTCTGGATGTGGGTCACTGCATTCCTCGGGATGGCCACCAAGTTTACCGAAGTCACTCTCGCCCAGCAGTACCGCGAGGTGATCGGCGGCGAGGATGCGGCGGGATGGAAGGGGACGGTCGCCGGCGGTCCGATGTACTACATCGAGAAGGGATTGGGCAAGCGATGGAAGCCGCTCGCGGTGCTCTTCGCAGGTCTGCTCATGTTCACGGCGTTCCTGACGGGCAACGGCGTGCAGGCGAACACGGTAGCCGACGTCGTGGCGTCGGAATTCGGGATTGCGGTCTGGATTACGGGCCTCGTCACGGCCACCATCGTGGCCATGGTCATTATTGGCGGCATTGGGAGGATCGGGCGCGTGACGGGCATCCTCGCGCCCATTATGGCGGCCGTCTACGTGATCGGAGCGGCGATCATCATCGTATTCAACATCAGCGAGCTGCCGGCAACGCTCGCGCTCATCGTCCGGGAGGCCTTCAATCCGACGGCCGGCGTGGCCGGCACCGGCACCGGAGCCTTCCTCGTGACGCTGATGTGGGGGGTGCGCCGCGGCCTCTTTTCGAACGAGGCGGGGCAAGGGTCGGCGCCCATCGCGCACTCCGCTGCCAAGACGGACCAGCCGGTTTCGGAAGGTGTCGTGGCCCTGTTGGAGCCCTTCATCGACACCATCATCATCTGCACGATGACGGCGCTGGTGATCATCATGACTGGCGCTTGGGAGCAGCGGGTACCGACCGCCTTTGATCTTACGTCCGGCGACGTCAGCTACGTCATCGAAGGAGAACAGGGTCTATTCGCCGGCGAGCAGGCGCCGGATAACGTTCTCATCCAGAACGGGCGTCCCCAGAGCGGTCCCGCTTCCATTCAGTTTGCATGGCACGACGTGCCCGTCGAGACCTTCTATCTCGACGTCAATCACACGCAGCCCTTCACCGGCGAGATTATTCCAGGAGAGAATCGCGCGGTCGATCCGGAGGGGAATGTTTACACGCAGCTCTACGGCGATGCAGTAGAAAACGGGGCACCGCTTACGCAGCTCGGCTTCCAGCAGGGACTCTCGCCGCTCGGAGACTGGGGTGGGTATATCGTGATTTTGAGTGTGCTCCTCTTCGCCATCTCAACGGCCATTTCGTGGAGCTACTACGGCGACCGATGCGCCTACTATCTGTTTGGAGAGAAGGCCGTGCTGCCGTACAAGATGGTGTTCGTCCTGATGCACTTCGTCGGCGCGACGCTCGCATTGGCGACGATCTGGACGCTGGGCGACGTGTTTCTCGGGATCGTCATCCTGCCGAACCTGCTTGCGCTCGTGCTGCTTTCCGGAGGCGTGCGCGACTCTGCGAAGAAGTACTTCAGAGACAAGGCGTGGCTCGACAACGTCGATGCACACCAGCGCGCGGTCGAGGCGAAGCGGCGCAAGAAGGAAGAGTCTCGTGCCAAGCGGAAGGGCGAGCGCTCCGGCGGAGGAGACGAGGGACACGATTCCAGGGCATAGCCATGGAGAACCTCACCGTCGCTGATCATCCGCTGCTGCACCGCGATTTGACCATCCTGCGTGACCGGCGGACGCCGCACGGCGTCTTTCGCGATAAGATCGGACACGCCGCGGCGATTCTCGCCTATGAGGCGATGCGGGACCTTCGAGTCCGAAATGTCGAGATTGAGACGCCGCTGGAGTCGACAAATGGCGTCGAGCTGGAGGAGGAGGTATTCGTCGTTCCGATTCTCCGGGCCGGGCTCGGGATGGTCGACGGCTTCGTACGCTACGTTCCCGAGGCGCGCGTCGGTCATCTCGGAATGAAGCGGGACGAGGAAACGCACCAGCCGATCGGCTACTACAGCAATATTCCCGAGCGGGTCGGCAATGCGCACGTATTCGTCGTCGATCCGATGCTCGCCACCGGCGGCAGCGCCGTACAAGCCATTTCGCATCTCAAAGACGTCGGCGCTCGACGCTTCAAGTTCGTCTGCCTCGTGGCCGCGCCGGAGGGCGTCCGCGCCGTCAATGAGGCCCATCCCGACGTGCCCATCCTTGCGGCGGCGCTGGACCGCGGACTAGACGAGAACGCGTTTATCCGTCCCGGACTCGGCGATGCCGGCGACCGTATTTTCGGCACGACCGGATGAGGCCGCACACCATGGCGAGATGCTGCTTCGATCGCCCACACTACGTCCGTGATCAGGAGGTAGCCGCACGGGCCAACGTGATTGCGAAAGCGGCGCTGCTGCTGTTGCTGTTGCTTGTCGCTGCGACCGCCGGACGGCCGGAGAGCGCGCGCGCCCAAACCTACACGATTGAAGCGCCGGACGTCGTTCTCCAGGGGTGGCCGGCCACCGTTCGCGCCGTCCCCGACGCGCCCCCCGCCGACACGGGAGCGACGTTCGTGCTGCGCGTCGCCGGGGGGCAGCCCACCGCGATGACGCCCGAGGCGGATGGCAGTCTCCGCGCCGACGAGGTCGCCGTCACCGGCTTCGGAAGCACGCGCATCGAACTCGTGCAGGACGGGGAGACCGTGGCAAGCGATCAGACGATGGTCATTCCGGGGTGGGTCTCCGTTCTCCCACCGGTACTGGCGATCGCCATCGCGCTGATATTCAAACAGGTCATTCCGGCCCTCTTCTTTGGGATCTGGATGGGAGCGTTCGCCGCGCTCGGGATGGATCTTTCGGCGCTATGGCGCGGCTTCTTGCAAACGTTTCAGGTGTACGTCCTCGAGGCACTTGCCAATCCGGATCACGCCGCCATCATCCTGTTTTCCCTGATGATCGGCGGGATGGTGGGCATCATCTCGAAAAACGGCGGGATGCAGGGAGTGGTCGCGCACATCGTGAAGTGGGCCGATACGGCACGACGCGGGCAGGCCGCGACGGCACTCCTGGGGATCGCGATCTTTTTCGACGACTACGCGAATACGCTGATCGTCGGTAACACGATGCGCTCGGTAACCGACAAGCTTCGCATTTCGCGCGAGAAGCTGGCCTATCTCGTGGATTCGACGGCCGCTCCCGTCGCGTGTCTCGCCTTCGTGACGACGTGGATCGGATACGAGGTCGGGCTCATCGGGACGGCCGTGGCCGGGATTCCCGGGTTCGACGAGTCGGCCTACTCGATCTTCTTGAACTCGATTCTCTACAGCTTCTATCCTATTCTGGCGATCTTTTTCGTGTTCGCGATCGCGACGTCGCCGAAGGAGTTTGGGCCGATGCTACGAGCCGAGCGGCGGGCCCGGCGAACCGGGCAGGTGCTGGCGCCGGACGCGAAGGTGGACGAGGCGGCGGTTTCCGGGACGGAGCTCGGGGCAAAGGAGGACATTCCCCACCGTGCGGTGAACGCGGTGGTCCCGGTCGTTGTGTTGGTTGCGTCCGTGCTGGGTGGCCTGTACGTGACGGGCGAGGGCACGTCGATTCGCGACATCATCGGGAGTGCGGATGCCTACCGCGCCCTGATGTGGGGTTCACTGCTCGGCGTGGCGGCGGCGGCGCTTCTTTCGGCCGTGCAACGCCTGCTTCCCGTGGACGAGATGGTCGATGCATGGTACTCGGGGGTCAAGTCGATGCTTTACGCGATGGTGATCCTCGTGCTCGCCTGGGCCCTCTCGGCAATTACCGAGGTGCTGCACACAGCGGACTACCTCGTTTCCGTGCTTGGCGAATCGCTGCCGCCGGGCATCATTCCGGCGATCGTGTTTTTGATCGCAGCGGCGACGGCCTTCGCGACGGGTACGAGCTGGGGTACGATGGGCATTCTGATGCCGCTCGTGGTGCCGCTGGCGTGGGCCGTGCTGCAGATCAACGACATGGCGACGCCCGAGCACTACATGATTATCTACTCGTCCGTCTCCTGCGTGCTGGCCGGCGCGGTCTGGGGGGATCACTGCTCGCCGATTTCCGATACGACGATTCTGTCGTCGATGGCCTCGGGCTGCGATCACATCGACCATGTGCGGACGCAGCTGCCCTACGCGCTGCTGGTCGGGTCCGTGGCGATCCTCCTGGGCACCATCCCGACCGGGTTCGGATTCCCGTGGTGGCTCTCGCTGCTGATCGGTGCGGCGGTGCTCTACGTATCACTCCGCATCTTCGGCAAAGAGATCGAAGCGGCCAAGGTCGAAGTCGTCGAGCGC
>CAZQAS010000016.1:0-37898 GCA_964591285.1 uncultured Rhodothermales bacterium
CCTCGGAGAGGATTTCCTTCATCCGCGCCTTGGTCGATTCGTCGATGATGCGCGGTCCGCGCGTATGATTGCCGTACTCCGCCGTGTCGCTGATCGAATAATTCATGTACTCGAGACCGCCCTCGTGGATGAGGTCGACGATCAGCTTCAGCTCGTGCAGGCACTCGAAGTAGGCGAGTTCGGGAGGATATCCGGCCTCCGTGAGCGTCTCGAAGCCGGCCTTGATCAGCGCTTCGGCGCCGCCGCAGAGCACGGCCTGCTCGCCGAAGAGGTCGGTCTCCGTCTCGTCCTTGAAGGTAGTTTCAATTACGCCTGCACGGATACCGCCGATGGCGTCCGCATAGCTGAGGGCGAGCTCGAGCGCGCCTCCAGAGGCGTCCTGCGCAATAGCGACCAGGCAAGGAACGCCCCTCCCTTCCTCGAAAACGCGTCGAACGAGGTGTCCCGGCGATTTCGGAGCGACCATGAAGACGTCAATACCGTCTTCCGGGACGATCTGCTCGTAGTGAATATTGAATCCGTGTCCAAAAACGAGGGCATTTCCGGGCTTGAGAGCCCCCTTCATGTGCTCCTGGTAGACGCGCTTCTGGTTCTGATCGGGCACGAGCAGCACGGCGACGTCGCTCCATTCGGTGGCCTCCCTAATCGACATGACCGCGAGCCCTCGCGCTTCAGCCTCTACGCGTGAGGAGGAGCCATCCCGCAGGCCCACGACGACCTCTACTCCACTGTCGTGGAGGTTGAGGGCATGGGCGTGCCCCTGACTGCCGTAGCCAATAACGGCAACGCGCCGGGATTTGATGAGATCAGGATCGGATTCGTAGTGGACCGTTATGGACATATTCTGATCGTTCTCGTGTTTGTTGGAGAGGTCGGATGTCGGAGGTCAGAGGTCGGACGATCTGACTACTGACCTCTGACTTCTGACCTCTTTCTGGTAGTGGTTCTTCGCAATACCCTCGCGCTCAGTCCCCAAACTGCATCGACCTTCGCATGGCCACACGGCCGCTGCGGGCGATCTCTGCGATGCCGTGTGGCTGCATCATGCCGATGAAGGCGTTAATCTTCTTCGTCGGACCCGTGAGCTCGAAGGTCATCGTTTCGGTAGTCACGTCCACGACCTTGCCTCGAAAGATCTCAAGGGTGTCCATCAGCTCCGAGCGGTTCTGCTTGGTGTACTTCATCTTCAGCAGGCAGAGCTCGCGCTCGACGTAGTGCTTTTCGGTGAGGTCTTCGACCTCGAGCACGTCAACCAGCCGGTTCAGCTGCCGATTCACCTGCGCGATGATCCGGTCGTCGCCCGTCGTGACAATTGTCATTCTCGAAACCGATGGATCGTCGGTCTCTCCCACGGCCACGCTTTCGAGATTGAATCCGCGCGCGGAAAATAGATTGATGACGCGGTTGAGCGCGCCGATCGAGTTCTCCACCAGCACGGCGATAATGTGGCGCTGCTCGCGCTTTCGCTCATCCGAACCAATCGGCTCACCCTGAGCCTTCTTTCGGATGATCTGCTGCGGGGTAAGAGTGGTCGTGTTGTTACTCATTCGCGCTCCCTATTCATTTTTTGGAGGTCGGAGGTCGGAGGTCGGAGGTCCGAGGTCAGATCTTGTAATAAACCCTGGCGATGAGAGTCCGACCTCTGACCTCTGACCTCTGACCTCTGACTTCTGACTTCTGACTTCTGACCTCTGACCTCTGACCTCTGACTTCTCGTCAATATCTCCCATCGCCCATTTTCCCCTATTCTCCTCTACACAAAGGCATTTGGCGTTAACCGCTTCGTGATCATCTCGTCCGTCGACGCGCCTGCGGGCACCATCGGGAAGACCATCTCTTCTTTGATGACGCGAAATTCCATCACGACGGGCCGGTCGTTGATCTCCCAGGCCTTCGCGATCACGTCGTCGACGTCTTCCGGCTTCTCCGCGCGGAGGCCGGCGCAGTGGTGTGCTTCGGCCAACTTCACGAAGTCGGGATTCGTATCGGTCAGGTCCGTGTGGCTGAAGCGCTCCTCGTGGAAGAGCTCCTGCCACTGCCGCACCATCCCGAGGAAGTTGTTGTTGATCACGACGATCTTGACCGGCAGCTTGTGCGCGGCGAGAACGCTGAGTTCCTGCGCATTCATGACAAAGCCGCCGTCGCCGCTGATCGAGACGACCGTCTTTCCCGTGCCTCGCAGGCCGAAGGCGGCTCCCATCGCGGCCGGCAGACTGAAACCCATCGTCCCGAGCCCCCCGGAGGTGATGTGCGAGCGCGGATGAAGGAACTTGAGGTACTGTGCGGCCCACATCTGATGCTGACCCACGTCGGTGACGACGACGGCATCGCCCTGCGTCTTCTCGCGTAGCCGCTGAAGCACGTACTGCGCACGCAGGCGGCCGTCCCCTTCGTCATACTCGAGCGGACACTGCTCGCGCCACGCGTCGATCTGTGCCAGCCACTCCTGCGTCGGCCGCTCATCAATCAGCGGAACCAGGCGTTCCAATACCTCGCGCACGTCGCCGACGATCGCACAGTCGACGTAGACGTTCTTCGAGATGCAGGATGGATCGATATCGATGTGTACGATCTTGGCGTGCGGCGCCCATGACTCGAGTTTCCCGGTGACGCGGTCGTCGAAGCGGGCTCCGACGGCGATGATCAGATCGGAATTCTGGACGGCCATATTGGCGTACCACGTTCCGTGCATGCCGAGCATGCCGAGCGAGAGCTCGTCGTCTTCCGGAAATGCACCCAGACCGTGCAGCGTAGTCGTGACGGGGATGCGTGATTTTCGCGCGAGCTCGGTCAGCAGCTTGCTGCCCCCAGAGCCCACGGCACCGCCACCGACATAAAGCAGCGGTTTGCGGGCCGCCCCAATCATGTCGGCCGCGCGCTGGATATTGGTGTCGTCGGGTCCCGCGGGTACGCCGTATCCGCGAAGCCCGATCTCATCTGGATACTCGAACTCGGTCTCCGCTAGAAGAACGTCTTTCGGCAAGTCCACGACAACGGGGCCCGGACGGCCGGTGCGCGCGATGTGATAGGCCTGCTTGACGGTCTTCGCGAGATCCTTCACGTCGCGCACCAGGAAGCTGTGCTTGGTGATGCTTCGCGTAACCCCGATCGTATCGCACTCCTGGAAGGCGTCGTTTCCGATCAGCGGCGTCGGGACCTGTCCGGTGAAAACGACGATGGGTACCGAGTCCAGGTAGGCATCGGCGATTCCGGTGACGGTGTTCGTGGCGCCGGGTCCGCTCGTGACGAGGACGGTGCCGACCTTGCCGGTCGCCTTCGCATAGCCCTCTGCCGCGTGGGTGCCGCCCTGTTCGTGTCGCACGAGGATGTGCTCGAAATTCGGACTGATGCGCGCCATCTCGTCGTAGATTTTGATGACCGCCCCGCCCGGATGCCCGAAGACCGTCTCTACGCCTTCGGCTTCGAGTGCGCGGAGGAAAATCTCGGCGCCGCTCATCCGCTTGACTGAGGTGGGCGCCTGCTGCGATGGCTTCTGGCCGTTCGCGCCGTTCTCCGACGTGGATTTCGTGATCGTGTCGTGGTCCTCTTTCATACTGCTATATGCTCGTCGGCTGAGTGCTTCGTGTGGGTTGCGCCGGTATGGCTGCGGGATGCCTTGGTGACGTCGACGGAACAGCCGCCGTTCGTAGGCGGAAACCGCCGGCCGGCGGGTCGTTCGCCAGAATGTTTCGGGGTTGGCGAGGATGCGCATAAACGCCCGCAGGTGCAGCAGAGATGCCGCAGCATGGAAAATTGGGTGCCGCTGGGCGCGGGCTTCCGTTCAGCAACCGTGCGTGGGTCTTTGGCATGCGCATCGTCGTTTCGGCTTCGTGAGGGTCAGCCCCTCAACCTCCGACCGATGCGTCCGCATACCTTGAGATGTGTTAAGGGATTGACCTCTCGCTTAGCCTGTAATGAGAATAAGGCTAATAAGAAGGAGGAGGGTCGGCGTAAGTCGACCGCTAAGTAGAAGGTCAATCCCGGAGAGAGCATCGCGAGTTCCGACGTGCACGTCGCCGCGCCCCGGCAGGAACGGTCGGAAATCGGTATGTGGCGACGTGAATAACATTCGGAGCTTCGTGTATGTCCCTGCGCGGCCAGTCCGTCAGGTGGACCTAAAGAACGCGATTCTTAACGCCCGGGTCAAGGTACGTTGAAGGCAAATATGCAAGCCCTGGCCGAAAGGTCCGATACTTTCGGTAGCGCTTACAATTTACTAATTTAGGTTTTGGTAAGCTCATCCCTAAATTATATACACTTCATATGCTTTATTGGGGATAATCACTTAGGCCGATAGAATACCCGAGCCTACTTTGCAAAGCGTATTTCATTCTTTCTTCACGCAATCGACTCGTCGGATTCGCCCGGAAAGCGAGCCCTCAGCCACTGCAAGCGGTTCTTCGTTCTAAGGCTATTGCTATTGTATGACATATTTTCTTAAGCTATCGGCAATATTCAATGATGTTTTTTAATGGACGTGCGGTTCCGTTGCCTTCATAGTTAGTAACCGGAACGGAAGACGCGCAGTCCTACTGTTGCTAAACGCAAACCATCGACCCGCCATGGACGCAAGACGACCGGCACTGAGCCTCGCATTCCTGACCGCACTTCTACTTGCCGCCACGCCCGCCATTGCGCAGAGCTTCAGCTTCGGGGCCGATGTGGTGAGCCGCTATGTTTGGCGCGGCACCGACTTCGGTGAATCAGCGAGCATCCAACCAGCCCTGTCCGTCAGCGCTGGAGGCTTCGAAATCGGCACGTGGGCCTCCTACGCCATGAATCCCGAATCGGCGGATGCCAATGAGCACGACCTGTGGCTCAGCTATTCGACCGGCCCCCTCTCTTTTGGAGTGACGGACTACTACTTCCCGAATTTGGGCGCCGGGTTCTTTGACTTCGACGACGGCGGCAATGGTGCCCACTATATCGAACCCTTCGTGGCCTTTTCTGGCCCTGAAGCTCTGCCGGTAACCTTGTTCGCAGGATACTTCGCCTACAACGATCCGGATAATTCCGTCTATCTGAACGCCTCGTATCCGTTCTCGATCGAGGGCATCGATCTTTCGTTCGGAATTGGAGCTTCGGCAACGGAAAGCGTGATGTACGGCACGTCCGGATTCGGGATTATCGATGTGGCGCTGGCGGCCTCGCGAGACGTGCCGATCACGGAGCACTTTGCGCTCCCGCTGAGCGTCGCCTACGTGCTGAATCCGTATGCCGAAAAGAGCTTTCTCGTACTCGGGCTAAGCCTCTAGCGGGGAGTCGCAGCCGTCTCTATTTGCGTCCGGCCAGAAAGTCCTCGACCAGCCGAACCGTTTCATCGCTGCCGATATATAGCGGCGTTCGCTGATGAAGTGCTTGCGGCGTCACCTCAAGAATGCGGCCTGCGCCGTCGGTGGCGCGCCCTCCGGCGTGCTCGACGATCATCGCCATCGGATTCGCCTCATACATCAATCGAAGCTTCCCGTCGGGGCTACTCTTGGTCGCCGGATAGATGTAGACGCCGCCCTTCAGCAGGTTGCGGTGGAAATCTGAGACGAACGAACCGATGTAGCGCGTCTTGTACGGCCGACCGGATTCCGGATCCTCCTCCTGCATCCACGAGATGCAGCGCTTCAGCCCCTCCGCCCACGAGTTGTAGTGGCCCTCATTGATCGAGTAGATCTTGCCGGACTTAGGAATGCGGATGTTCGGATGGGATAGGAGAAACTCGCCGATCGAAGGATCGAGCGTGAAGCCGTTGACCCCGTTACCGGTCGTGTAAACGAGCATGGTCGACGAACCGTAGACCACGTAGCCGGCACCGATCTGCTCCGTGCCAGGCTGCAAGGCCGCCTTTGCCGACGCCTCGTCGATGCCGTCCTGCAACCGGTAGATGCTGAAGATCGTCCCGACCGACACGTTCACGTCGATGTTTGAGGAGCCGTCCAGTGGATCGAGGAGCACGATATATTTACCGTCCTCTCCGTGGCTCATCTTCAGCGGGATGGCTTCCGCGTGCTCCTCCGAACCGATCAGACAGCATTCACCGCCGCGGCGCAGGGCGCGAACGAGCTCCGTGTGCGCGACCGCATCCATTTTCTGCTGCGTCTCGCCCTGCACGTTGATCTCCCCTGTGTCCCCGTAAACGCCAACGAGGCCTGCACGCCGCATGTCCCGGTTGACGATCTTCGCGGCAACGCTGATGTCCCGAAGCAGTCGGGAGAACGCACCCGTGGAGTGCGGAAACTTCCGCTGCTGTTCGATGATGAACTGTTCGATCGTCTTGAACTCGCCCAGATCGGAGACGACCTTGCCGTTCGATCCTCGAGATGTCGTAGTGTATTCCATCGGGTGGTGATCTGTGACTGATGCTGAGCTTCTCCGCCAATAACTTACGGATGGAAGCGGTTCCGTACGCGCGGTGATAATACGGTAAACGGTGCGCCTGGGGCGCTTTGTGCCTGCGCCCCCAGGCGGGTGCACATCTGAGTTGCGGCTCAAGAGCTTACACTGCGCAGCCAGTGATACTTTTTGGCCAGGTCACGCAGCACGCCGCGGGTGCGAGGTGCCAAGTCCCCACTCGCCTCCAGATCTCCGAGGAGCTTCGGCAGATCTTCCGGCCGGTCCACGTCATACCATGGGCGCAGAACGGTCGCTCGTGCGGATGCGGCCTGAATGCGCCGCAAGGTCTCGTTAAAGACGTTGTCGTGGCTGTAGTTCAGGCCCCGAAAGAGTTCCGGACGCGCCCGGGTCATTCCAAGGAGATAGTAGCCTCCGTCCTCTGCCGGTCCGATCACGACGGATTCGGCGTCGTCGAGCGCATCGAACGAGTCCTCAATGATAATGGGCGGAAGCGTCGGGTGATCGGTCCCGACGATGACGACCCGGTCATATCCCGACGCGAATGTTTCGGCAAAGGCTCGCTGCATTCGTGTGCCGAGATCGTCACCGCGCTGCTCGAAAACGGCCACCCCGGCAGGCAGGTCCAGCGCCAAACGGCCGGCTGCGCGCGATCTTTCATCGGCGGGCAACCCACCACTCTGCGCGCTCACTTCCGCGGTACGGCCCGTCAGATAGAGGCGCACGTCCATCGACAACCGTGCGTATTGCTCCAACGCGTCCTCAATGAAGGCCTTATACAGATGCGTGGCTTCCTCGGGCGTGATCTCGGTCGTAAGGCGCGTCTTCACGTCGCCGATGACGGGCACTTTTCCGAAGACGATCAGCGCCGGGCTCATGGCGCGACCCGCGCCGGCCGGACCCTCCTGATGACGCGCTCGAGTGCCTCGATCGTGCGATCCACATCCTCCTCAGTGGTGCCCTTCCCCACGGAAAATCGGACGGCCGCCGCGGCCGTATCCCGTGGTAAACCGATCGCCCTCAGTACGTGGCTCGGCTCGACCGCCCCACTCGTGCAGGCTGATCCCGCGGAGGCGAAGATGCCTTCCATGTCGAGATTGAGCAGCAGCATCTCCCCGTCGACTGGTTCGCCGTCGATCGGCGGAAACGCTACGTTGACGATGTGCGGCGCCACTTCGGCAGAATCCACGGGCGTATTGATGCGTACCGCTGCTCCCGAAAGGCTGCGAATCCCCGCGATCAGGCGGTCACGCATGCGGACTGCGTGCTCGCGCCGGTCGTCGGCCTCGTCAAGCGCCAGGCAAAGCGCCTTTGCGAAGCCGACGATGGCCGGGACGTTTTCCGTGCCACCGCGGCGCCCTCGCTCCTGTGCACCGCCTTCGAGCAGCGGGCGCACGTCCGCACCACCCCGCACGAACAAGACGCCGATGCCCTTCGGGCCGTAAAATTTGTGGCCGGAGATCGTCATTGCATCGAGGTCCACCCCGTCCGGGCGGATCATCCCATAGCCCGCCGACTGCACGCCGTCGCAATGGACGGCCCATCCGCGCGATCGGCATAACGATACAACCTCGTCGATGGGTGAAATCGTGCCGATCTCATTGTTTGCATGCATAATGGATACGAGACCGGCCTCGTCGTCAAATGCATCCATTCGTGCTTCGATTACCGCAGGAGGCACCACGCCGGATTCATCCGGTGCAAGGACGGCTACCGGTCGGCCCGCCGCCTCCATCGACTCGGCCGCGCGCAGCACGGATTCGTGCTCGGCTGCGCACGTCACGAGGGGGCCGTGCGATCCCTTAAGTACCGTGTTGTTCGCTTCGGTCCCGCCGCTCGTAAAGACGATCTCACCGGGCGCCGCCCCGAGAAGCGCCGCGACCTGCTCCCGGGCCTGCTCAACGGCGAAGCGCGCCTTTCGACCCAGCGTATGTACCGAGGAGGCGTTCCCGTAGGATTCCCGCAGATGCGGCAGCATCGCCTCGAGCACACGTGGATCGAGAGGCGTCGTGGCAGCGTGATCCAGATAGATACCGTTCATGGTGAAATCCAACGCACGGCGGATCTACGCGGTTCATACGCCCAATTCGTTGCCGCCGATGAACCTAGAACATCGCACTGGTGTAATATTTGTGTCGACTCCGACGAGCGTTCCGATCTCGGTTCGACTCGATTCGTACCCATGGTCCTGGCGGCCTCGTTTTTCAGTCTACAAGCCCGACATTTGAATGGATAAGCTCGTCATCGAAGGAAAGCATCCGCTTCGCGGCACGCTGCCGGTAAGCGGCTCGAAGAACACGGCACTGCCGCTCATGGCCGGGGCGCTTCTTGCCGAAGGGAAAACCACGCTGAAGAATATTCCGAATTTGCGTGACGTGACCACATTTGCTCACGTGCTGCGCATATCGGGTGCTTCCGTGACATTCAATCCTTCCGACCATCAGCTCGTCATCGACGCTACGGGGGTCGACTATCCCGAGGCGCCGTACGATCTGGTGAAGAAGATGCGGGCATCCTTCTATATGCTGGGGGCGCTGATTGGCCGCTGCGGCCGGGCTCGCGTGTCGATGCCGGGAGGCTGCGCCTGGGGACCGCGTCCCGTCGATCTTCACCTGAAGGGGATGGAGGCGCTGGGCGCCACCATCGAGCTGGAGCAAGGCTACGTGGTTGCCTCAACGCCGGGAGGTCGCCTGGAAGGCGGCGTCTTTGAGATGGAGCCCTCCAGCGTCGGCACGACGATCAACCTACTGCTGGCCGCCGTATCGGCCCGCGGATCGTCGCGAATCGATAATGCGGCCCGGGAGCCCGACGTGGTGGTCTTCGGCCAGATGCTGCAGCAGATGGGCGCGCAGATCGAGGGATTGGGCACCGACACGATCGAGATCCAGGGGGTCGACCGCCTCGAGCCCATCGAATTCTACAACGCCCCCGATCGCATCGAGCTTGGGACGTTCATGATCGCCGCCGCGATCGCCGGCGAGCCGGGAGAAGTCGTTCACCTCTCGAATGGGAATCCGGATTACCTGGGTGACAGCTTTATCGATGCTTTCGCACAAACGGGTACGCGCTTTACACTGGGTGATGACTACGTGGATATCGTGGCGCCGGAGGAACTGCTGCCGGTTTCGATCGAGACAGGCGTCTATCCCGGCTTTCCGACCGACCTGCAGGCGCAGTGGACGGTCCTGCTGACGCAGGCGAACGGCAACGCACGCGTCGTCGATTCCATCTACTACGACCGCTTCAAGCACATTCCGGAGCTGCGGCGGATGGCTGCGAATGCCATCGTGGTCGGCAACGAGGTGGTCGTCGAGGGCCACAATCGCCTGCAGGGCGCGACGGTGATGAGCACCGACCTCCGCGCCAGCGTATCGCTCGTTCTCGCCGGGATGGTCGCCCAAGGCGAGACGCACGTGCTGCGCGTCTATCATCTCGACCGCGGCTACGAGAACCTCGACGGCAAGCTGTCGGCCGCGGGTATCCAGATCCGGCGCGAAGAGTACGACGAATTCGCCGAACCGGTGGTAGAGGAGCCGCTGGTGGAAGGATAGTCGGGCCGTCAGCCGAGCGCCAGCACGCGATCCATACGGCGGGCAATCTCTTCGAGCCGCGGACGGTCGCCGCCGGGCACCTCGGCCGTCGCCCAGCCCGAGAATTCGACGTCGTCCAGCGCGCGCAGCACTTCGGGCCAGTTCACGTCGCCCTCGCCGAGGGGCACACGGAATCCAGCGGACGGCCCTTCCCGATCGCGCTTTTCTCGGCTATACTCTTTCACGTCCAGCTTCAGGATTCGCGGACCGAGGATTCGGATCCACTGCTCCGGCCATCCGAAATTGACGACGTTTCCCACGTCGAAGTACGCGCCTATCCATTCGCTGTCGAACTCGTCGATGTAGCGCGCCGTCTCGATCGGACTGAGCAGGAAGTTATTCCAGACGTTCTCGATAGCGATGCGTACGCCAAGGGCCTCGGCTTCCGGCAGGACCTTTTGAATTTCGTCTTGCGAGCGGCGGTACGCGTCGTCGTACGATACACGTTCGTTGACGACGGCCGGAACGAGCAGCACCGTCGATGCGCCGTAGGCCTGCGCGTCGCGCAAGGCCGTCCGAAGCCCCTCCACCCCCGCGGATCGTACGGCGGGATCGGGATCCGACAGCGTCGACTCCCAGTGCACCGAATCGACGACGCCGTGAATCGGGAGTCCGGTCGATTCGCTCGCTTCCCGCACCTCGGCGGCTTCGAGGTCGTTTGGGCTTTCCATTTCGATGCCGTCAAAGCCGAGCTCCCGTACCAGGGTAAACTTGTCGGCGACCGACCCGTCGGCGTCCACCATCGTGAACTTCACGGCTTTGCGCAGGCGTGGGGCGGCCGGAGACGTCGCGCTGCCTACGGCGGCGAAGCTCGCGCCGGCGGCGCCGGCAAGGGACATCTGGAGAAATGTTCGTCGATCCATCGGAGTGCTGCTAATTCTGAGTCGCGGCATGCGCCACGTGGGAGCGGCTGAGCTTCGTGCTACCGGGTCGGGGAACGGGCTGATGGGGCAGCTCCGTGAAAGCAAGTTCGGGGGGAACGAGATCCATCTGCGCGGTTGTCATGTCGTTCCAGGTGAGCTCAAGCCCCGTATAGGCGCTTTCCCTTCCCAGGATGCCGGTCAGGGTGCTGTCGGCGATCTGACGCGCCTCATTGATCGGCGTGCCCGCGCGGATGCTCGCGATGAGGTCGACGTGCTCCTGCACGTAAGCATTGTTTCCCGCCTCAGAACGGCGGAAAAGTACCTCACCGTCATGTGAGGTGATCATCGAACGGTCCGGATGCAGATCGGCCACTCCCTCGGTGCCCAGGATGCGGTTCGTCACCCGCCGCGTCGCGCCTTCGATCTGCCGGCACTTCGCTTCGACCCGCACGCCGCCCGGGTATTCGTACTCGACGCTGAAGTGGTCGTAGATGTGGCCGTAGGACGGATCGACGCGCACGAGGCGCCCGCCCATCGCAAGGGCGCTCTCCGGCGGTGCCTGGAGGACCCAGTTGATGACGTCCAGGTTGTGCACGAACTGCTCGACGATGTGATCGCCGGAGAGCCAGGTGAAGTAGTACCAGTTGCGGCACTGCCACTCCATGTCCGACATTCCCGGCTGCCGCTCTCGGAGCCAGACGGGACCGGTGAGATAGTACGCCTGCGCACCGACGAGTTCACCGATTGCCCCGTCGTGGATCTGTTGGATGGCCTCCACGAAGCTTGGCTGCCTGCGATAGAGCGTTCCTGCGACGATCGATAGGCCGCGCTCCTCGGCCATCCTGCCGGATTCGAGAATGGAGTGGTAGCCGGCGACGTCGACGTGCGACGGCTTCTCCAGGAATACGTGTTGCCCGGCCTCCACGGCATATCGCAAATGGGCGGGCCGGAACCCAGGAGGCGTAGCGTGGATGACGTAGTCGACGTCGCCGTCGATCACGTGTTTGTAATTGTCAAAGCCGGTAAAGGCGCGCTCGTCCGGCACGTCGAAGCTCGCACCGAGGTGATCGGCGAGCTGGCGGCGAGACTCATCGAGCCGGTCTTCAAACAGATCGCCCATCGCCACGATTTCGACGCCTTCGGCCGCCTCGACGGCGTTGACGGCGGCGCCGGTGCCGCGCCCGCCGCAGCCGATCACGCCGACGCGCAGCCGGTCGGAGCCGCCGGCGTAGGCGAAATTCGTTCCGCTCATGAGTGCACCCGCACCCGCGGCCGCCGCGGCCGAGGTCCTGATGAACTCACGGCGTGTCACGTGGCCCGCTCGCTTGCATCCATCCATCTCAGAAGTCATGATTGATTCACCGTGGTCGAGTTTCGTCGCTTGACGACGAGCAGCGTCATGTCGTCGTGCTGCGCGGCCTTGCCAACGTGCGACCGCACGTCCTTGATGATGCGATCGACGGTTTGTTGAGCGCTCATCCCGTGACCATCCCGAAGCAGATCCTCCAGGCGATCTTCTCCATACTCGGCGCGCGCCTCGTTCATCGCTTCCGTGACGCCGTCCGAGTAGAGCAGAAGCACACTGCCCGGCTCAAGTTCCGTCGTACCCGCCGAATATTCCGAATCGGCAATGGCGCCGAGGACGAGCCCGGCGGTCTCGAGCCGATTGATGCGGCCATCCGCCATGCAGACGAGCGGACGGTTATGCCCTGCGTTGGCATAGGCGATCGAATGAGCGGTCGGGTCGACGATCCCGTAGATCATCGTCACGAACGACCCGCGATGCGTGCTTCGGTACAGAAGCCGGCTCAGCACGGCGAGGCACGCGGCGGGCGAGGAGCAGGTGTCGTAGCGAGCACGTAGGGCGGCCTGCACGTTCGACATCAAGAGCGCCGCGGGCAGTCCCTTTCCGGAGACGTCGGCCACGCAGACCGCAACGCGGCCGTCGCCGAACGGCAGAAAGTCGAAGTAGTCGCCGCCGATGTTCTGCGCCGGGATGCTGGTCCCGGCCAGCTCGTAGCCGTCCAGCTGCGGAGCGGCATCCGGCAACAGCCGCATCTGAATGTCGGCGGCCAGGCGGAGCTCCTCGCGCACCCGAAGCAGCGCGCGCTCTTCCTCGTAGAGCCGCGTGTTCTCGATGACCTGCGCGGACTGCGAGGCGATGATGGTCAGCAGGCGGCGGTCGTCGTCCGTAAATCCTTCGTCATCCTTCTTGTTGAACAGCGTCAGTACGCCGATGAGACGTGACCGGACGAACAGGGGAACGCAAAGAATCGATCGGATATGTTCGGACCACCCTGCCCCGCGGAAGCGCTCGTCATTGGGTGGATCGTTCACCATGAGCGGCTCGCGGTTCAGGTACATCCATCCGAGGAGCTGGTCGTTCGCTCGAAACGGCGGGTGTTTTCCGGAGCTCGAGCTGGTGCGGATGAGCGTGCGGGTAGGTTCGGACGCTTCCTGATCCATCAGCGTGATGACGCCCTGCTCGCCACGCAAGGCCTTCAGGGATCGCTTGACGATGTGCTCCATCACCTCCTCGGAGTCGAGCGACGCCCCGATCTCGCGACTGAGTTCGTTGAGCACCGAGAGCTCGTCGACCGCCCGCTTGAGGCGCCGATTTTCCTCCTCTAGCTGCTGAAGGCGCTGTGTATCGGGCTTGCCGAACATCCTCGGTCCTATTTTCAGCGCGGCCACACCGTGGCGGGGCTAAGGCATTTGAGACGTGACATGGCCAGAATACACCTGAGCCGGGGCAATTACAACGCCTCTCCGGCTACCCGATGAGTCCGACCACGAGCGATCCGAGCCACGCGGCGCCTGCGACGAGAAAGGCATGGAGGATGGCCGTTCCGGCCACGTCGGAGGCGCGGAAGCGATGGCGCGCCACGGCTTCGACGAGTTCCACGAGGAGCACGGAAGTGCCGAGAGCGAGCGGAACGTTCAAGGGATAGCCGACGACGTAGTAGAAGACGAATGCCAGTCCGACGGCGCACACCAGTGCAATCAGCCCTGCGGCTACAGAGAGTCGGTATCGTTCGCTTCCGTTCACAGCGGCTAGAAAAGGGCGCTCAATTGTAACTGCATCGTATGGATGACCGGCGCATTGGACGGCGAGCGGCCGTCGTAGGAAAACGAAGCGCGCAGGTATTCATTGATCGTGTATTGTCCTCGGACCGACCAGAGGTACGACCGACCGGGTCCGCGCCCGTCCGTCAATTCGTACTGGGCGAGTCCCACGGCTTCTCCGGTGAGCGCAATGTCCGCCGCCTCCGCACGGGCCGTCATCTGAAGTCTCCGCGGCCGCGTGTACCGAAGCTCGAGCGGCATTTTGATGATACGCACACGTCGGTTGCCAATCTCGTCGTTTTTCCTGGCGAATTCCGGCGCAGCTACGAGACGCAGGTTCGGGGTGAATGCGTACGAGGCCTCGGGCTCGATGCGCACCGCGCCGATGTCGTAGCGGCGCGAGGCAAAGGACTCGCTCAGGAGCCGGTCCCGCTCCGCTTCCAACAGCGCCCGGAACGCCCAATCAGCGTGCGGGCGGAGGCGGCCCTCGATCCTCCCTGAATGTACGAACCGCTCCTCTTCACCGGCAGCAAGCTCACTGAGGCTGCGAAGTTGGCTAAACGAGATGTCGACGCCGTAGTTCGGCCGTCCTCGAAAGATGAAAACGTCCTGGCCGATCCGCAGGCGTCCGTTCATCGTGTGCTCCGGGCTCCGGAAGCGACTTAGATCCAGCAGATAGATGCTGGTCAGATTTGGATCGCGCGTCTTTTCGCGGACCTCCAGCACGGTGCGCGTCGTGAGCTCGGACATCCACCGTTGGAAGGGCGTCGTCGGCTGCGGCCAGAGCCGGCGCGGGGCGAGCTCCAGCCGCAGGCGCGCCTGGACGTTAACCACAGAGGTGAGATTATCGGACGGGATGAACGTTCGCACGTACGTGCCTTCGTTCGGCAGGCGCTCCGGTATCATTTCGTCCACCTGCACCAGCCCGTCGCCGTTGGCATCCTCCCAGACATACTGGCCGATCTCCGGTCCCGTGCGCACGTAGATCTCCTGCAGTGTCGGCGTGCGTTCGGCCATGGCCTCATACGCAGCGTTGATCTGCACGGCCCGTTCGAAGGGCCGGTAGTTGGTGCCGAGTCGGAGAATGAGCGACTCGACGTCCTCGCGATTTTGCTCGATGCGAAACGGCTCCGTAAATCTGCGCGATCGAAAGCCGACATTGCCGTCGAGGTCGAACGTGCTCGACGGACGATAGGAGACCCTAGTCTGCCCGGTCCAGGCCGTCGCCGCCGGGCGCACGTCGCCGTCGATCCAGTCCTCCTCGGTGCGAAATTCGACGTAGCCGTCGATCTGGATCTCCTCGTCGGTCCATCCTATGCCCGGCCGGTATTCGACGAACGTGAACGACGGGCGCGCCAGGCTGTCGAGGTTGGTGAAGCGCTGACGGCGCCGCTCGTGCTCGATCTCCATGCTGGGCACCAGGCGGCCGGCGGCGAGCGGGTAGCGGACGATGCCCGCCTGACGCAGCCAGCGACCCGTCTCCTCGAGGAGGTCGTCGCGGCTTCCGATGAGCTCGAAGCGGTAATCGAGATGGGGGAATCCGGCTTCCTGCGTGACGAGCGTCGCGGCGCGGCGCATTCCCTCGAACCCGTCGCCTAACGAGATCCGGCCGAGCTCGACTCCGGCCGTCGTCTGTTCGAAGAGATCCACCACGACGTCGGCCTCGTCGATGGTCTCGCTTTCTGCGCCGACGACCCCCTCCGCGGCGGTTACCCGGCGCGCGTTTAGATTCCAGCGCCGCTCAAATTCGACGGGCCGGATGCGATTGAACGCCTCGAAGCTGCCGCCGACGAAGCGACGTCGGAGGCGCCCCGAGACGCGCGCCGGGCCGAGGTCGACGCCTTTGAGGCGCGCCCCGACGTGGTAGGCCCCGCCCAGATCGTCATTGTCGTCGAGCGGCGAGAGCCGGTTCTCGTCATGCGCGGACTGCGCCCACTCGCCGAAAAGCTCCAATCCGGTGATCGGTTCGACGGCGCCGTGGAGATCCACCAGCCGCTGCTGTTTCGGTTTCTGGAGGATGCGGATGGGCAGGTAGTCGCCTCCGCCGGGTCCGCGGTACTCGTAGAGGATGCCGTTGACCGATCGGCCGACGCGCGCGTAGCTGCCGAGGCCGCTGCCGACCCGGCTGAAGCGCACGCGGTAGACCTCGTCGCCGGCCTCGGGTGCGCGGTCGAGTGCCACGTAGATCGTGTCTCCACCCGTGATCTCGCGCCGATACTGCACGTACGGCGCCTCCGCATCGAATTCGACGCGCTCGGCACCGGGTGCGGCGGCGAGGCCGTCTCCTGCGCCGACGAGGGCGAGCGAATCCTCACGACCGAATCCGAATTCTTCAGCGAAGTCGCGGCTGTCCGCCTCGCGAATCACGGAGGCGCCGAAGCGTGCCCGCGGCGCTCCGTCGGCGGCACGCCAGAACTGGGCCTCCGCCCGGGATCCGAGCAGCGTGCGTGTGAACTGGCCGGTCGAGTACTGGAACTCGACCTTGATGCGCTTGTCCGCCGTGATGATCACGTTAGGCGTGAAGGTGATCTCGGCCGTGGCGTAGTCGATCGTGTAGTCGTTCGTCTCGCCGCGCGTGAGCTGCAGGCCGTCCAGATATACGGTCTCGGAGCCGGGCACGACGAGCACGAAGCGTTCGCCCTCAGCACCTTCGAGCCGGTACGGACCCTGCACCCCGTCGATCGGCTCGATCTCCTGCGCGCGGAACGTTCCGCGCGAGGTGGCCCCCGCCACGGTGACGTGGCCTTCGGCGAGCACCGGCCCGGCCGGCACGTCGACGGTCGCCGAGGCGCCCTGAAGCTTGCGATCGAAGCGCGCGAATTCACTGGAGGCGAACCGGAGATCGAAGTCGCCGAGCTGCGCCCTCCCGTACGGTGCGTCGATACCGATGAAGACCCGGTCGAACTCCTCGATGCGCTGCGTCGTCCCCTCCGGCAGGATGGGCGTATTCTCGTCGGTGAGCATGGCCTGAAAGTCGACGCCTTCGGCGACCTCTCCGGAGAGCTCCATCCGGAGGCCGGACTCGACGGTTACGTCCCGATTGCTGCCGGCGAGAATGCCGCGTGTGATCGAGCCGCGATGCTGAAGGCTCGAGCCGGACGGCGGCGCGAGGATGCGCTCGTCGGCGTCTCCGGCGGCCTGGTCGTCCGTCGCTCCGGACGTGTCCGGGGGCGTGATCGTGTACAGCCGGTAGGCATCCTTTAGCCGGAACGGCAGCGTGCGGTAGGTCGCAATGATCTGCTCATCACCTCCAAGTTCGTCGATCCACAGGCGCGCGAATCGATAATCGATGCGGTAGGCACTCGTATCCAGGGATACGCCGTCGACGTGGACGACCTCGGAGCCCGGTATGATGACCGGCGTCAGCTGGAACGGCTGCGGAGCGGCCGCCGAAAGTGTGTCACGACGGACGTCGGGCGCCGGCAGGTCCTGGGCGAATGCGGAGCCTGCGACGAGTAGCATCCCGAGCAGGGTAGCAACCGATCGGCCGTTCATGAAGGGCTAACGATAGCTCTCGTGTAGGAGAGGAGATGAAACGGAGAACGTCGTAGCGGTCGCGAATAGAGCGGTAGGCGTCGAAGGGTTGCGGAGGAGAATTGCGTACCGCCTGTACTGGTATCGGGGCGGGGTGTTTCTCCTGGATTTGCGGGCCGGCGGCGGAACGCGGCCGCATCGAAGCCCGGTTCCAAGTTGCGGAGCGCCGGGTCCATCGGGACGCCGAAGTTTCAGAAATACTACGCCCGCACGTGGAGCCGCGCGAGCGGATTTGCGTAGCTTGTGCGCGTGATACGTTTCGCGTGCGGTAACGCCATAACTTGTGCGCGTAATAACGCGAGAACTTGTGCACGCGGCACCATTTGCGAGAAGTGAAAACGGGCATCGAGATGACATCCGAATTGGGACGACAGATCGAATCTACGGCGGCCGACGCCGGTGCCGGCGCGGCGTCGGTGGCGTTCTACGACTACGCCACGGACACGTCCTGGAGTTACCGCGGAGCGCGCTGGTATCACGCCGCGAGCACGATCAAAGTGGCGGTGCTCGTCGGACTTTTCGCCGCCGTCGAAGAGGGCCGCTTTCGGCTGGACGATCGCCTGCACGTGCGCAACCGGTTCTTCAGCGCGCACGACGGGTCGGCTTATTCGGTCGGTTCGGCGCGTGATTCGAATTCCGAGGTACATGCGTCCGTCGGGAAGCTGATGCGCATTCGCGCACTCGCCGAGCACATGATCGCAACCAGCAGCAATCTCGCGACCAATCTCCTGCTCGACCTGGTCGGCGCCGGAGAAACGCAGGCCGCGCTGAAGGAGCTCGGCATCTCCGGCATCGATCTGGTCCGCGGCGTCGAAGACGATGCCGCCTTCGAGGCGGGGATCAACAACCGCGTCACGGCCGAGGGGCTCACGCGCCTGTTTCGCCTGATCGAGGATCGGCAGACGTTTTCCAAAGGGGCGGCCGAGGCGATGCTCGACATCCTTCACAAGCAGGAATTTAGTAGTGGCATTCCCGCCGGGATTCCGGAATCGGTCCGAAACGAAACGCAGTTCGCGCACAAAACCGGCGACATTTCGACGGTCAACCACGATGCGGGCCTCGTGTACCTGCCGGATCGGCCTCCATACGTCGTGGCCATCCTGACCGAGTGGGCCCCGGATGCTTCGAATCGCCGAGAAACCGTGGCTCGTATCTCGGAAGCAGTGTATTCCTTCGTCACGGGTCCGGAAGTTCATTCATCATGATCCAGATCTGCCGCCGCCATGACTGACGCCATAACGATCCCAGGCCTCGCAGTCGTCGACGGCCGCGAACTAGCGAAGCCATACAGAAAGCTGCTGCGTCCCGGAGAGACGGTCACCGATGCGGAGGGGCAAGACGTCACGCTTCCGACGTACTTCTACGAGATCGACTCCTGGCAGCGGGCGCGCGGAACGGAGATGGCCCCGAATTTCGGGCTGTACGAGTTCATAAGTATCGACGTGCGGGAGGCGCACCTGCTGCGCTCCTTCCCGCGCTACGTGCCTCTCGCGCTCGCCCATCTTGCCGCCCACCTCGCGCTGCTGCGCAGCAGGCTCGGCACGTACGTGCACGTGGCGGCGAACGGAGGATACCGATCCCCCTCGCACGAAGTCGGCCCGGAGGCATCGGCCCATTGCTGGGGCACAGCCGCAAATATATATCGTATCGGTGACGATTATCTGGACACAGACGAGGCCATCTCGCGGTACACGGACATCGTTCGGTCCACGTTAACGGCCGCCAACATACGGCCGTTCGGCCGCAGGCCGTGGGGGACGATCGACCATCTGCACGTGGATCTGGGACGATACGTCGTGCCCCCGGAAAAACCGTACGCCGTCGAAGATGGATGAATGATCCGGCCGCTGGACGACGAGCGATGAAGAGGACTGGATTCGGGAGGATGACGAGCCGTGGTGAAGAAGAATTCGCAGAGGCTGAAGGGCGAGCTCGAAGGAAAGCAGACCCACCTGGATCTGTCCGCGATCGGGCTCGAGGCGGAGTTCACGGTATTCATCGACGAGGAGCACGTAGAGCCGGAGCAAGTTTTTGCTGATCCGACGGGCTTCGTGCGCACCCCCCTCCTGCATCGCGTCGGAACGTCGTACCATCTGCCGACCGGCGGGGCCGTCTACTTCGATACCGGTGTCATCGAAATCGCCACGCCGGTTATCGAGATCGCCCCCGCTTGCGGGGCACGAGCGGGCCGGTCGCTCTGGGAGAGCATACGGTTCGTTCGGAACGAGCTGGATGCGTGGGAGGAGCAGACAGGCCGACGAGTACGGCTGGCCGGTTTTAGCGCACACTACAACATCTCGTTCGAAAACGGCCCTGGGACCGTCGATCGAGCGCCGCGGACGGTGGACGACCTCGCGCTCCTGCTCGTCCACATCCTTCCCGTTCCCGTTATGCTCCTCGCGGCAAACCCACGATCTACCGGAATCGGCGTGCGCCCGCGCGGCGAGCGGATCGAAGTGACGGCCGACTTTACACCCAGTCCTGCGCTCATGGTCGCGGCGGCCACCTTTATTACAGCGGTCGCACGCGAGGTCATGCGCGACCCTGCCTACCATCTCGGCTGGTTGAATGAGCCGGGCGTTCCGGTCATCGACGGATTCTCGCCGATCCCGCACACCACGCGAAACGGCTGGCTGGCTCGGTGGGATTGTTATTCGGCCAACCCGTTTCGAACGGCACCGTCCGAATCCTCCTGGCGGATCGTCGGCAGCGATCACCCGCTCAGTCTTCGAGAGATCGGTAAGGAGATTTACGAAGCATTTCGGCCCGCCGTACGCCGAATTTCCGACCCGTTCACACGCCGGCTGTTGGATTCTGTTTTTCTGCGAAAGGCGCCGGTTTTGCTGGATCTGCCGGATCGGCCCGCCGCGTACGACGACGTCGGCAATCTCTGCTTCTGGGACGACCTCTTTCCCGAAGGCTCGCTCACCCGGTCCCTGTACGAGCGCGTCCTCATCCGAGCGATCGCCGGCGACGTGCTCGAGCTGAGCGGGCGGCGGTACGTGCCGGTCGGCATGCGGGGCTGGTCGGAGGTCGTCTTCGAGCGGCTGCCGGAACGCACACGGCAGCGCTTCTCGGTCGATTTCCTCAGCAGCCAGCTGGACCAATGGGAAGGCGGACGTTCCGCTCGCAGCGCCCGGGGCAGGCGGTCCCGCTGTGGGCCACCGAAGCGGCGAGCACGCCGCATCAGCGGTACACCCGGTACACGCGATTCGCCGTGACGGCGAACAGCGCGCCATTGCCGGTGGCGGCGACGTCCACGAGGCGCTCCGAGATCATTGGCCGCAGCTCCCTGAGGAATCTTCCGCGACGATCAAAGACGTGGATGGCGTCTGCCGTAACGGCGTAGACCTCCTCTTGATGGCCCGCCACAGCCACGAGTCCGGCGAGGCGTCCGGCGCCGATCGTATGCGTGTGCGAGCCGAATTGATCGTAGACCAGGACCGCACCGCGCCCGCGATCGGCCACGTAGAGCTGCGACTCCGTATCCGCCCACAGAGAGACCGGCTCGCCGAGCACGCCCGAGCCTGCATCGACGTCTCCGATGACGGCGGTGAGGCTTCGATTCTCGTTCCACATCAGGACGACGTTCCGATCCGCGTCGATGGCGGCGATCTCGTTAGAGCCGAAGGAGGCCACGGCAATCGGCATGCCGGTCGTTCCGCTCCGGGGATCGACGTCGCGGCGCCGGTAGGTGATCCTTCCATCGTCGCCCGGGCGACCGCGTGTGAGGGGGATGGATCCGAGAAAGGCGTGTGATCTCGAGAAAAGCTGGATGCGGCCGTTACCGGCGTCGGCAACCAGCAGGACGAGGCCGTTTGTCGGGTCGACGTCCATCGGCCGATCGAACGAGCTCTCGCGCGATCCGGGGCCGCCGATGCGTTCGACGAGCAGGCCCGTGGTATCGAGCTTCACGATGACGTGCCGTCCTGCATCGGCCACGTACAGTGCGCCGAACGGATCGGACTCGATCCCACGAGCATCATCAAATCGTACGAACGGCAGCGGAACCGCCGCCACCGTGTCGATGGATGCACCTGAACCTGCGTCTGCCGGTCCCGCCTGCGGCGGCGGAAGCGACAGCATCAAGAGGAAGAGGAGGATCATGGGATCGGCAGTCCCTTCCGCCCTATGTCGCGGCGGTACTGCATGCCGTCAAAGGAGATGAGCGCCGTGGCGGCGTAGGCGCGCTCGAGTGCGCTTTGGAGATCGTCGGCCAGCGCCGTGACGCCGAGCACACGACCACCCGCCGTCACAACGCGCCCTCGATCGTCCAGTTTCGTGCCTGCGTGGAAGACGTGCACGTCGGGAAGGCTCGCCGCCTGGTCCAGGCCGTCGATGGGGAAACCCGTTTCATAGTCGCCCGGGTATCCGGCCGAGGCGAGTACGACGCACACCGCGGACCCGGATCGCCGGCTTCCTTCGATGCTCCCGAGATTGCCGCCGGCCATCGCGCGAAACAGCGCCGCACCGTCTCCGGCGAACAGCGGCAAGAGCACCTGCGCCTCGGGATCACCTAAGCGGCAGTTGAATTCGACCACCTTGGGCCCCTCCGAGGTGATCATCAACCCGCAGTAGAGCACGCCCGTGTACGGGTCGCCCTCCTCGTCCATCGCGCGGAGCGTCGGTTCGATGATGCTTCGACGAACCTGCTCCAGAATCTCGTCCGTCACCACGGGCGCCGGCGCGTAGGCGCCCATCCCGCCGGTGTTCGGACCGCGATCTCCCTCGCCGATTTGCTTGTGGTCTTGTGCGGGCGCCAGCACGACGTAGTCGCGTCCGTCCGTCAGCGCGAACACGCTGGCTTCCTCGCCTTCCATGTACTCCTCGACGACGACCTCCTCGCCGGCCGGCCCGAATTCACGGTCCCGGACGATCATCGTGAGGGCCTCGCGTGCTTCCGAGACGGATGTACACACGATGGCCCCCTTGCCGCCGGCCAGTCCGCTCGCTTTCACGACGATGGGTGCGCCCTGCTGCTCAACGTACTCGACGGCCTCATCAAGCCGCTCGGCTTCGAAGGTGCGGTGGGCCGCCGTCGGAATTCCGTGGCGCTTCATGAATGCTTTGGCGAAGGCCTTGCTACCTTCCAGGCGCGCCGCGCCGGCCGTCGGGCCGACGATCCCGAGGCCCTCGTGGCGAAAACGATCGACGATCCCCAGCACGAGCGGCTTCTCCGGCCCGACGATGGTGAGGTCGACCTCGTTTTTACGGGCGAAGGTGAGGAGAGCATCGACGTCGCTGGCCTTGAGGTCGACATTCTCTGCCGCCTGGCCGGTACCCGCATTGCCGGGCGCCGCGAAAATGCGTTCCACCTCTGCGCTCTTCGAAAGATACCAGACGAGCGCATGCTCGCGTCCGCCGCTTCCCACCACTAAGATTCGCATGCCGGTTTGTTTTGCCTAACTTAATTATCTCACTCAATTCGCAGTCTTCCACGCAGAGGAATGCCGGCCGCGGTGCTCGTCGCCGCCATCTGAGTTCATCCAGATTTTCTAAGCTACGTTGAACAGCGCTTTGATGCTTCTCCGCCGCATCCTCCCAGGCGGGCTCTTCTTCATCCTCCTCCTACTCCCCGCCGAGCTGGCTGCCCAAGACACCTCAGCGGATGCGGCTGACGTACACCAGGTCGAGACCTCGTTCCTGTTCTACCCGGCGCCGATCTGGTCGAGAACGACCGGCTTCTCGGCCGGTGCCGGCTACGAGATCGAGAATTTCCCGATCCCCAACAGCTCGCTGCAGGCCACGGTAAAGCCCGGCCAGCACATGGGCCGCTATGCGCTGACCTACGCTCTCGGCAGTCCGTATGACGACCTCATCTACCTCGTACCTGACCTCTACTACGAGACCACGGGGCGCCACTGGTATTACGGAATGCACACGACCTCCTCAAGAGACGATGAGGTGGCGGTCGAGAAGGAGATGGTCAAGGCCGAGCTTCGTCTAGGCATTCAACCGTTTGGCGGTATGCTGCGACTGCAGCCCTCGGCGGCGTATGTCCGGCATCACGTTCACGGATACGAAACTTTTAGCCCCGGAGCCGTGCAGCGCCTCTCTCCGCTCTCGCAGCTGTATCTCTTCTACGCGGCCGGCGAGACGTCGGACGCGCCGCGGTATCAGGAAGGGCTCACGGTCGGTCTCTCCGGAGCACTGGATTTCCGGGATCGCCCCGCCCGCCCGCGCCGAGGGCTGCTCCTCGAAGCATCCGCGCATCGATCCGAGTTCCGGGCCACGCCGAATATCGCGTTCGACCGGTTTGAAGCGTATGCCTACGGGTACATACCCGTTCGGGACAATACTTTCGCCGTGCGAGTGGTCGCTATGAACGTCAACCATAAATCGAAGGCCCCCATTCCGTTCTATATGCATCCCACGCTTGACGACCGTCTGCTTCCGGGGTACTCGCGCAACCGCTTCTACGGAAATGATCTTCTGGCGCTGACGGCGGAGTACGGTGTGACGCTCTTCCAGATGGTGGGTTTTGCGGCGATGGATGCGCTGCTCTCTGCCGGTGTAGGGAACGTGTACCTCGACATGTTCAGGGAATTCGAGCCGGCGATTAGTTTTGATGAGGATCCGGGCGCGGGACCGCGGTACCCGCTTCGCCCGAGCGTAGCGGCGGGATTCAACCTGCAGGGGTACGACACCGACGGCTGGAGCATGCGCGTCTTGCTCGGCTGGGGCGTGGAGGGCGTCCGCCTCGTCCGCTTCGCCTTCGTTCACGACATGCGCCGCGCCGAGATACAGACGCGGTGACGTCGTCGCGCCGAGCATCCGGGCAACGGCGAATTTGGAAGCGATTACGCATTCGATCGACACGATGGATGAAACACGGACGCCTCGTCAAGGCGCTGCTGGCGATCGTCGCGATCGGGTTTCTCGTCTACTACGTGGATCCCGAAGCGATGGCGTCCGCGGCCGCCGGCGCCAGTCCGTGGTGGATCGCCGCCGCCGTACTGCTGCTGCCGGCGAACGTCTTTCTAGAGGGATCGGTCTGGCACCTGCTCATCCGCCGGGTTGATCCGACGATGACCCGCCGCGAGAGCTTCGGCGCGCTGTTTACGGGCTACGCGCTGGGTTTTTTCACGCCGGGCCGTGCCGGAGAGTTCGCGGGGCGCGCCTTTCACGTCCGGCATCACGACAAGTGGGAGGTCGCCGCAGTGGTGGCCGTGCAGCGCCTCTACGACATGGCGGTCGTCGTCTCGCTCGGCACGGCTGCGCTCATCCTCTTTCAACGCACGCGCAGTCTCCCTCCCGAGGGCCTCTGGACGATCGTCGCCGCAGCCGGCGCCCTTATCGGTGCGACGCTGGTATCGGCCGCACTGGCCCCGAAATCGGCACACCGGATAGCCGTCCGGCTGCTTCCGTTTGAGACATGGCGGCGGCGGATCGGCTTCCTGGCACGCCTCACCACGGCCGACGGCGTGCGCGTCGTCGGACTCGATGCCGCCCGCTTCGCGATCTACTCGACGCAGTTCTTTCTGCTCCTACGTGCCCTGGTCCCCGCGGCGGACCCGGCGGCCGGTTATCTTGGAATCGGCCTCGTGTTCCTCGCCAAATTCCTGATTCCGTCCATTACCTTCATGGATCTCGGCATCCGCGAAGGGGCCGCCGTCTTCTTTCTCGGGAGGATGGGATTCGCGGAGGCGGCGGCGCTGAACGCATCCCTGCTTCTGTTCGCCATCAACCTCCTGCTTCCGGCGGCCATCGGGATTCGATTCGTGATGAAGATGCGCCTGAGCGCCGCGCCGGACGAACGGCTGCCTCAGGCCGGAGACTGCGCGCAGCCATGATAAACCTCGTTACGATCGTCGGGACACTTCTTCCTCGCGGTGCCGCTTCCCTGTTTCCGGATCTTTTGTGGCGGATGCCTGCCGTCGACCGCACGGCGTATCTGACGTTCGACGACGGCCCGAATCCGACCCTCACGCGAAAGCTAATGGACATACTCGCTCGCCATGACGCGCGCGCGACGTTCTTTTTGATCGGATCGAAGGCCGAACGACAGCCGGATCTCGTGCGTGCGCTCGCTGAGGGCGGGCATAGCCTCGGAAATCACACGTATACGCACCCGGATCCCTGGCGCACGCCCCGCGCCGACCTACTGCGCGAGCTCGACCGAACGACCGTCGAACTGGAGGCGATCACGTCGAAACCCATCCACTGGATGCGGCCTCCCTACGGCCACTTCACCCGTCCGATGCGCGCATGGTGCGAGCAACAGCGGCAGCAGCTCACGATGTGGGACCTCGCACCCGCCGACTATCTGGAGCGGATCTCAGCGGCCGACGTCGAGCGGCACGTCCATGCGTACATACGGAAGGGATCGGTCATCGTGCTTCACGACAACCCCCGTGCCGCGGACGCGACGATCCCGGCCCTGGAGCGGCTGCTCGGCGTGCTTACGTCGGAAGGATGGAGATTTGAAGCGCTCCCGTCGGATCCGTCCCTCGCCGCCTCTGGCGAATCAGAGAACGTTTAGAATGTCGACCTCCTAGCATGTTCACGATCGTCCTTCTTGGGCTCGTCGCGGGCTACGCCACGCTGGCGGCTGCCGCGGCTTGGATGCACCGGTGCCCTGGCGGTGGTTCGGAGCGCGCCCCCCCAAAGGCCGGACACTCGCCGGAGCGGCCTGAGCCGCCCTTCGTGAGCGTGCTCGTTGCGGCCCGTGATGAGCAGGAGCGGCTTCCGGACTGCCTCCGCGCGCTGAAGGCGCAGTCGCTCGCGTCCGATCGGTACGAGATTATCGTCGCCGACGACCATTCGACCGACGGCACGCCGGACGTTGCCGCCTCCTACGACGTCCGCTACGTACGCGTCGCGAAGGCCGAGGCCGGCAAGGCCGCAGCGATCCACGCCGGAGTCGAAGCCGCCCGGGGCGACGTACTCGTCGTCACAGACGCCGACTGCCGTCCGCCGGAGAGATGGCTCAAGGAAATGTCGCATATGTTTCGAAACGATGACCTGGGGATGGTCTGCGGCGTGACGGCGGTGGCGGGCCGCTCCGCAGTCGCGCGGATTCAGGCCGCAGACTGGACGCTCCTCCTCACTATGGCAGCCTCCTTCTCCGCCGCCGGCATCCCGCTGACGGCCATGGGCAACAACATGGCGTTCCGCCGCGAGGCCTACGAGGCGGCCGGCGGCTATCCCGCGCTAGAGCCTTCGGTGACCGAGGACTATGCGCTGTTTCGGGAAATCGGGCGGCGCACGCCGTGGAGCGTGCGGCTTCTACTCGAGCGTCGCTTGAGCAACGTCACGCTCCCGCTCCCGAACCTGCCGCAGGTGATCCGCCAGCGACGGCGCTGGGCCCGCGGCGGACTGCGCGCGACTATCGGCGTGTACCTCTTCTATCTACTCGTCTATGCCGTCCATGCCTGCGTCGTAGCCGGACTGTTCGTGGCGCCGATCTGGGGACTCGGAGCGCTGATCGCCAAGACGGCCGCCGATGCGCTCGTCCTGCACGTCGGCGGACGCCGGATCGGTCAGCACCACCTGCGGTGGACGTTTCTGCTCTTCGAACTCTACCTTTTCGCCTACGTGCTGGCGCTGCCCATACTGCTGGCGCTGGCGCCGCGCATCAGATGGCGCGGGAGGCGGTGGTAGGTAGCCCGAGTGGCTCTCCATTCCTTCCAGCGGCAGCAAAAGTGGCGTTAACCCGGTACCTGAGCCCGGTACTGCGGACCAACGATCACCTCGATAGCTCCCGGCTCTACCATGAACGAGAGTGGTTCTTTCGTCAGCAACTCGCCATCGAGATTGAACCACATTCCCGGCTCCGATTCCAGCCGGATCTTCCGCGCGCGGTAATGGGTGACGAGTTCGCTCGCGATGAGGTTGCCCGCGACGAGGCGCGTAGCGACGTCGCCAAGCTCCACGACCGACCCGCTGCGAATGATGATGACGTCGAGGAGCCCGTCCTCAGGATCCGAGAGCGGAGAGATGCGCTTGCCGCCGGCGATCGTGCGCCCGTTGGCCACGACGACGTTCAGTGCGCTGATCACCTGCGGATTCCCGTCGTCGAGCGTTATGTAGGAATCGTAATCGGTAATGTCCGGGAGCACCGATGCGGCACCGATCAGATAGGCGAGCGGCCCCCAGCTGGCTTTCAGCTCCGGCGTGAGCGCCTCATCCACCTGCCCGCTGAAGCCCCCGGCCGCGGCGTTGATGCCGTAGGATCGGGTCGATGGGCTCTCGACGAGGTAGAGGTCGAGCCGACGGCGCTCGCCGGACTCGAGCAGCGCGAGCGCCGCGGGCGGATTCTTCAGGGGGATGTTCAGCAGTCGTGCGAAATCGTTGCCCGTGCCGAGCGGAATCACCCCGAGGGCCGGCCGCTTGCCGGCGCGCATGATACCGTTGGTGACCTCGTTGACGGTGCCGTCGCCGCCTGCGGCCGCGATGAGATCGAAGCCTTCCTCGGCGGCCTCGGCTGCGAGCTCGATGCCTTCGCCTTTCTTGGTAGATCGTCGACAGGTGACGTTCTCACGCTCCTCGACGACCTGATTGAGGCGCTTGGCTAGCTCCGCAGAACCGGCATTTTCGTTGACGATGACGCAGATCTCCAAAATACTACTCCCCCCTCCTACTCGATGAGGCGCCGCAGTTCGTTGAGTTGAAGAAGGGCTTCTATCGGCGTCATTCGGTCGGGGTCCATCGCGCGAAGCTTTTCCTTGAGTTCTTCAGCGACGGGATCGGGCTGTGCCTGGAAGAGCGAGAGCTGGAACCGCTCGCGGTCGGCCTCGGGCATGGACGAGCCGCTCGCGTGTGGGGCGCTGATGCCGTCGCCGCTCTCGTGGAGCTGTTCGACGGCCAGATGTTGGCTCTCGAGGTGGCGGAGGATCTCCGTGGCACGGGCGATGACCGGCTCGGGGAGGCCGGCCATCCGGGCGACCTCGATGCCGAAGGAGTGATCGGCGCCCCCCGGCACGAGCTTGCGGAGGAAGATCACTTTTCCTTCGTGCTCCTCCACCTGCACGCGGGCGTTGCGCACGCGCTCGTAGCGATTAGCCAGCTCGTTCAACTCGTGATAGTGCGTGGCGAAAAGCGTCCGGGCGGCCACCTCCACCCGCTCGTGCAGGTACTCGACGAGAGCCCAGGCGATCGAGAGGCCGTCGAAGGTGCTCGTTCCCCGGCCGACCTCATCCAGCAAAACCAGCGAACGCGGCGTGGCATTGTTGAGGATGTTGGCCGCCTCGTTCATCTCCACCAGGAACGTGCTCTCGCCCGCCGCGAGGTTGTCGGAGGCGCCGACGCGCGTGAAGATTCGGTCGACGAGGCCGACGGCCGCCGACTTCGCCGGCACGAACGAGCCGACCTGCGCCATCAGCACGATCAGCCCGGTCTGGCGGAGCACGACGCTCTTTCCAGCCATGTTCGGACCGGTGATGATGAGGATCTGCTCCGCATCCGGATCCATGAAGACGGAGTTGGGAATGAACGGCTCGCCGGGCGGCAGCGTCCGCTCGACGACGGGATGGCGGCCGTCCTCGATCTCGAGACGGCGGCTACCGTCGACGTCCGGACGCGTGTAGCCGTGGCGGACGGCGACGTCCGCGAGCGCCGCATAGCAGTCGAGCTCCGCTAGCAGGCTCGCATTCTGCTGCAACGCGGCAGTCTCGCCGGCCACCTGATCGCGCAGCTCCGCAAAGAGCTCCGTTTCCAGGCCGGTGATCTTTTCCTCGGCGGTGAGAATCTTCTCTTCGTACTCCTTTAACTCGGGCGTGATGTAGCGCTCTGCGTTGACGAGGGTCTGCTTGCGGATGTACTCCTCGGGCACCTTGTCCTTGTGCGTGTTGGTGACCTCGAGGTAATAGCCGAAGACCTTGTTGAAGCCGACCTTCAGTGACGAGATACCGGTCCGCTCGGCCTCTTTTTTCTGCATGCTCGCGACCCAATCCTTTCCCGAGCGCGCCATCTCGCGCAGCTCGTCGAGCTCCTCGCTGAAGCCGTCCTTGATGAGGCCGCCATCGCCGACGTTCGGCGGCGGATCGTCGACCAGCGCGCCGTCGATCAGCTCGATGAGATCCTCACAGAGCAGGAGTTCTTCGCCGATCCGCCGAAGCGGATCGCAGCGCTCATCGACGACGAGCTGCTTCACCGCCGGAATCTTCTCGAGGGTGAGCTTTACGGCAGCGACGTCGCGGGGCGCGGCGCGGCCGGTGGCGGCGCGGGCGGCGAGGCGTTCCAAATCGCCCACCTCCTCCAGCTCGTCCCGCAGATGCTCGCGCAATGTGCGACCGCGGTAGAGCGCCTCGACGGCATCGAGCCGGCGCTCGATCGCGGCGACCTCGCGGAGGGGCCGCACGAGCCATCCGCGCAAGAGCCGCCCGCCCATGGCCGTCTTCGTCTGATCCATGATGTCGACGAGCGTGCCCTCCTGCCCGTCACCACGCATGGCGGTCACCAGCTCGAGGTTCCGCTTCGTCTGCGGATCCAGGAGCATGTAATCCTCGCTCTCATAGCGGGTGATCTTCCGTACGTGTGGAAGCCGTCCCTTCTGCGTATCGCCCAGATAGTGCAGCGCCGCGCCGGCGGCGACGATGCCCAGCCGCAGCTCCTCGATCCCGAAACCGCGCAGCGAGTGCGTGCCGAAGTGCTGAACGAGGGATTCGTAAGCAAAATCGTAGCCGAATACCCAATCCTCGAGCGTCGTGGTGACGTAGGGCCCCGGCGGCAGACGATCCTGCTGCTTCTTCTCGATGAGCATCTCCGACGGATCGATGGTCTGAAGCAGATCGCGCAGCTCGCGCGCGTCGGTCTCGGTGGTATTGAACTCACCGGTCGAGGCGTCGATGAAGGCGAAGCCGACACGATCCCCGTCCCACCGAACGGCAGCTAGGTAGTTGGAGCGCTTCGGATCGAGGAGGTGATCGTGGAAGGAGACGCCGGGTGTGACGACCTCCACCACGTCTCGCTTGACGACGTTCTTCGCCTGCTGAGCATCCTCGAGCTGCTCACAGACCGCCACGCGGTAGCCCGCCTCGACGAGTTTAGGCAGGTAGTTGTCGATCGCGTGATGGGGAAAGCCGGCCAGCGGAACGTCGTGGGCCTTGCCGTTGGCCCGCTTCGTCAGCGTAATACCGAGCAGTTTGCTGACCGTCTTCGCGTCCTCGTCGAAGGTCTCGTAGAAGTCGCCCATTCGAAAGAGGAGGAGCGCTTGCGGATGGCGGGACTTGATCTTGTAGTACTGCCGCATGAGCGGCGTCCGCCCTTTGTTCTTGACCTTAGACATCGCGGCGATTCGTTGGGAATGACGTATGGTAACATACTTACACGGCGGAAGCGTTCCAAGAACGTTCAACGTTCAACGTTCGAACGTTCTAACGCTCGACAATACCCGCAGCATTTCACGAAACCACAGAGCGCGTCGGATGTCAGATATATCAGGCCGTGAAGCCCTGCCAAACTGCATGTCTCATGTCGTGGTACGACGTTTACGATAACGTTGAAATTCGGCTGATCACTCGTAAGCGGGCCGCCACCGTGACGGCGCTTGCGGTGGTCGTGTGCGTATTCTCGGTACTCTGCGTACTGGTCGGACTGACCGGCCGGCTGCCGTTCGTTCCGGCGGCGGTCACGGGCCTGGTTGTGAGCGGCGTCTTTGCGCGATGGCTCGTCCGCCGCATCCGGAGGCTTCGCCGCATCGTCTGGTGCGTGAAGCTCTCCAGCGAGGAAGTCGTCGGTTATGATTATGCACGCCGTCGGCCGACCATCCCGTGGAGGACGGTCGAGCGGATTGAGATCGGCGACGCCGCGCTCACGATCGTCGGACCGGCGCCGATCCAGCTGGAGATCGCGCACGTCTTTCGGGATTTCGTGCAGGTCAGCCATCGCGTCGTCCACTACGCGGACCGCTACGGCATTCCCGTTTTCGTCAACGGCAAGCCGTGGCAGCACATCAATGTGTACGACGTCTTCCCCTTTCTCGCCGACGACGCGGGTTCTCCGCGGCGCGGCTCGGCGGCCATGTGATCACGGGGCGGCGGCGGCACGCTCCGCCGTCTTCGTAGGATCTAGTCCTCGTGCTTCCGCGCAGCCCGCCGCTGGATGCGCTTAGCGCGCCGCACAGACGGCAGCATTTCCTCATCCAGATTGAAGAACGCCTCGATCCTGCGGTGCTGGCGCCGGGCATCCTCGTAGCCGATGTCGATCAGCCGAGAGACGTAGTCGTGCTCGAAGAGCAGCATGCTGAGCCAGTCCGGGCTCCGCGTCTCGCCGGTGCCGAGCAGGCGCGAGAACACCTCGAGCGTACCGGGCAGCGTCGGCTCATATTCGCTGGCGAGCTTTCCGAGATCGACGGACGGCCGAAGCAGCATCAGCTCGATCGGCCGCAGACCCATACGCTTCTTCCGCGGCAGGCGCTCCACGAGTCTGTTGATCCGCTCCATAATGACCGCATCGTCGTCGAGCGCATCGAGAAAGACCGCGTTCGTGAGCAGGCCGAAGATCTGTGATGCCGGCGGATAGCCCTCGATGACGGGCTGATCGGCTTCGGCCCGTGATCGGCTGTAGCGCGTGGAGATGGCGAGGATGCGGTCGGCACCGAGATGGATGGCCGGCGCAAGCGGAGCGGCGAGGCGGATGCCGCCGTCGCCGTACCAGTGGTCTCCGATCTGGACGGCCGGAAAAAGAAACGGCAGCGAGGCGGAGGCCATGATGTGATCGACGGTCAACCCCGTGTGGACGCCCACCCGGTTCGGCCGCTCCCATCCCTCAAAATGATCCCCCTGGATCCAGCTCACCGTCTGGCCGGTCGTGTAGCTCGTCGTCACGATGGCGACCGCGCGGAGCTTTCCCTGCTCGAGATTCCGCGTCACACCTACGAGCTGTCCCTCTTCGGTTTCGAGCATTTCCTCCAGATGGCGGCGCAGCGGAGCCGTGTCGGCGAAGGCGTGGAGGTCCTGCATCTGCTCGCGCGACCCGTCGCCTCGCACGGTACGGCCGAGGAAGGAGCGGAACAGATCCAGCACGGATTCCATCTCGAAGACGTCGTTGGAGCGGAGATTCCGCCAGTTCGTTACGAGGCGCGAGGTAGCGTCCTTATACGTGCCGGGATGGTTGGCAAGCTGGGCGGCGTTGATGGCTCCCGCCGAGACGCCGATGACGATCGAGAACCGGGCCTTCGGAATGTAGTCGGATATGTACTGCAAGAGGCCCACCTGATACGCGGCACGCGCGCCGCCGCCGGTGAGCACCAGTCCGAGCTCGCGGTCCGGCGGCTCAGGGTTCATGAATTGCCTTATGCGATCGAACGCGTCGCCTACCACGGACTCCTAACGATTGGACAGATCAGCTACTACGCCGTTCAGTATACGATTGGATGCACATACTTTTTCTTTTCGTCGACGGCATCGGACTCGGGGACCCCTCCGCCGACAATCCATTCTCGACGCTTCGACTCCCGGGATTCGAGCGCCTCGCCGGCGGGCATCCCTGGCTGCGGGATTCGCCCGTGACCGTGAGCGAACGGGCCGTCTTTCGAGGGATCGATCCGCGCCTCGACGTGGACGGACTGCCCCAGAGCGGGACGGGACAGGCGACGCTCCTCACGGGAATCAACTGCGGGAAGATCGCCGGACGCCACTACGGTCCCTATCCACACTCGAAAACCAAACCGGTCATCGCCGAACACAATCTATTCAAGCAGGTGGAGCGCCTGCTGCCGGAGGTGGACGAGCCGGCAGCGTTTGCGAATGCCTATCCGGATCGATTCTTCGAATTCGTCAAGCGGACGGACCGATGGACCGTCACGACGCGCTGCTGTCTGGAGTCGGGGGCGCGCGTGCGAGGCAGTGGCGATCTGGCAGCGGGCCTCGCGGTGCCGGCCGATCTGACCGGCGCCGGCTGGCCGGAGCGTTTCGATCCAGCGCACATGCCCGACAGCGAAGAAGACGCGGCCCGACGGCTCCTCCGCATTGCATCCAACCATTCGCTGACGCTCTTCGAATACTTCCTGACGGACAAGGCGGGGCACCGGCAGGATTCCGAGAAGGCGGAGGCCGTGCTGCGCTCCTTCGACCGGCTGCTCCACGAGCTGCTGCGGGAGATCGACCCCCAGGAGGTGCTGCTCGTGCTTACGAGCGACCATGGCAACCTGGAGGACCTCTCCATCAAGACGCATACGCTCAACGACGTGCCGCTTGCCGCCTTCGGCGCGGGTGCCGGGCAACTGCATGAGATCGCACGCCTCGAGGACGTGACTCCGGCGCTCGTTGAGTTGTTGCGGACGGCTTAGCGGCTCGCCTGGGCGTCGGCCTCGGCTTCGGTTTCGAACAACCGGCCCTCCGTCAGCTCGCGGGCGATCCGATCGGCATCGTACATCACGTCTAGCGCGTGCAGCATGCCGCGGGAGTCGACCGAGATGGCCCGTCCGCGCTCATCCAGATAGACGTACGTATTCTGAAGCGCGTCGATGTTGCTGTCAAAGGCCACGCCTACGACCTGCAGATCCCGATCGAGCACCGGCGAGCCGGAGTTTCCGCCCGTGATGTCGTTCGTGGAGACGAAGTTGACGGGCACGGAGAGATCGAGATCGGCGGGCGGATTCACCCAGGACTCCGGCAGATCCCACTCCTCGCTCACGCCGTTGTAGGAGTAGTAATGATCGAGCATTCCGAAGAAGGTCGTGTGCGACGGCGCCCTCGTGCCGTTGAACGGATAGCCGTCCACAACGCCGTCGGCGATCCGGAGAGAGAAGGTGGCATCCGGCGGGACGTCCGTGCCGAAGAGGGCGAATCGGGCGCGGGCCAGCGACGCGTTCAGCTCCTGCTCGCGGCTCTCCAGGCCGGAGACCTGCTGCTGGATGGTGAAGTAGAGCGGGGTAATCGCTTCGGCGAGCCGCACCGTTGGATCGCCGCTTTGAAGATAGCCCTCCTCGAGCAGATCGACAAAGGCCGACGAATCGGTGAGGGCGGTGCCGGCTACGATCTGTTCGGCGACCTCTTCCGGTGAGCGGCCCTGCAGGATGCGCGAGACGGTCGGATCGTTTGTGCCGAGGTAACGCTGCAGCTCACGCAGCCGCGCGGCGAGCATGTCCTCTTCGAGCTCCTGCGGCCAGTCCTCAACGTCTAGGACTTCCTCGCGAATCTCGGTGATCTGGCTCGTCGGCGCGCCGCGCTGGGTCATCAGACTGATGATGTAGCCGTAGACGGCGCGGACGAGCACGTGCGAGTCGATCGCCGGGCTTGCGAAGAAGGCGAAGGCGCCGCTCTGATCGGCCATCGCTTCGTTCGAGCGCTGCAGCAGGCGGATGTCTTCGATGACGCCTCCGAACTCGTCCTCGAGCGTGTCGACCTCCGCGATCTGTCGCTGCAATTCAAATTCGGCCCGCTCGCGGCGCGCGATGAGCATCGTGTCCCGCAGTCCGGCCAGCTCGCCACGGTGCTTCTTGAGCTGGTTCGACATCTGGTGGCGCGCATTGCGCAGATCGTGTTCGCGAGTTTCTTCGGGATGGGTTTCGATATAGTCCTCGAGCACGTCGATGCGCGTTTCGAGCACGTCGATGGCGTGGGGCAGCGTGTAGTCGCGCTCGAACTCGAGCTGGGCGACCGTAGCGAGGCGGCTCGTCGTGCCGGGATTGCCGGTCACGAAGACGACCTCTCCTTCCCGCGCGCCGTCTTCGTCCCAGGGAAAGTAGTACTCCGGTTCGAGGGGCTCGCCGTCGTCTCCGTAGACGCGAAAGAAGCTGAAGTCGAGGCTGTAGCGCGGATAGGTGAAATTGTCGGGATCGCCACCGAAGGCTCCGACCGTCAGGTGCGGCGCGAAGACGAGGCGAAGGTCGTCGTAGCGGCGGAACGTGTAGGCGGAGTATTGCCCTCCGTGATAGAGTTCGATGACCTCCACTGTCAGCAGCGAGTCGCGGCCTTTGGCCTCGCGGTCCATCCGCTGCTCGATCTGATCGGCGCGCTGCCGCCGCGCAGCGACGACGTCGTCCGCATCGTCCCCCACCTCGTAGACCTGCCCGGTGATGTCCTCGATGGAAATGAGCTGATCCGCGTAGAGATCTTCGACTTCGCGTTCTTCTTCAAGTGAGGAGGCATAAAAGCCTTCGTCTAGCAGCGTTTCGCCTTCCTGTTCAACGTCCGTGATAGACGTGCGGGCGCAGTGGTGGTTGGTGAGGACGAGGCCGGAGGGCGAGACGAACGAAGCGGAGCAGTTCGGCAGCCGGAGCGACCCAAGCCGGGCGTGCTGGAACCATTGGGAGTCCGGCCGGAAGCCGTAGGACTCCTCGAAGTAGTCGATGGGCGGATGGTCGAAGGTCCACATCTTGCCCGTGTCGAAACGTCCGACGGTGACGCCCTCGAGGCGTGCCGGCAGCGCGTCGGGCGCCTCCTCGGCCTCCGCCCGCTCGGCCTCCTCCGGCATCTCCGGCCGCTCAGTGACGACGGCAGTCTGCTGGGCCGCGCCGCAACCGGCCAGCAGCAAGAGGGCAACGACAACGGCGGGAAGCGTCTTAGTCGGCGCGTGCGTCATGCTCGAAAGAAATTCCGGATTGGATGGGATGTTTGCGGACATCTGAGTGGTTCGATTTGCGGCTATTCGGACGATGCCGCATCAGCTTCGGCCTCCGTTTCGAAGAGGCGGCCGCTCGTGGCCTCCTCGACGAGGCGATCGGCGTCGTAGACGTCGCCCAGCGTCTCGAGAATGCCGCGCGCGTCGACCGAGATGCTGCGCGATCGATCCGTCATATAGATAAAGTCGCCCGAGAGGCTCTCGATGTTGCCGTCGAAGAGAACGCCCACGAACTGGAGGTCCGTATTCAGCACGGGCGATCCCGAGTTGCCGCCTATGGTGTCGTTCGTCGAGACGAAGTTAATCGGTGTCTCCATATCAAGGCCCGGCGGCGGTGGCAGCCAGCTCTCCGGTAGGTCCCAGGCGGTTCCCGCTCCGTAGGAATAGTAGTGGTCGTAGACGCCGTAGATCGTCGTATAGGGCGGCGCGATCGTGCCGTTGTAGGGGTAGCCCTGCACGACGCCGTCGGCAATGCGGAGCGAGAAGGTCGCGTCCGGCGGCACGTCTGTGCCGTAAACGGCATAGCGCGCGAGGCCGAGCTGCTGCGAGACCTCCGCCTCCTGCGCGGTGAGGCCCGCCATCGCGCTGCGGTAGTCGGCGTAGCGCTGCTGCATGGCCGTGGCGACCTCTACGGCGGGATCGGTCTCCTCGATAGTCCCCTGCTCGAGCGCCTCCTGGGCGTCGGCCCCGGTGGTTAGCTGCGAGTTCTCGACGACGAACTCGGCGGCTAGCTCTGGCGAGCGGCCGTCGAGCACATTCCGAACGATCGCACTCTCCTCACCGAAATTCTCGATGAAGGACTCGAAGCGCTGCGCGAGGTACGCCTCCTGCAGCGCCGGCGGCTGATCCTCCACGGCGGCGAGCTCCTCGAGCACGCGCTGCACCATCGCCTGGTCTCCCGCCCCGGCACTTTCTCGCAGGTAGCGCTCCACGATCATCGCGCGGCGCAGGACGGCCGCCCCGAGCGACGACTGCGGTGCGAGCGAGAGGAAAGATCGAAATTCGGTGGCGTACTCCTCTTTCTGCTCCTGGATTTCTCGCATCTCCTCGACGAGCCCGCCGTACTGCCCGCTCAGCTGCGGATCGTCTTCGAGTGCCTCGAGGAACTGACGCTCAGCGTCCTGGCGCCGGGCGAAGATGACCGGATCGTTGAGCGCCTCCACCCGACCCCGGTAGAGCTTCTGCGCATTCTCGAGGCTGAAGATCTCATTGCGCAGCGCATCGCGCTGCTCGTCCGGCGCACCGGCGGACTGCGCGTCCTCGAGCTGCTCCTGCAGTGCCTCGAGCCGGCTTTCGATCAGATCGAGCGCGGCCGGCTCCTCGACGTCGCGCCGATAGGCGAGCTCGCCGACGGTGGAGAGCCGAAAGGTCGAGCCCGGATTGCCGACGGCGAAGACGGCATCGCCCGCCTCGACGCCCTCACTGCTCATCGGGAAGTAGTGCTCCACGCTGAGCGGCTCATTGTTGTCGTAGACGCGAAAGAGCGCAACGTCCAGCGTGTAGCGCGGATAGGTGAAATTGTCGGGATCGCCGCCGAAGAAACCGACCTCGAGCTCCGGGATCATCACGAGCCGCAGGTCGGTGTAGCGCCGGAAGATGTAGGCCGAGTAGAGCGCGCCGGAATAGAGCGAGATCACCTCGACGAAGTGCCCGTCGCCCTGCTGCTGCTGGAGGCGCTCCTCGACGGCCTCGACGGCATCCTGCCGCGCCTGCATCCGCTCCGCGTCCGTCTCCGCGGCGCCGGCCGCCGCCGCGATCTCGTCGGTCACGTCGCGGATCTCGATGAGCTGATCGGCCCACATGCGCGGCACGTGCCGCTCGTCGCCGACGGATTCGGCGTAGAAGCCCTCATCGAGGATCTCCTCCCCTTCGCGGCTGACGCTGGTGGCGTGCGAGCGCCCGCAGTGATGGTTCGTGAGCACGAGCCCGTTCGGCGAGACGAACGACGCCGTGCATCCCGGAATGCGGAGCGCACCGAGGCGGGCCCACTCGAACC
>CAZQAS010000017.1:0-5585 GCA_964591285.1 uncultured Rhodothermales bacterium
GTACCGCGCACGAATTACCGGATTGGTGTGCCTCAGGAGGGCCGCTGGATGGAACGATTGAACAGCGACGCGGACGAATACGGTGGGAGCGGGATGGGCAACTTCGGCGGGGTGGAGAGCAATCCCGTCCCATATCACGGCCGACATCATTCCGTCGTATTGACGCTGCCACCTCTATCAATTCTCGTCCTGGAACGGGAAACCGGCGCGTGAGCCCCGTGGCTGGCGACGGCGTATTGCCGCTTTTTCCAGCGAATTCTGGGTCTATCCTTAAGGACCTCGACGCACCGTCGATACTGAGGATATCACCTCGTGTGATCTCGCGTGCGAAATTGCCGCCCGATTTCGCGCGTGATGGACCCTGCGGCTGCCTTGTGCGGTCGTAGGGTCTCCCTTTTTATACCTCCTCTACCGCTCGCCCAGAAGCGTCACGAGCACCTTTCTCGCGCCTCCTTTGTTTCGATGCTCGCAGAGGTAGACCCCCTGCCAGGTGCCGAGGCCGAGGCGACCGGCCCTGATCGGAATCACTAGGCCGGCCCCGAACATCGACGCCTTTACGTGGGCGGGCATATCGTCCGACCCCTCCACCGTGTGTGTCCAGTACGGTGCATCTTCCGGCACCATCTCGTTCATGTGATTCTCAAAATCCGACCGGACGGAGGGGCTGGCGTTCTCGTTCAGCGTCAAGGCGGCCGACGTGTGCTGAAGGAAAAAGTGGGCCATGCCCACCTCGAAGTCCTCCAGTTCCGGAAGTTGCTCGAGCAGCTCGTCAGTGATGAGGTGAAACCCACGAGGTCTTGGCGGAAGTTGGATCTGACGTTGAATCCAGCTCATCAGCAGGCGAGATGTTGCTATTAACTAATTACTTTAACTCAAATAATCTATCCTTTTGGCATCGCAGCAATACTCTCTCGTTAGCTCATGGGATGCCGAGGAGCTTGTGCGTCTGTAATGACAAGCGCCATCGCGGATGTTCGAGGCAGTACGCGACGGCGGCACGTGTATTCTCCTCGACCCTTGTGCCGTCCATGGGCTGAAGGAAGAAATGATCGAACGGCAGATGCTCGTAGGCCTGCGGAGGAGCATCCGGCTGTGGATACACCAGCTTCAGCTCGTGACCGGATAGAAGGACCAGCTCCGCTCCTGCTTTCGGACTCACGCAGATCCAGTCAATGCCGGCCGGCGCCGGCTGCGTACCGTTCGTCTCAACGGCTACCTCGAATCCGCGGGAATGAAGTGCATCGATCAATGAGTCGTCGAGCTGAAGGAGCGGCTCTCCGCCAGTGCAGACCACAAACCGAGCGTCGGGCCCCGCGTCCGGCCACTGCGCCGCCACGGCGTCGGCGAGCTCGTCCGCGCTGCGAAATTTGCCGCCACCCGGCCCGTCCGTTCCCACAAAGTCCGTGTCGCAGAACGGACACACCGCAGAAGCGCGATCCTCCTCTCTTCCCGTCCAGAGATTGCAGCCGGCAAAACGAAGAAAGACCGCAGGACGGCCCGTCTGCGCTCCCTCTCCCTGAATGGTATAGTATATTTCCTTTGCGCTGTAGCTCAATGCCGGCCTTTGAATAAACGTTACGCTTTCGGTATTGCGGCACACACGCCACCCACGTACATAACTACGATAGACAAGCGATCGTTCACGGATTTTTCTGATGCCCGACGACGGAAGCACAATGCGCGACGTAGTTTTTGTGGATGGGTGCCGCATTCCCTTCCTGCGATCCGGAACGGGATACGCTTCGCTCAAGGCTTATGACCTAGGCCGGATGGCCCTCAAGGCACTTCTCGATCGCACGGGCATCGATCCGGGAGCCATCGAGCGGGTAATCATGGGCTGCGTCGTTCAGGACGTAAACACGACTAACGTTGCCAGAGAGGCGTCGCTCGCCGCAGGCGTTCCCAATCGTGTGCCGGCCTTTACCGTCACGATGGCCTGTATATCAAGTAATCAGGCCATAACATCCGCCGCGGACCTAATCCGGACGCAACAGTCCGACACGGTCGTGGCCGGTGGCACGGAGACGCTCTCAGATCTGCCGATCCGATTAAGAAGACCGCTGCGAACGAAGCTCATAGAAGCTCGCAAGTACAAATCGCCGACGGACTACCTGAATTTCGTGAAGGGTCTCAGCCCTTCCGACCTGCTGCCCGAAATCCCTTCCATCGCCGAGTACTCGACCGGAGAGACGATGGGCGAAGGCGGCGACAAGCTCGCCGCAATGTTCGACGTCACCCGGCGCGAACAGGACGAGTACGCGATGCGCTCACATCACCAGGCCGCAAGGGCATGGGAACGCGGCGTTCTAAAGGAAGAAGTGGTGCCCGTCTCGGTACCGCCCGACTTCGAACCGATTCGCGACGATAACGGCGTACGGCCCGATACGAATCTCGAAAAGCTGAGCAGTCTGCCGCCGGTCTTCGTGAAGCCGTACGGCACCGTCACGGCCGGCAACTCCTCCTATCTGACGGACGGCGCATCCGCCGTGCTCCTTATGAGCCGAGCGGCTGCCGAGCAGCGGGGATTTATGCCGAAGGCGCGCCTACGAGAATACACGTACGTCGCCCAGGATCCTGAAGAGGAACTCCTCCTTGGACCCGCATACGCCATACCACACGTCCTGCAACGGGCTGGCCTCTCGCTCGCCGACATCGACGTATTCGAGTTGCACGAAGCCTTTGCGGGGCAGGTCCTCGCCGTCCTCCGCGCGCTCGAGTCGAGCGAATTTGCCCGAACGAAGCTAGGCCGAAGCAGCGCCGTCGGTACGCTGCCCATCGAGCGTCTTAACGTGCACGGCGGATCGCTCTCGCTTGGGCACCCCTTCGGCGCGACCGGCGCCCGCCTCGTCACCACTGCCGTCCGTCGCCTGCAGCGCGAAGGCGGACGATTCGCCCTCGTCTCCGCTTGCGCGGCAGGTGGACTCGGTCATGCTTTGCTGATCGAGATTGAGGATTGACGATGGCCGATCAATTTATCCGCATCGAGCGTGAGGATGAGCTGGCCATCTGGTGGCTCGACCAACCGGACGTTCGCCACAACAAGCTCTCCACGACGGCTTTGGACGAAATCGGCCGTGCGGTGGCCGCCGCCAAATCCGATGCGACGGTGAAGGGCGTCGTGGTTATCAGCGCCAAACCGGACAGCTTCATCGTCGGGGCAGACGTCCGCGAACTGCAGGCGATGTCGAGCCGAGACGACGCCGTCGCGCTCAGTCGCAAGGGGCATGAGCTGATCCGGCAGGTGCATCGACTCGGCAAGCCGATCGTCGCGGCCCTTCACGGCGCCGCGATGGGCGGCGGCCTGGAGCTTGCTCTGGCCTGCACGATGCGCATCGCCACGGATCACGCTGCCACGAAGTTTGCGCTGCCTGAGGTACAGCTCGGACTGCTTCCTGGAGGAGGCGGTACCCAGCTGCTCCCTCGATTGATCGGCATCCAGAAAGCGCTCCCCTATCTGCTAACGGGAAAGAACGCTTACCCGAAGCCCGCCAAACGGATGGGATTGGTCGACGCATTGATGCACCGGCCCGGCCTTTTGTCGGCAGCGAAGCAGGCCGCTCGCGAGCTGGTCCGGAGCGACACACCGGATCGTACAAATCAGTCCATTCAGGAGCGCATCGTGGAAGGCAACCCGCTCACGCGCCGGCTGATCTACTCGAAGGCACAAGAACGGGTAAAGAAGACGACCCGCGGCAACTACCCGGCGCCACCGCGGATCATCGAGTGCGTGCGCACCGGCATCGAACGCGGACTCGAAGCTGGATTCGCAGCCGAAGAAAAGCATTTCGGTGACCTCGCCGTTTCGCCGGAATCTCGCGAACTAGTGCGCCTTTTTTTCGCCAAAAACGAAGCAGAAAAGAATCCCTTCGAGGGAGGCGCACGCAAGCTTCGACGTGTCGGCATCCTGGGCGCCGGGCTGATGGGCAGTGGGATCGCCGAAGTTACGGCGGAGAATGGAATGCACGTGATCGTAAAGGATCAATCGCTCGAATTAGCTTCGAAGGCGCGCCGGCAGGTCTACGAGGCGACGGAGAAGAAGCGTAAGAAAGGAGCGTTGCGCGCGTTCGAGCGCGACGAAATCGTAGAGCGGGTTAGCCCGGTCGAATCATACGGAGTCTTCAACAGCATCAATCTCGTAATCGAGGCAGCCCCCGAGGACATTGGCCTGAAAAAGCAATTGATACGGGATATAGAGGCCGCCGCATCCACGTCCTGCATCTTCGCCTCGAATACCTCATCGATTCCTATATCGGATCTGGCTGAAGCGACGTCCCGCCCGGAGCTTGTCATCGGAATGCACTATTTCTCACCGGTACCCAAGGTCCCGCTGCTCGAAATCGTCCGTACTCCGAAGACACCTCGCTGGGTGCTCGCCACTGCCATTGATGTGGGCCTCACGCAGGGCAAGACTGTCATCATCGTAAACGATGGACCCGGCTTCTACACCACGCGTGTGCTCGCGCTGTACATGAACGAAGCGCTGAATCTACTTGACGACGGTGCGGACATCGAGCACATCGACCGCCTCATGAGGCAGTTCGGCTTCCCGATGGGACCGTTCGAACTCTTTGATCTAGTCGGGATCGAGGTCGCATCTAAAATCACCGCGGTTCTGAGCGACTTCTTTTCCAACCGGCGGATTCAGCCGAATACGAAGGCCGCCAACATGGTCGATGCCGGGATGAAGGGCCGTACGTCGGGTCGCGGATTCTATCTGTACGAGGACGAGAAAAAGCAGGGTGTCGACAGCGATGCGTACACGTACTTCCATGCGGCAAGCCGCGCGGAAATGTCGGATGATGCCATCATCCAGCGCTTGGTGCTGTCCTTCGTCAACGAGGCGATTTACTGCCTGGAAGACGGCATCCTGGAGACCGCACGCGATGGCGACGTGGGGGCCGTCTTCGGGCTCGGATTCCCGCCTTTCTTGGGCGGACCCTTCCGATACGTGGATACTCGCGGAGCATTGACCATCCTGCGCAAACTGGAGCAGCTTCGCGACAAGCGCGGACCGCAATTCGCGCCCTCCAACCTGCTTCGAAAGCATGCCGGAGAGGACATCCCGTTTACCTCGACAAGCCGACAGTCGGTCGGTGACGTGCGGTGATATGGGCCCGTGAGTTTGATGGGGTCGGGACGCCGGTCACGTCGGTTTGAGTGTTAGTACGGAGCACGGCGCTCCCAGCACAACTTTGTCCGCGACACTCCCGAGCACGAATCGCTCCAGGCGGCTGCCACGGCTGGCGATCACGACGAGATCAATCTCCTTGGTCTCAACAAAAGAAATGATTTCCGAGGGAGCATGTCCCATCGCCACCTGATGCTGAACCGCGATTCCCTTTGATGCGAATCCGGCAGTGATCCGTTCCATCTCCGCCCGAGCACGCTCTTCGATCTTCTCCGACATCGATCGAATCGGATTGACGTCGAGTCCGTAAATGGCCGGTGGTACGAATTCCTCCACCACGTGAAGCACGACAGCCGTAGACTGAAACAGGACACAGACGTCCGATGCGTAATCGAGCGCAATCCGGGATGGTTCGGAAAAGTCGGTAGGAATGAGCACTCTCGGGAATGCCGACTCC
>CAZQAS010000017.1:5685-24480 GCA_964591285.1 uncultured Rhodothermales bacterium
TGGACGTCGAGATCGTCATCGCTCGTCCTTTCGACAAGCTCCTGAAGGGCCGACTCAGCCTCTTTCGCCCGACGCGTTAGAACGCGCTTCCGGAATACCGGATCGGTAATCTCAGGGTCGTCGAATGCGTGTACGATGCAGACGCTCGCACCCGTCGCACGCGCCAACAGCACGCAGATGTCGAAGGCTCGCTGAGAACTTGGGGAAAAATCTGTCGGAAAGAGTATAGACGACGCGGCGAGCATCAGCCGGCTGCATGCGACCGTATCTCATCGGATGTCGAAATGTCGGCACCTGCGTCGCGCATCCTGGTCATCGCTTGATCCAGGGACCCGTCGGTATCGATGGCTCGCGCCGCGTCCTCCAGCACCACGACGTTGAATCCCTGCTTTATCCCATCGACGGCAGACCAGTGCACGCAGAAATCGAGAGCAAGCCCGGCAAGATACAGCGTGTCGATGCCTCGCTCGCGGAGATATCCGGTGAGGCCCGTCGGCGTCGACTGATCGTTTTCGAAAAACGCCGAGTACGAGTCGATCTCTTTGCGGAAGCCCTTGCGAATGATGAGCTCGCCGCGGCGGACGTTTAGATCGGGATGAAACGCCGCTCCCTCAGACCCCTGGATGCAGTGATCGGGCCAAAGAATCTGGTCGCCATACTCCAGCTCGACATGGTCGAAAGGCTGCTTCGACGGATGGGACGAAGCGAAAGACGAATGACCCGCAGGATGCCAGTCTTGCGTAAACAAGACGTGTTCGAAGCCATCCGCGATGGCGTTGATAAGCGGAACGACCTCATCACCATCCGGCACGGCAAGTCCGCCGCCCGGACAGAAGTCGTTTTGAACGTCGATCACGAGAAGTGCTCGCATTCCAACCTCCCTCCTAGCTTATAATCGCCTCTACCGGTGATTGAATGGAGGGCGTGTCGAAAAAGTTTTCTAGCCCGGCAGCCGCACGACTTCGAACCAAAATCCATGAAGCACCCGGAATGCATCGACCATTTCCGCGAATCGTGCCGGCTTCGTGATATACGCATTCACGCCGGCATCATAGCTCTGCTGCACGTCGACCTCCGAATTTGAGGTCGTTAGCACCACGACCGGTATCTGTCGAAGATCTGGGTCGTCCTTTATCTCCTGCAGCGCCTCCCGGCCGTCCTTCCGCGGCATATTCAGATCGAGCAGGATCAACGACGGACGCGGAGAGCTCTCCTCCTCAGCGTATTTGCCGCGCCGCTTGAGATAATCCATCAGCTCCTCGCCATTCCAAACGGCTCTGACGTCCCGAACCATCAGCTCCTTTTCGAGGACCCTCGTCACCAACATCCGGTCGTCGGCATCATCTTCAGCGAGGAGAATTACCTTGGATTCGAGCTTTGCGGGCATTCACACGAATGTGTTCATCAAAGGGAGCGGTGGTCCACCTCCAGGTCGTCCTCATTACGTATGTACGCACGTAATGTAGGCAGACACAACCTGCCGTGAGGCGTACACGGGAGGCGCGTACATTTTCGTTACGCGATCCGTTTCAAATGCAACGAAGTTATCCCATCGAGCACGATCTTTGCGGCATATCATAATAGGTAGATAGGACGAATATCTGCCTGAGCGAGAATTTCGATAAATATCCGCCGTTCTTCATTGCCTGAGAATCAAGCCGAGAACACCTCAACATTCCATCCCGATGACGACACGTCATTTCGTTCCCGGCGAGGAGCCGGAGAGTACGAGACCGAAAGCAACGCGCCGACGTATCGTCCTATCAAGGACTATGCCCTCATCGGTGATTCGGGAAGCGCCGCGCTGGTCTCGCGTTCCGGATCCATTGATTGGCTCTGCTGGCCGAAGTTCGATAGCCCGTCGCTATTCGGAGCAATTCTGGATCACCGGAAAGGCGGCAACTTCCGAATCGCTCCGGCCGGCGCTTATCGGGTCAAACGGAGATATGTCGCGGATACGAACGTCCTGCAGACGACATTCGTGACGGAAACCGGAAAGCTCCGGCTGACGGACCTGATGCCGGTGGCCGGTCGGGACGTTTACGACGAAGAGTTCTGGCCCGATCACGAGGTTCTACGGTGCGTTGAATGCCTCGAGGGAGAAGTGGACGTCGACGTATACTGTGATCCGAGGCCAAACTACGGTGCCAAGCAGCCTCGCTTGTCAGATCGCGGCCCGATCGGCTTCGTTTACACGAGCGGCGCGGACGTTCTCGTACTCCGCAGCGACATCCCTCTCACCCTCTCAGACGGGCGTGGCTGTCTAACCGGCTCGCTGCGATTGACTGCGGGTGATCGCCGGTATGTCTCCTTGACGTACGATCACGGAGAGCCGGCCGCCCTTTCGTTGCTCGGCGGTGCCGCCGCCCAACGCATTGAACAATCCATCGACTATTGGAAGCGGTGGGCGGCACGATGCCATTATCAAGGGCCGTACCGCGATGCCGTCGTTCGAAGCGCACTCACCTTGAAACTGATGACCTACTCCCGCTCGGGGGCCGTCGTGGCCGCGCCAACGACGTCGCTGCCCGAGAAAATTGGAGGCGTCCGGAACTGGGACTATCGCTACTGCTGGCTCCGAGACGCATCGCTCACGCTTCGTGCCCTGTTCGAGTTGGGCTATCGTGAAGAAGGAACCGCGTTCTTCTCCTGGCTGCTGTACACAACGCGCCTCGATGCTTCATCGCTTCATGTCCTCTACGACGTGTACGGAAATGGCGAGCTGGAAGAACGGACACTCGACCATCTCGAAGGCTACCGAGGATCCTCACCCGTCCGCATCGGCAACCAGGCGTCCAAGCAGCTGCAATTGGACGTCTACGGCGAAGTGATCATGGCAGCTTTTGAGTTTATCCGCCGAGACGGCCACCTAGACAAGTGGCAGATTCGGCTCCTTGTCGAGATCGGTAATACGGTTTGCAAGCGATGGGTAGAGCCGGACCACGGCATCTGGGAGATTCGTTCCGGACGACGCCATCACACTTATTCAAAAGTCATGTGCTGGGTCGCGCTGGATCGCCTGCTTAGAATGCACGAGGACGGCGTGCTCCATGTACCTGTCGATAAATACCGTCGCGAAATGGCAGCTATCGAGGAGGCTGTCGAAGAGCAGGGGTTTAACGAGCGGCTCAATTCGTATGTCTCGGTTTTGGGTGGAGAGGACGTCGACGCCAGTCTCCTCCTACTTCCGGTGTACGGCTATCGGGATGCACGGCATCCGCGAATGGCCCACACGTTCGAGGTCGTCCAGGAGCGACTTGCGCTCGACGGGTTGATGTACCGCTATCCGCATCACGATGATGACGGACTTCCTCCCGGCGAAGGCGCATTTGGACTATGCAGCTTCTGGGACGAGGAAATCCTCGCCCGCTCCGGAAAAATCGGGCAGGCTCGACGGCATTTCGAGCAGATGCTGTCGTTCGCAAACGACGTCGGGCTGTTCGGGGAGGAAATCGATCCGGAAACGGGTGACGCGCTCGGCAATTTCCCGCAGGCGTTCACTCATATCGGCTTGATCAACGCCGCATTGACCATTGCCGACGCGGAAGGATCTGAAAAGGCCGCTCGGCTCGAAGATGACGTTTCTGGAGAGCACTCGAACTAGATCACTACAGTCTCAACCTACCGACAGAGGAATACCATCCGGCCGGACACTATGGACAAGCTATCCCACTCCCCTTGGATATAAACCTACCCAGCATCCTTATTTGGGGTCTCTTCGCCACCGGAGTCCTCACGCTCATCATGGCCACAAGCCAGGGCGTCGGCTGGTCACGGATCAGCTTTCCCTTTATGCTCGGGACGATTTTCTCAGGACATCGATCGCGGGCGATGATGGTTGGATTCGTAGCGCACATCGTGGCGGGGCTGCTCTTCGCACTCTTGTATGCGCTCGTGTTCGAGAGCTGGGGACGAGCCGCCTGGTGGACCGGCGCACTGCTCGGACTCTACCACGGACTATTTATGCTCGTCGTAGTAGCGTCCTTCTTGCCCACGGTACACCCCCGCATGGCCGGAAAACACCACGGTCCCTCGCCGACGCGCCACCTTGAGCCGCCGGGCTTCATGGCGATGAACTATGGTCGCCGCACGCCTCTCACCACCTTGACCGCACACGTCATATATGGCGGTCTGCTCGGCGCGTTTTACACGGTCGCTTAGGCGCTCAGCCTGTGCGGCCTAGCGAGGCGGAGTACTATCTGGCTCTCCGCGCCAGGTCTGCAGCGCCGGGTGCGCAGATCATCCGCGAGCTTGAGAGAAATTCCGCTCCACCTGATCCCAGTTGACGACATTCCACCAGTTCTGGATGTAGTCGCCGCGGGCATTCTGATACTTCAGGTAGTACGCATGCTCCCAAACGTCGAGGCCCAGAATCGGCGTATCGCCCTGCATGTACGGGCTGTCCTGATTTGGCGTCGAATAGACCTTTAGATTCCCGTTGCTGACGACGAGCCACGCCCATCCGCTTCCGAATCGTCCAGATCCTGCATTGGAGAACTGCTCCTTGAAGTCGGAGAACGAGCCGAAGGTGTCATCGATGGCACCGCTGAGGTCTCCGGAAGGTTCGCCACCGCCGTCGGGAGACATTATTGGCCAGAATAGACTGTGGTTGGCGTGCCCGCCGCCATTGTTACGTACGGCCGTACGAATATCGCCTGGTACACTGTCAACGCCACGCAGGAGATCCTCAATGGATTTCTGCTGCAGGTCGGAATGGCCATCCAGCGCGTTGTTCAGCTTGTTGACGTAGCCCTGATGGTGCTTCCCATGGTGGATCCGCATTGTTTGCTCATCAATCGTGGGATCGAGGGCGTCGAAGGCGTACGGTAGATCAGGTAGTTGGTGTGCCATGTATGCTTCGTCGACTTGGGTGAGAAGATCGATTGGAGTGATCACATATTGTTCAGCAAACTTCGCCTTTTTTAACGAGGAGAAATGTTGAGATGTTTTGACGCGAAGGACCTTTACGAAGGCTTCATGAGATGAATTACCCCCGTCGAAGCACCTTCAGCATGGCATCAAGATCCCGGCGCGATAGCGCCCCCGCCGCGTGAAGCTCCTCGAGCGTCGAGCGGACCGCCTCGGGATCCGTCACCGCCTCGTCCGCCGGTGCGTGCACGTCTTCGCGCAGCATCGCCTCTTTGATGAATCTCGTGACATATTCGGCCGCGTCGGGCTTGCCGGAGAAGTCCATCTCCAACTCAAACGTGGCCCTCCCCCGATTCACAGTCACGACGACGCGCCGCCCGCCGATGAGCTTACGGCGGCTCTTGACGTCGACGACATCCCCATAACGGACGATATGCACGGCTTCCAGATCGTTGTTCTGGAAGACGAGCCGGTCGGACGTAAAGACCGCACCATCCTTTGCGCTGCCCATCAGCGTGGCGTCGTATAACGCGATGACGTCCGCTTCGTCGATGTCGCTTGCAAAGTCCTCGAGCGCATTCCGAAGCTTCTCCGACGGAATGTTCGGCGTCACGTGGAGTCCGACCTGCGGAGCGTGAGGAATGAGATCTTTGATGAGCTCGCGCATGACCCGTTCGTATGCTTAGTCGGCGGCGCTACGGCATTGCCGCCATCTCCGTCACGCCGATCTCGAAGAATGAGCCCGTCACTTCGAGCAATCCCGGAAGGACACCCAGCGCAAGCAGCGCGACTGCACAGATGACCAGGACGGCTGCGGAGGCACCCGGAACGGGGAAGGCGCGCCGAGAAGCTTCCGCCGCTTCCGGAGTGTCCTCCGGCGACTGCATGAAGAAAACGTACAATACGCGGAGATAGTAGTAGGCCGAGACGGCACTGGCAAGCACGGCGATGATCACGAGCCACGTGAGACCGGCATCGATCGCCGGTGCGAAGATCGCGTACTTGCCGAGAAAGCCGCCGAGCGGCGGAAAGCCGATCAAGCTGAACATGAAAAAGCCCATCGTCACGCCGAGGAGCGGCTTCTTCAGTCCGATGCCCGCCAGGGAATCGAGCGTCTGCTCCTGGCCGGCCTTCCCATCCCACTCTAGGAGAGCGATCACCCCGAAGGCACCGATGTTCATCAGCGTGTAGACCAGCAGGTAATAGAGTGCGCCGGAATAAGCAGCGGCCGTGCCCGCCGCCAATCCCACCAGCAAGTATCCGGCATGTGCGATCGACGAATAGGCGAGCATCCGCTTGACGTTGGCCTGCGCGATGGCGACCACGTTGCCCAGAACCATCGTGATCACGGCGATCACCGCGAGCGCCAGGCTCCATCGCTCAGGGGGCAGCGCATAGAACAGGACGAGGATCAGTGCCGCAAACGCGGCAGCCTTCGAGGTCGTGGACATATACCCGGTGAGCGTCGTGGGCGCGCCCTGATACACATCGGGCGTCCACATGTGAAATGGTGCCGCGCTCACCTTGAACAGGAATCCGATGAGCAGCAGGGCCACTCCCGCCCAGAATAAGATTGTATTTCCCGTCGCCTCCAGGCCCGCGATCATCTCCGGCAGATACATCGTCCCTGTCGCACCGTAGAGCAGAGCGATGCCGTACAGGAAGAACCCGGTGGAGAAGGCTCCGAGCAAGAAATATTTCAAGGCACTCTCGGTCGCCCCGACATCCTCACGGATGAGCCCCGTCATGATGTAGAGACAGATCGACATGGTCTCAAGCCCCACGAAAATCGTCACTAGACTATTCGCTGTGCCGAGCGTAATCATACCCACCGTTGCAAAGAGCAAGAGCGCGTAGACCTCTCCGTAGGCGTGCCGGATCTGGTCGAGATATGGAACACTCAGGATGACGGTCAACAGCCCGCCGGCCAGTATGATGATATTGATGAATGCGGCGTAGCCGCCGGTACGCACCATCCCGTAAAAGGCCACGCCAGTTTCCGTATCGAGGCGGAAGACCTCGATGACGATACCGGCAAGAAATGCAGCACCCGCAATCCACGGAATCTCACGCGCATTGTTGCGGAATGCATCCCAAACCACCACTACTAGACCAACCACCGTCACCAGCACAAGCGACGAGGTTGCGACAAGGTCACCGCCAAACGCGTCGTAGGCCTGACTGAGCTCTATCTCCATTATGATTCGATCTGATCGATCTTGCGTGCAAGCGTGACGTCCATTTCGGTCACCTTCCCGCCGGCGTCGTGGGTGTTCAGCGCGATGTCGACGCTGTTGTACACGTTCGAGAGCGATGGATGATGATTCATCTCTTCGGCCTCGAAGGACAGCCGAACGACGAATGCGATCGCCGATCGAAAGTCATCAAAAGAGAAACTCTTCTTGAGCTGATCGTCTTCGAACGTCCAACCGTCGAGTTTCCCCAGCGCGTCGTCAATCTCTTCGTTCGATAGCGGAGTTCGCATGGTTTTCGTTGCTGGTTGTTCGTTGTTTGTAGCTGGTTGCTCGTTGCTCGTTGCTTCGTTAGTGCGGCTTGGAGTGCATAGTCTACGTTTAGAGAACCCATCCGCTGTAATAGACGATCCACACGACGAAGTAAACCGGGATTAGAATCGGAATCGAGTATTTTACGATGTATCCGACGAAGGTCGGCGCGTCAACGCCGCTACTTTCGGCGATAGCCTTCACCATGAAGTTCGGCGCGTTTCCGATGTAGCTCATGGCACCGAAAAACACTGCCGCCACGGAGATCGCCTGAAGGAAGAACCACGAATCCGGATGAGCCTCCTCAGGCAGCGCAAACTCGACAACCTCAGCCGCAATCCCGACGTCGAGCCCGAACTTACCCATTGCGGCGGCCACGAAGTTCAAGTAGGTCGGCGCATTGTCGAGAATGCCCGAGAGCGCACCGGTCGCCCAGTAGAACATGCCAACCGTCAGCGCATCAGCGTTGTTGCTGGCAAAGTTGCTGATCAGCTGTAGGGCCGGCTGCATGGTCGCGAAGATCCCAAGAAAGAGCCATCCGACCTCTCGTATCGGCTCGAAGGTAAACTCGTTCTTCTCCAGAGCAGTCTTGTTCGCGAACTTATATCCAAGCACGCAAACTGAAAACATGATCACCTCCCGAATCCCAAACGGCATGTGCAGTCCGGCAATGTAGATCTCCGGGACCCATTCGAAGACCTGGGAATCGATGAAGACCGAGACGACCACGACGGCCACCCAGATGAAATTCTTCTTGCCGACGAAGCCGATCGTCTTGGCATCCGGATCCGGCTCCGGACTGAGCGCCTTGTTTCGAGAGTCGATGACGTAGAAAATCAGCAGCAGCGTCGCCACGGTAGGCAGCCAGATGTACCAGACGTGTTCGAGCGTCCAGAAGAACGGCACACCGCGAAGAAAGCCAAGGAAGAGCGGCGGATCCCCGATCGGCGTCAGCGCACCGCCGACATTGGCCACCAGGAAAATGAAAAACACGATGTGGTATGGCTTCAGCCGCCCCTGATTCAGCCGCATGTAGGGCCGGATGAACAGCATCGCCGCACCGGTCGTCGCGATCACGTTGGCGACGACCGAACCAACGAACAGCAGCACCGAATTTGTGAAGGGCGTTCCCCGTGCATTTAGACTGAGGAAAATGCCGCTCGCCGCAATGAAAAGCGACGCCACCAAGGCGATGAACGAGAGGTACTCTTCGAGTGCGTGCACCATCGGGATCGGGGAGTGCATCACGAAGATGTAGTACACGGCGACGATCGCCCCTAAGGCAACCGCGTACTTCGGATAGTGATGGTGCCAGTGGTGCGGATAGAATAACGGCCCGGTGGCGATCATCAGCAGGATCGCCGCAAACGGCAGGATGAGCCAGACCGGCGGCAACTCGCCGTGACCGTCGTCCCCCTCGTGTGCCTCATCGCCGGCGGCAGCGGGCTCTCCGTCCGTCTCCTGCCCAGGATCCGTCCTGTCCCCGAGCACGGTATCTGCCTCTTCCGTCTGCTCCTGCTGCACGACGCCGGCCTCGACGGACTGCGGAGTCATCCCCATGCCGATCAGACACGAGACGAATAGAAGCAATACGGACGAACGAATTGTAGTGCCTAACACCTGAGCTCTATTCTGAATGATTGCGGTTCGATGATGAGAGCGCCTCATCGCGGGGTACACCGTGCTTCGTACCGTGATCTAGCGCTACCTGCTGCGTCGAAGCGGCCTCCAGGACCGCCATTCGCTTCTCCTCCATCCTCTCGAGCAAGAACTGGGTCGCAGGCTCGGTTCTTTGGAGAAATGGGTTGGGGGCAAACCCGAGGATGAGCATCAGAAGCGCGAGGGGAACCATCAGAGCGATCTCGCGCAGATTCATATCGGCCATCACGCGATTCTCCTCGTTATCAAGGCTACCGAAGAACGTCCGGTAGACCATCCACAGCAGGTACACGGCGGCGAGGATGACGCCGCTGGTCGCCAGCGCAATGAGAATCGGCTGGCCGACAATCTCGCTCTTGAAGGACCCAAGCAGGATCAGGAATTCCCCGACAAAGCCGTTCAGACCTGGCAGTCCGGCAGAGGCCAGCACGGAGAACACCATGAAAAAGGTGAGGATGGGCACTTTCTTCGCGATCCCTCCAAAGTCCGCCATCAGTCGCGTGTGACGGCGCTCGTAGAGCATGCCAACGAGAAGGAAGAGGGCGCCTGTCGAGATCCCGTGATTGACCATCTGAATCACGGCGCCCTGCATCGCCTCGATCGTGAACGCAAATATGCCCAGCACCACGAAACCGAGGTGACTCACTGACGAGTAGGCGACCAGCTTCTTGGCATCCGTCTGTACCCGCGAGACCAGCGCCCCGTAGATGATGCCGATCACGGCAAGTATCGCGAAGAGTAGCGCGTACTCCTGCGCGGCGTTGGGGAAGAACGGCAGACAAAAGCGAACGAGCCCGTAGGTACCCATCTTCAGCAGCACGCCGGCAAGAATCACCGATCCGCCGGTCGGCGCTTCAACGTGCGCGTCGGGCAGCCACGTGTGCAGCGGAAAAATCGGCACCTTGATGGCAAACGAGAGCGCAAAAAGAAAGAAGAGCCACGTCTGCAGACCCAGGGGCGTGTTGTATTCGAGTAGCTTGTACCAGTCGGTCGTAAAGACACCAGCATTGACTGCATCGCCAGCCACGTAGCCTAGATACAGGATGCCCACGAGCATAAGGAGCGAACCGACCAGCGTGAAGAGAACGAATTTTACCGCCGCATAGACGCGTCGCTCGCCTCCCCAAATACCGATGATGAAGTACATCGGGATGAGCGTAAGCTCGAAGAAGATGTAAAAGAGGAAGACGTCGAAGGCCGCGAAAACGCCCGTCACGCCCGTCTGGAGGATGAGCAGCAGCGTGTAGTACCCCTTGCGCTGCTTTCCGATGTAGTTCCAGGAGGAGAGCACGACGATCGGCCCCAGCAGCGTCGTCAGCAGGACAAGCAGCAGGCTGAGCCCGTCAATGCCCACGAAGTACTTGATGTCCAGGCTGTCCGGAAACCAGGCGGACGTCATGTCGACGAGCTGCGGGCTCGACGCCGTGCTCACCGTCGGATCGAATCCGACATAGAGCCCAAGCGAAAGCAGGAACGTCACCGACGTCGTGACGAGCGCCGTCCACCGGACAGCATTCGTTCCGCGTACGGCCATCGTCACCAGCGCACCGATAGCCGGCAGAAAGATGACGATAGATGTCAGGTACGGTATCGGCATCTAATGGACTTCAACATTAATTACCACCTTCATCCAGTTCCCACCTGATCCACCGAACACTTCATAACGGCGAGCGCCCGCTTCCGGCGATTGACCCATCACGCGAACAACATCAGCGCCACGACGAGAACGACGCCCAGAACGATCGCGGCGGCGTAGTTCTGTACCATGCCCGTCTGGACGTACCGGAGAACGTTGCTCGTCGCCCCGGTTAGTCGTGCAAGTCCGTTCACGGCACCGTCCACCACGTTGCGGTCGAACGCGGCGAACCCGCGGTCGGCAAGCGCAAGCAAGGGTCTAACGACGCCGTTCTCATAGAGCTCATCCCAATAGTATTTGGCGCTCCAAACCTTGTACAGCCCACCGAATCTTCGCTGAAGCTTGGCATCGTAGGAGAGCCCATGCCGTCGATACACGGTCATCGCGAACATCACACCGGCGACAGCTATCGCCGCCCCGACGACGATCAGCACGAGTTCGATCAGGAAGAACTCGGCGCCGTGCTCGACGGCTGCCGGCTCGGCGACAGGCCCTCCGTAGGGCGCACCGAGCCAATGATGAATCCAGTTGTAATCTCCACCCCCGATGATGGCCGGGATGCCCAAAAATCCGCCGACCGCAGATAGGCCGGCGAGAATCCACAGTGGGATCGTCATCGTCTTCGGCGACTCGTGGGGATGTATGCGATCCGCCGCCGGCCAACGCTCTTTTCCGCGGAAGGTCAGCATGTACGATCGCATCATGTAAACCGCCGTTAAGAAGGCGGTGATCAATCCGACGACCCAGATGAAATAGGCGTAGGCGTGCCCATTGTATCCGTACTCGAATGCCTTGAATAGAATCTCGTCCTTCGAGAAAAAGCCCGCGAGCGGTGGAATTCCCGCGATCGCAAGAGTCGAAATGAAGTACGTCATGCTCGTGCTGCGCATGTACTTCCCCAGTCCGCCCATCGTACGCATGTCCTGCGGGTCAAAAGGCCCGTCGTAGTAGGGACCCTCCCAGTCCGTGTGCGTCTTGCCGGCCACCGCCGCCTCTCCTTCGTGCCCCGGCAAGATTCCCTCGTGCTCCAGATCGTGCTCTACGCCGTGCATCGCGTGAATTACGCTGCCGGAGCCGAGAAAAAGGCATCCCTTGAAGAAGGCGTGCGTCAGGACGTGGAAGATGGCCACGAAAAACGCACCGACGCCGGCGGCCGCGAACATGTATCCCAGCTGCGAAACCGTCGAATAGGCGAGTACCTTCTTGATGTCGTTCTGCGTCAGGGCAATGGTGGCGGCCATGATCGCCGTCAGCGCTCCGACTACGGCCACCACAATCATGATCGCCGGCGCACTCAGTACCAGAGGCGAAAGACGCGCCAGCAGGTACAGCCCGCTGGTGACCATCGTCGCGGCGTGGATCAGCGCAGAGACGGGCGTGGGACCGGCCATGGCGTCCGGCAGCCACGTGAAGAGGGGGATCTGTGCGCTCTTGCCGGTGGCACCGATGAACAGCAGCAGGACGCTCCAGTTCAGTACGGACTGCGGCAGCGTATCGACGGCGCCGAGCAGCGCACCGAAATCGAGCGAGCCGACTTGCTCGTAGAGGATGAACATCGCCATCAAAAAGGCGAAATCCCCCACCCTGTTCATGATGAAAGCCTTGTTCGCAGCTGCGCTGTTTTTCAGATCCTCATACCAGAATCCGATGAGCAGATAGGAGCAGAGACCGACGCCCTCCCAGCCGAGAAACAGCACGACCAGATTGTCCGCGAGCACGAGATTGAGCATCGCGAAGATGAAGAGATTCAAGTAGGCGAAAAACCGCCAGTACCCGGGGTCCCCGTGCATGTACCCGATGGAGTACAGGTGGATAACCCCGCCGACGCCTGTGACGATCAGCGTCATGATCAGCGACAGCTCATCGATGCGATAGGCAAACGACAGGTCCAGTTCGCCGGCCGCCATCCACGTGTAAAACGTAGAGACGATCGGCTCCCCGCCGAAGGTGGCGAAGAGATACGCCGTGATGGCAAACGGAATCGCTACCATCAAGGTCGCCAGAGGACCGATCAGCCCTTCTCTGGTCCGCAGCCCAGGGGCGAAAAGGGCTCCCAAACCACAGAAAGCTGCCCCTGCGAGAGGCAGCAGGATGATCAAACGTACGAGCAGATCTATCTCCATATCCTGTTAGCCGGTCCTCACCCGAGCCGCCGCTCGGAACAGTTCTTCTAGTGCTTGAACAGGTTAAACTCGGTGATGTCCACGGTCGACTTTTTCCTGAACAGCGCGATGACGATCGCAAGTCCGACCGCCGCCTCTGCGGCAGCTACCGACATGACGAAAAACACCAACACCTGCCCCGCCACGTCGCCAAAAGACTGGCTGAAGGCGACGAGCGTCAGGTTGACTGCATTGAGCATCAGCTCGACCGACATCAACACGACAATCGCGTTGCGGCGCAGCAGTACCCCTAGCACGCCGATCACGAAGAGCACGGCGCTTAGCGACAAGTACCAGGCAAGCGTGATGTCCATAACTCGTTAGTAGTAGCAGTCAACAGCCGGTATCCGCACGGTCGACCATGAAGATGAGGTCAGGGTACGACCTTCGGATACAGGTTACGATCGACGCCGTCTGTTCGTGACATCCGATCTCCTAGACGAACCGTCTCTTCGCCAGCATCACGGCTCCGATCGTGGCCGCGAGCAGAAGGATACCGATGACTTCGAGCGGCAGGGCGTATCGCGTAAAGAGCTCTCGACCTATCGTGTATGCGGAGCCTGATTCAGCTGTCATCGCGGCCGAGGCCGGTTCGGGCAGAAGATCGAGTGCGCTGGCAATGACGTAAACGAGCTGAGCGAGTACCGCCATGCCGAGCAAAAAGGCGACGCCGAGCTTCCAGTCGACCCGCTCGAGATCCGGCAAAGCGGCCAGGTTCAGAAGCATGATCACGAAGAGGAAGAGCACCATGATCGCGCCCGCGTAGACGATGATCTGAATCACGCCGATGAATTCCGCGTTCGTCGTCAAGTACAGGACCGCGATGCAGAACAGATTGAGGATGAGCCAGAGCGCGCTCGACACCGGATTCCGCGATACGATGAGGCCGATGCCCGCCGCGATGGCGACAGTCGCGAGAAAGAAGAATAGAACTTGGGCGAACATGGAGGGCGTCTGCTACGGGTGTGCCACACTTACCCCTGCGTCTCAACAGGCTGAAAAAGGTAGATAAATCACCGCGCTAGGGCAAGGTGAGGCCCCGTAAAGCCCGCGTGAATACGCCCGGTCTATTAACCTAAAATTTCCCGGGCCTTTACGCCGGACGGCTCTTCGATGACCGGCGCCGGGGTCTGCTCAGCCACGATGTGCACCTTGATCCCGAACGTACGCTCGAAAAGATCGGAGGCCCGCCGGCCACCCCATATGTCGAGCTGAGGGTCCGCCTTCGTCCGGACGTGGAGGACGAGCTTCTCATCGTCCAGCTCCGCCCGCAGATGGGTGACGTTCTGGAAGTGGCTCCGATCCAGCCCGTTGGCCATCCGAAGGAACGCGCCGAGCTGATTGACGAGCTGTTGCTGCTCCTTCGAGAGGCGCTTGTAGGCGGTGTGCCGGTCTTTCGGCATGCTCCGACGGTGATACCGCGCAACGTGCGCCATCACATCGATCTCCTCGGGCTGAAACCCCATCCAGTCAGCCTGTTTGATGAGGTACAGCGAATGTTTGTGGTGGCTGGATCGGCTGATGTAGTATCCGATATCGTGGAGGAGCGACGCATATTCCAGAAGTTCCCGTTCCTGCCGGCCCAGCCGGTGCAGCCGCCGACACAGATCGAAGAGCAGCAGCGCCATGGCCGTGACGTGCTGGACGTGTTTCTGATCCCACCCGAATCGGTGGCCCACCTCATAGACATTCCTGCGTCGGACGTCGGCGTAGGGAGAGACGCGCTCGAGTCGCTCATAATTTTCTTGGATGAAGTAGACGACCATGCCCTCCCGTAGCGCGTTCGGTGATACGCGCACCTGCTGCGCATCGAGGTCCTTCGTCAGCACGTCGATGAGCGTCGCCCCCGCTACGATCTGATCGACCCGTTTCTCATCGATACCCTCCATCTCCTGCCGTTCTGCACGGCTGGAGGGCATGATCAGCTTCGTTACGGCCCGCAAGTCATCCTGTCGAAAAGACTGCAGATAAATCGACCGATCCGGCTCGCCAAAACGGTTGGCGCACACCTGCGCGATATTCTCGAACGTGCCGGAGGAGCCGACGATCTCGGTAACGCCGTGCTCGCTCGCCGCCTTCAGCACCGGCTCAAGGGCGGAACGGTAGTGCTCGCGGATTGCCCGAAACTCCCGCTCCTCGACGGGATCGGTCGTGATGAACTGCCGCGTCACGCGGGCCGCCCCAAGCTTCAGACTCGTTGCGAAGTACACCTCCTCGCTCGTGCCGATGATGAACTCCGTCGATCCGCCCCCGATGTCGACCATCAGGGTGGGATTTCGCATGTCGAGTGCGCGACGAATGCCCTGATAGATGAGCTGTGCCTCGAACACCCCGTCGATCGGTTGGACGTGAATCCCGGTCTCACGCCGGATCTTCTCGATGACCGCACCTCCGTTCTTCGCCTCGCGAATGGCGCTTGTTGCGAAGGCGAGATACTCGGTCGCTCCCCACCCCTCGGCCAGCATTTTGACCCGTTCCAGCGCGCGGATCGACCGTTTGACGATGCTGTCCGTCAGATTTTCACCGGAGAAGCCGCGCTCGCCGAGGCGCACCATCTCCTTGAACTTGTCGATGACCTCGAAGCTGCCGTTGGGAAATACGTCAACGATCAGCGTGTGAAATGAATTCGTCCCGAGGTCGATCACGCATACACGCGTCGGGTGGTGTTCGACGCCATTCTGCGCGTAATCATGGTTGGTGACCATGCACGCCGCATGATAATCGACTTCCGCCATGCGGGAATTGGGCTTTGTCTAATTCGGCTCTGTCAACACAACGGCGACTCTACGCGTTCCGCAGCCGCTTCAGCGCGGTCGAGAAGCTCGGCACGAACGTCCGCAACGAGTCGCTCGATGGGCGTATCTCGATCCCAGCGGACTTGTCGCACGTCGGAGCGGTGTACGTACAACCAGTGCGATAGCAGGAAGATCTCGTCGATCTCTTCCTCGCGGTAGACGTCGATGGGCGACGAAAAATCGAAGTGGATCCCGAGACGGACTTGGAGCACTTGCATCGACGTTTCGACGTCGTCTTCCACCTTGAGGGTGTCGACGTGCCGACCTCGACTTATCACGAGGAGCCGCGGGCTCTGCTCCGTCGGCCGATGCACAACGACGGCGTTGTGGTCGAGTACGCGCGTCGCGACCGTCCCCCGCTTGCGGAGGATTCGTCGAAGACGGGCCAGCCAGTCGCGATACGTGGCGGCCTGCTCGTAGTCCATTTCCGCGGCGGCATCCTTCATGGCGCGTTCAATCCGTGCGGAAATACCATCATCCTGGCCCGAGAGGAACGCCCGTACGCGATTCAGCTCTTCCCTCTGCTCGGCGTTGTCCGAATCCTCACAGGGTGCCGTGCACCGATCGATCGACGCATAGACGCACCGGCGTCCGCGCGCGAGCAACTCGTCGTCACACTCCCGAAGCCGGAAAAAACGATCAATGAGCTCGACCAGAAAACCGGCCTCGTCACGATCGGCGAGCGGTCCGTAATACTCAGCGCCGTCGCCGTGGAGGAACGCACTGCTCGAAACTCGAGGCGCGGTGTGCGCGTCATCGATTCGGATAAACGGACGATTCAGGTAGCGCCGCTGCGCACGGTTATAGGACGGCTGAAGCTGCTTAATCTTTCTCGACTCCAGGATGAGTGCGTCAAGCTCCGAATCGGTCTCCTCGTAGTCGACTTGACGAACGGACTTGACGAGCTGTCGAACGTGAGGCGCGTGATTTTCGATGGACGTGAAGTAGCTCCGAATGCGCGTATTCAGCTTCTGAGCCTTGCCGACGTAGAGGATCTTGCCGCGACCGTCTTTCATGAAGTACACGCCCGGAGCGTCTGGAATCGTATCGAGTACCTGATCCCGGATCCGGGCAATGTGGGATGATATCCGGCGGATGGCACTGTACCGTCGATGCTGAAACGTAAGCAGGTCGGAGACCTGATCGACGTCGAACTCCATCGCCAATTGATCGAGCAAGCGAAGCAAGATGTCGGCGGTGGCCTCCGCGTCAGCCAGTGCGCGGTGGTGCCGTCGGATGCGGATACCGTAGAAGTCAGCCAGTGCCGGCAGCGCCTTCGATCGAAGGCCCGGAAGCAGGCGGCGCGCAAGACGAAGCGTGCAAAGCGTCTCATTTCGGAGCTCGGCTTCGCCGAGCCGCCGGCGTTCCTCATTGATAAAGCCGGCGTCGAACGAAAGATTGTGCGCTACAAACACGCCATCGCCCAGAAACTCGGCGAATTGTGGGAGGACGTCGGCCACCATCGGTCGCTCAAAGACCATCGCTGTGGAGATGCCCGTCAGCTGAGTGATACGCCACGGCACGGCGCAGCCGGGATTGATGAGCTGTTCGAACTGGCCGATGACGCTCCCGCCGCAAACCTTGACGGCCCCGATCTCAATCAGCCGGTCGGAGGCCGCGCGTCGGCCCGTCGTTTCCACGTCAACGACCACGAAGGATGCATCTGCAACGCGCATTTTGAGGCGGTCTCCGTCGCAGTCAGCTCATAGGTTGCACATATCTACCGACCAGTGTACGGCACCCGGCGGACACATGCTATCCCCGCCCTATTCGACGCGCCTTTCCTATTCGCCGAGCGTGATGAGTGCCGGCTCCATTCCTAGAAGGTCGAAAATGTGCGTACCAATCACGGAGTTGTCGATGTTGCCGTGGAGAGGTCCGCTACCGGGACCGAAAGCATACAGGTTCACGTCGGCCGCCGTATGTCCGTCGGTCGTCCATCCAATCACGGCGCGTCGGCCAATAATCTCGCCGACGACATACATGAGTCTATCCTTCTCTCGTCCCTGCTCGATAGCTGCGTGCTCATCGTCCGAAAGGTCATCAATGCCGGCCAGTTCAGCCATGACGGCCTCAACGTTCGCGCTCTCGTCCGAGAGAACGGATGCAATCTCTCCGGATGACGCCCGCACGTCGGCCAGCACGCCGGGTCGCCAATCGTAGACGCCGCGGGCATGAATGCTGCGCCAGAAGGTGGTGGACGACGCATCATCAACATGAACCTCCTCCGGAATTGCCGAGCGGCCCAGCGACATGCCACCCGTCTCGTGGTCGGAAACTCCGATTACTAGGGTGCGGCCGTCGCGCTGGGCGAACTCGAGCGCGGCACCGAACGCGTTGTCGTAATCAATCACATCATGTGCTACCGCCGCGGCATCGTTCTCGTGAGCGGCATGATCGATTCGGCTTCCCTCGACCATAAGGAAGAAACCGTCCTCGTCGCTGCTAAGCAGGTCGATGGCTTTCCGGGTCAGCGTGGCGAGGTCGTATTCGCCGGACTCACGATCGATGGCATAAGGAAGATGGCTTGATGCAAATAGTCCCAGTACCGGCGTTCGTTCGATGGTGGCAAGGTCAGCGTAGTCAGTTACCACCGTGTAGCCGAGATCCCGCGCCTCCGCGAGGAGGTCCCGACCATCCTCCCTCATGCCACCTGCCGTTTCCGGCAGGTAGTACCGGTGCCCGCCACCGAAGAGCACGTCGATATCTTTACGGATCTGCTGATCGGCGATCTCATCCTCCAGCCAACGATTCGTGACGTGTGCCGAGAAGGATGCCGGTGTTGCATGCGTGATGCGACTCGAGGAGACGAGCCCAGTCGCCATGCCCAGCCGCTCGGCCGCATCGACGACGCTTGGAAGGCTCTGCCGGAGCGTGTCCATCCCGATTGCGCCGTTATAGGTCTTCACGCCGCTCGCGAAGGCCGTCGCGCTCGAGGCTGAATCCGTCACCCGTTCTTTGGCCGAGTGCGTCATCACCGTCCCACGCTGATGGGCGTCCAGGTGCAGTGCGTTCCGCAGGCCCCGGTATCGGGCGAACTCGCGACCCAGCGTGAAATGCGCCACGCCCCCACCGTCCGCGATGAAGAGAATCACATTTCGCGGCAGAGGGTCCGCATTCTGAGTCGTCTCGTTCGCCGTCGTGGCACACGAGAGACTCACAAGCGCGAG
>CAZQAS010000017.1:24580-29740 GCA_964591285.1 uncultured Rhodothermales bacterium
CCGCGAATGCTAAGCTACGCACATTTTTGCCAAATATTGGCAGAAGCGGTGCCGAACCTTCGTCTTCTTGATGAATCCATTCCGGCTCCAAGTTGAACAGTTATCGGAGGAATTGGCCCATGGCAACGAAGGTCACGGTGATCGGTGCCGGCAACGTCGGTGCTACAGTCGCCGATTGTGTGGCGCGCAAAGACATGGTTGACGAGATCGTACTCGTAGACATCGTCGAGGGCATGCCGCAGGGGAAGGCCCTGGACATGCAGGAATCGGCACCTATTCATCTCTTCGACACACGGATCACGGGCACGAACTCCTACGACGAGACGGCAGGATCCGACATCTGTGTAATTACCGCCGGGCTCGCACGCAAGCCGGGAATGAGTCGCGACGATCTGCTTAGCAAGAATGCCGAAATCGTGCGGTCCGTCACGGAACAGTTCGTTGCAAAGAGTCCAGATGCCATTCTGATCGTGGTATCGAATCCTCTTGACGTGATGACCTACGTCGCCTTCACGACCAGCGACTTCCCGGGGCATCGGGTAATGGGCATGGCCGGCGTGCTGGATACGGCACGCTACCGTGCATTCATCGCCATGGAACTCGGCGTGTCGGTCCGCGACATCCAGGCATTGCTCATGGGCGGTCACGGAGACACAATGGTGCCGCTGCCGAGATATACGACGATCGGCGGCGTACCGCTCGAGCAGCACCTGGAACGCAGCAGAATTGACGAAATCGTCGAGCGGACGAAAATGGGCGGCGGCGAGATCGTGAAGCTGATGGGGACGTCGGCCTGGTATGCACCGGGTGCGGCCGCCGCCGAAATGGTGGAATCGATTGTCAAGGATGCCGGACGCGTGCTGCCGTGCGCGGCATGGCTGACGGGCGAGTACGGTCTGAATGATCTCTTCATCGGCGTCCCCGTACGTCTCGGGCGTCGCGGCATCGAAGAAATCATCGAAGTAGAGCTTTCGGACGACGAGCGTACCCTGCTTGATGATTCAGCCGAACACGTCCGCAGCAATCTCGAATCGCTGGAGCGCCTGCAGTCGGCATAGATCGCGAGCGCTCGGAAGCCCGTCGCTCGAGGCGGATCTGGACGGGCGCGGATTGTCAGTCGAGCGGGCGGCGCCCCAGCTTCAGATGCAGGACCCGCAGCTGCTCGTTTATTCGCCGGACCTCGGCCAAAATCTTCGGCCGTTCGAAGCGATTGCATGCGGTACTGAGCAGCTCGTCTCGCCGCTTCTTTAGATGCGCGATTTCTCGCTGCGTAATTGCTTCCTTTTCGCGCGTACGTGTCATGAAAGAGGCTTCTGCCCTACGCCTGCCGAATCGTCGTTGGTCGATCGTTACTGCAGCGGCTTCTCGAATACCATGAAATGATGTTGTGGGAGAATATCGCGTGTCTCGCGCCATCGCAATCCGGCCGCAGCAAGCTCCTGCTTTGCCTGGTCTTCCGTGAGGGTGTAGAGCGGCGAGACCGGTATAGTCGGATCCTCGCCGCGATATTCAACCAGCACGACCCGACCACCGGGCACGAGCGCGCGCCGAAGGTTCTCCATCATCTCACGGGGATACGTGAACTGCGTGTAGGTGAAGACGATGAGCGCCACATCTAGGGAGTCATCGGGCAGGTTTGGATCTGTTTCCGTCCCAAGTACAGGGACTACATTCGTGACACCGCGCTCATCGGCCCTACTGCGGATCATCGCGAGCATCTCCTTCTCGATGTCTACGGCGAACACCTTCCCGTCGGGTACGTGCGGCGAGATCCGGAATGTGAAATAGCCCGTGCCGGCGCCGATGTCCGCAACCGAGTCGTCGGGCCGCAGCTCAAGCGCCCGCACGACGCGGTTTGGAAGCTCCTCAGTCTCCCGCTCGGGCCGTTCGAGCCACTCCTGTCTCCCCACACCCGTAATTTCGGCGATTTCTCGTCCCATGTAGATTCGGCCCGTACCCTGCGGTCGAGCACTCTCGCGCTGTTCGTAATACGCATTGGAGGCTGCCACACCAGATTCCGAATCTGGGGAATCGCATCCAAACCCGGCACTCCAGAGGATCAGAAGAGCCGCGGGAACGAATCTCCGGAGCTTACGAGCGACTCCCATCTGGCTCCCATGGACTGTGCAAGTACGCGGCCGCATCAGCTTTTGTACGGGTCGAGATACAACGGACTGTCTAGCTTCGTATACAATCGCCTGGCCAATGAGACCGGTGCGTGACATTATTTGTCGATCCCAAAGTAGTGGACGACGGCTTCGTAATCCGTCAGGTCTACGCCTGACTTCGCAGGAGCGTATCCGTCGATGACAACGATGCGAATTTCTCGGTTCGGTTGCGCGCGAAGATCGATCTCATCCGTGGAGGCTTCATAGAAGACCTCGAGGAATGCGTCATCGTATCCGTATCCGAGCGTGATGGTGTAATCTACGGCCGGCAAATCCGGAGATTCTTCGGCGAATGTGTAGGGCATGGCGGTCCAGGTACCCTGCTCACGGAAGAACGCGAGAACGGCGCCATTATCGACTACGCTGGGTGTGATGGCAGGCACTTCGTACTGGACGGAAGCCACGGGCCCATTGATCGTCGCATCGCCGACCAAGAAATCAAATGTATCCGTCTCAACGCTCGCCTCTCGGCCGGGGCCACTTGGACCGTCGCCGTCGCAGGCGCTCAGTCCAAAGAGCAGCGCTATGAGAACCGTTGTATGAAAGGCTTTCATCGTTCTCGCCTCGAAAATCGATTGTGGAACAAGGTGCGACTTGGTGTGCCGCTCGATCATTTGTCGAGCAAAGAACAGGCCGCCATTGCGCGTCCTCGCCACATTGAGACTACTCGCCAAACATTTTGACGACGATGTTGCCCTCGTGATCGACAGTTCCTCGAAACATCCCAGCCCTGTTGAACACCATGGCCACATTGCCGTCTCGATCTAGTCCGATCATGCCTCCGGTCCCGCCCATCTCCGGCAGCTTGCCGTGGATGACGGCGCTTGCCGCTTCCCGGAGGGAGAGTCCTGCGTAGCGCATCATCGCCGAAATATCGTGGGCCACGACTCCTCGGATGAAGTATTCCCCGTCCCCGGTCGCCGATATGGCGCAGGTCTGGTTGTCGGCGAATGTGCCGGCGCCGATTATGGGCGAATCGCCGATCCGACCCCAGCGTTTGTACGAGATGCCGCCGGTCGACGTGCCGGCAGCCAGGTCACCTTCAGCGTCCAGGGCTACGGCACCGACGGTACCGAATTCCCGCAGATTGTCCTCTCTCGGTGAGGCGTACAAATCCGCCGGTGCGAATGAATGCTCATTTTCCGAAGGAACGTCGTTTCGGCTGCCCGTATCGGCTCCTTCCTCGAGGCGCTGCCGGTACCGCTCGTACTGCTGGAGGCGTCGCTCCGTGCGGAAATATTCATTGCCTACGAGTTCGACGCCTTGCTCTTCCGCAAACGATTCCGCCCCGTCTCCAACGAGCATAACGTGGCGCGACTGCTCCATCACCCGCCGGGCAAGACGGATGGGGTTCTTGACCGTCGTAACCGATGCGACGGCTCCGGCATTTCGGGTTCGCCCTTCCATCACCGACGCATCCAGCTCAGCGGTTCCGGCACTGGTGAGTACGGCACCGCGGCCGGCATTGAACAGGGGCGAATCCTCCAGAATGGTAATGGCAGCAACGACGGCATCCAGGCTCGATCCGCCTGTACGAAGCACCTCGTATCCTGACTGCAGTGCTTCGCCGAGCTTGTCCTCGTAGGCGCGCTGACGTTCGGCATCGACGTTGTCTGGAGTTATCGTTCCAGCCCCGCCATGGACGACCATCTTGATCTGATGGCCATCGGCTTGCGCGTAGACATCCGAGACGGGCTGCGTAGAAAGACCAATGAGTGCAGCACCGACTATGCAGATCGCGACGGCGGCTGTCCAGATACGAAGACATGCGGCAACCGCTCTGGGAGCCATGTAACCCATGTTACAACCTAGTTAGAGGAAATCTGTCATCTTGTGCGAATATACCCAGTCTGGTACCTTATTTGCAGGTTATAGCGTAGGCCGATTCGCGGAACAAACGATGAATTGACTGCCAATGTGGCAGTGAGGCTCTTGATGTTAGGCTCCGGGCCGCCTAATTTCAGGGAGTTTAAAGGTTGTTGAAAACCACACGTTTGTGGAACGAGGGTTTTCTGCGACGCTACACATTGCTTCGACGATGAAGCGTTCCCGGTTTGCGCTCGGGCTCCAGAGGAGCAGATCGGCCGTGCGAATTCGACATCTAAACCAGACAAACCAACGTATCGTGGCAGATATCAAGAAGAAGATCGTAACGAAGACCAGCCAGGACGCCGACAGCAAACGCAAGTCGGCGCTGGATGAGATGACGGACGAGGATCTGATGTCTCAATTCCAGTCGGGCTCGGTCGCGGCGTTCAACATCCTAGTTGAACGCTACTCGGAGCGATTGATGCATTATCTGTACGGTTTTCTCGGAGATATGAGACGCTGCGAGGACCTCCTCCAGGAGACGTTCCTCCGCGTTTATCGCAACCGTCACTCCTACCGCCGCATCGCTAAGTTTTCGACGTGGCTCTACACGATCGCCGGTAATCTTGCGCGTTCCGAGTACCGGAAACGCAAGCGGCGTCGCCTATACTCGATCCAGAGCGTGAATCGAGACAATGAGGAGTACGAGATGCAGCTACCTGATGAGTCGTTCTCCCCAGACCGGCACGCGGAGAGCACCATCCAGGATAAGCACATCCAGCAGGCACTCAATGAAATTCCCGCCTCATTCCGTGAGGTGGTGGTACTGCGCGATGTGCAGCAGCTCGCATACGACGAGATTGCCGAGATTACCGGTCTTCCCATGGGTACGGTGAAGAGCCGCATCAATCGTGGTCGAACGAAGCTCCAGGCCCTGCTGAAGGACGTCTATCCCTTCCAGGAACCGGAGGCGGTCTAATCCGACCAGAATAACAATCATCTTTCAACCCCGGCGCAGCTGGTCTGCGTCGGGGTTTTTTTGTTTGGCTGACCTCCGTCCTAGGTCAGCCAGCTGATGATCGCCATCACGATCACAAACCCCACCAGGATCCCGACGGCCATTATGAGCTCTTTCTTTCGTCGCCGGTTCATAGACAATCGCGTGCGATGGTACATGGGATAG
>CAZQAS010000017.1:29840-37883 GCA_964591285.1 uncultured Rhodothermales bacterium
CACGGAACCAGCATGAACCGCTCCGGTGGCATATATTCGCGTCACCATCGAAACCATCTATCTGGAATATGCCATCTGCGACTGTCACGGTTAATGGTACCTCAATCGAGCTTCCCGTCGTCGTCGGCTCCGAAGGGGAAAGTGCCCTGGACATTCGGTCACTGCGCAGCGAGTCGGGGCTGATCACGCTCGATTCGGGCTACGGAAATACCGGTTCCTGTGAGAGCGCGATCACCTTCATTGATGGGGAGGAAGGGGTCCTGCGTCACCGGGGATATCCGATCGAGGATCTTGCCGAGAAGTCGTCGTTCGTGGAGGTCTGCTATCTGCTTATCTACGGAGAGCTGCCGAGTGCCTCCGAGCTCGAGGAGTTTCGCACGCAGCTCACCTACCATACCATGCTGCACGAGGATATGAAGAAGTTCTTCGAGGGATATCCTCCCAGTGCGCATCCGATGAGTGTGCTCTCCGCCATGGTGGCATCGCTCTCGGCCTACTACCCGGAGTCTAACGATCCGGAAACGCTGCGGTTGAACATCGTCCGGCTGCTTGCGAAGCTCAAAACCATCGCCGCGTTCTCCTACAAGAAATCGATCGGGCAGCCGTTCATCTACCCGAGGAACGATTTAAGCTATACGGCGGATTTCTTGCGGATGATGTTTGCCGTACCTGCGGAGGACTACGCCGTGGCCGAGACCTCGCAGAAGGCTTTGGACATGCTCCTCATTCTCCACGCCGATCACGAGCAGAACTGCAGCACGTCTACGGTGCGGATGGTCGGCAGCAGCGGTGCAGACCTTTTCACGTCCATCTCGGCCGGCATAAGCGCCCTATCGGGACCCCTTCACGGCCGAGCGAATCAGGAGGTCATCCAGATGCTCGAAATGATCCAGGCCGACGGCGGCGACCACACGAAATTTCTCGAAAAGGCGAAGGATAAAGAAGACCCTTTCCGCCTGATGGGCTTCGGTCACCGCGTTTACAAAAACTTCGATCCACGAGCCCGCATCATTAAGTCGTATTCAAACCAGGTGCTGGAGGAGCTCGGGACGGAGGACCCGCTGCTGGATATTGCCAAGCGCCTCGAGGCCACTGCGCTCGAAGACAGTTACTTCGTGGATCGAAAGCTCTATCCGAACGTCGACTTCTACAGCGGTATCCTTTACCGCGCGATGGGCATCCCCACGAATATGTTCACGGTGATGTTCGCGATCGGGCGCCTTCCGGGATGGATCGCACAGTGGAAGGAGATGCGCGACGATCCAGGCGGCCGCATCCACCGGCCGCGGCAGGTGTATGTAGGACCTCAGAAACGCTCCTACGCTCCGCCCTCCTCCAGATAGTTTGGTCGCACAGGTGGCTCGCGGGGAAGGTAGTACGGGTCTCGAAGCTGGCGAAAGCCGGACTTAGCGGCGTTTCAGTTGTTGGACCGGAGCCGCAATCGGGCGATGCGACCGTCGGGTCCGACGGCCCATCCGGCCGACGGGTTCACGAAGTCGACACTCCAGTAGCTCAGCGAGTCGGCAGGACTCCACGACGCCGCATCGTCGTGCGAGTAACTCACTCCGTTCGGCCCAACAGCCACGAGTGTCGGCGCGCCGGGTACGTACGACGACCCATACACGGCTCCCCGAAAGGTTGGATGGGTAGCCGGTTTCCAGGTCCTTCCGCCGTCTTCCGTGATGGCCACGTTATCGGTATAGGCGTCGGGCTGCGCGAGGTCTCCTCCCATCGCTGCGCCGTGTCGCACGTCGCGAAACGCCAACGTCGTGATTCCCGCTCCTTCTCCGGCGACGAGCGTCGTCGGGGATGCGCGCCATGTTCTCCCGCCATCGTCGGATCGCAGCACGCGGGCGACGTCCGCATTTCCAGTGCCGATGAGTACGGTTCGATCGCCGAGAACGAGGAGACACGTTCCACTGGCGGCAAAGCCACCTTCACCGGGTTGAGCATCCGGCCCCCATCCCGATTCCCAGTTTTCACCGTCGGACGTGGTGGCGAGGGGGAAGCGTCCGCCGACCGCATCACTGAAAGCCATGCCGTGACCGTCAGGCGAAAAATCGAGGCAGTCAAAGAATGCCTCCTCGATATCGTTGACGAATACGAGATCCCAGCTCGTTCCGCCATCCGTCGTCCTGTACACCCGCGAGGCCGTACCCGTGCCGATGCTCAAGAGATAGGCATTTTCCGCATCCAGAGCGTGCACGTCGCGAAACTGGAGCGTGTCGGCCCCGGCGACGGTATCGGAATGCCACGTCAGCCCTCCATCGACGGTTCGCACGAACGTCCCTCCGGTGCCGGCCGCCCACACCACGTTTTCATCTACCGCGTGAAGCCCGATGAGCCGTTCGTCGGTACCCGAACGCTGCTGTTCGACGATAAGCTCACCCCCGGATTCCCGCGGGGCCGCCTCGTGCGTAGATCGGCAAGCCGAGACGTGAAGGAGCCAGATGGACACGAATACGAGAAGTAGCAGTCGCGGCATTCGAAGACGTCGAATAAGTACCCAAGTGTGTCTGAGCATGCATCGGAACGGAAACGTGGCGTAGCAGTGAAAAGGCGCGCGAAGCGCTTTCAGCGCGGGTCCGTCACCTCCAAAAGCATGTTTAAGATGGAAAAATTACGTTCGAGTTTCAGCGGCCTCCTCTGCGCTCTGGTCGCTCTTGTTCTCATTACCTCACCGGCCGAAGCACAACACCGATTCGGTAATTCGATACTTGTCAGCGAGAACGAGATCTTCATCACGGAGCACGAGAATTTATATCGACCCGGGGCGGTTTACACATACCGGAAAGATAACGGAACGTGGGTCGAGCAAGCAGAGATTACTTCTCCGAACGCAGAGATGGGCGATCGTTTCGGACGGAGCATCGCGCGAGACGGAAGCGTACTTGTCATCGGATCGACCGGACGCGAGGCCGCACTCGGTGTGGCTCACATCTATGAGCGCGACGGCGATTCTTGGGCACACCGACATACGCTTTCCGCAGCGGATGCAACCACTGAGGACCGCTTCGGCGCGGCTGTCACGGTTTCCGGCGATTTCGCTTTCATCGGCGCACCCGGCTTAGACGAGATGCCCGGCAAGGTGTACGTGTTCGGTCGAACCGATGATGGAGCGTGGGCGCAGCATTCGGTTCTGCAGGGCGCCGCAGTTTCCGATGGCGCCACGTTTGGCGCCCGCCTGGCCACAGATGGAGACAATCTGTTCGTCGGCGCCCCGAGGCAGAGTGATCAGGCCGGCGCGGTGTATCGCTTCACGCATGACGATGCAGCGGACGTTTGGACCGAAGCGCAGGTACTCGGCGGGCGCATGATTTCCGACGGCAGTCGCCTCGGTGCGTCGCTCGTCCTGGCGAATGGCCGTCTACTCGCAGGCGTGCCCCGGCTGGTGGGTGGCATGGGGGGCGTGATGGTATACGAACCCGATGCCGAAACGGATGAGTGGACGGATACGGGGATCCTGCTACCGTTCGCGGCTTCGAATCCGCCGGGCTTCGGAACGGCCGTCGCCGCGAGCGGCGACGACGTTTGGATTGGGGCGTCGCAAGCGGATGGTCACGTCGGCTCCGTATATACCTACGCGCTCGGGCCGAACGGATGGTCGTCGGCGGCAAGGCTCGACGTTGATAATCTTGAGAGCGGCGACATGTTCGGACGTGCACTTGCGCTCAGTGGCAATGTCGGTGCCGTAGCGATCCTTGGGGCCGACTACGGGGCCGGTTCGGTTGCCGTTTTCGAGCGAGACGCCTCCGGCAACTGGACGGAAACCGCGCGGCTAGAGAGTGATGGAGGCGGTCTTCCGCCCGTAACGGGTGGTCAGGTCAACTGTGAAAACGGCGAGGCCAATCTCTTCGATTGTGAACGTGTCGATCTCCTTTCCTTCCTGCCCATCAGTGCGCTTGGCGGGGACCGCGGCGTACATGTAAACGACATTTGGGGGTGGACCGACCCATCGACCGACCGCGAGTACGCGCTCGTCGGGCGCGTAGACGGCACGTCCTTCGTCGATGTTACCGATCCTTACAACCCCGCCTATCTCGGCAACCTTCCAATGACGGAGGGCTCCCAAGGCTCCGTTTGGAGAGACATCAAGGTGTACCAGAACCACGCGTTCATCGTAGCCGACAATGCCGGCGAGCACGGGATGCAGGTGTTCGACTTGACAACGCTTCGTGAGGCGGGCAGCGAACCGGTTACTTTTGAGGCGGTCGCCCGCTACGACGGGATTAACAGTGCGCACAACATCGTGATCAATACGGAGACCGGATTTGCGTACGCCGTCGGCAGCAGCGGTGGAGGCCAAACGTGTGGCGGCGGTCTCCACATGATCAACATCCAGAATCCGCTGAACCCAAGTTTCGCCGGCTGCTACTCGGCAGAGGGCACCGGCCGAGCCGGCACCGGCTACACTCACGACGCCCAGTGCCTCGTCTACAACGGACCCGATTCCGAGCATGCCGGCCGCGAGATCTGCTTCGGATCGAACGAGACGGCCCTGAACGTGGCGGACGTGACCGACAAAAGGAATCCGGTCAGCGTGGCAACGGCCTCGTATCCGAATGTGTCTTACACGCACCAGGGGTGGATCAGCGAGGACCATCACTACTTCTATGTGAACGACGAGCTCGATGAGATCACCGGCAACGTACCGGAAACGCGAACCCTGATCTGGGACATCACCGACCTCGACGACCCACAACTCGTCAATGAATATACGTGGGGTACGAAGGCATCCGATCACAACCTGTACGTCCGCGGCAACCTGATGTATCAGTCGAATTACGCCAGCGGATTGCGTGTTCACGACTTGAGCGATCCTATGAATCCCGTCGAGATCGGCTACTTCGATACGATGCCGGTCGGAGACAACAGTGCCGGGTTCTCCGGATCCTGGAGCAACTATCCCTTCTTCGAGTCCGGAACGATCGCCGTCTCGAGCATCGGCGAGGGTCTGTTCCTCCTCAAGCCGCGTGAAGAGCGGGGTCTCTAAGTCGACGAGTGAAGTACAATGCATAAGTTCTTCCGTACGTTTATTCTCGCGCTCCTCATCGTTCTGGCAGGAGCGGGATGCAGCGCCAGTCGCATTCAGGATGCCGATGTAGTTGACGAGATTGTCTTCTCGCGAGACATACTACCGCTGCTGCAGCAGGACTTTGCACCATTGCTTGCCGATGAAGCCGGTCTTGTACTGGAGTCGTGGTCGAGCCTGATCCGCGGTTCAGACTACGGCGGCGTGCTCATCCCCTTCGATGCGGACCGAAGCCTTCTCGTCAAGCTGGCGGAGCGATCGGAATCCGGTGAGGTGAGTGAGGAGAACATTGATCTCGTTCGCAGATGGATTGAACGTGGAGCACGGGACGATGACGGGTCGGTCCCCTACGAGGACGCCGACGAACTGCTCTACGTCTGCAACCAGGGCTCCGCGGTCATTTCCGTGATCGATATGGAATCGAACATGGTGATCCGCACGATTGATTTGCGAGAGTTCGGCTTCTCGGAGAATGCCAAACCACACCACGCTGCTGTTGCTCCAGACGGGTCGCACTGGTTCGTGTCACTGATTGGTGAGAACACGGTATTGAATTTCAATCGAGACAATGAACTCGTCTCGCGGCTATCCTTCGAGGTGCCGGGGATGCTCGCACTGGATCCTTCCCATCAGAATCTATACGTCGGACGCTCGATGAGCGCCGTGAATCCGCCGCAGCGCATCGGCTTTGTCGAACCAGGTGAGACGGAGGTCGAGGAAATCGACGTCTTCTATCCGCGCCCGCACGCGCTACAGGTGACCTCCGACGGGCGGTACGTTTTTAGCGCCAGTCTCGGAGTTAATCAGATGGCGACTATCGACGCCGAGTCGATGGAAACCGAGATCCATCAGGTGCCGGGGCCGCTGCACAGCCTGGTTCAATTCGCCATCGCACCGGATCGACAGACCATGATCGCAGGCGGTGAAATGAGCGGACAATTGCTCTTCTTCGATCTCTCGGACCCCATGTATCCCACGGTCATCGACTCGCTGCAGCTTGGAGGTTCCCCGTGGCATCCGACCTTCAGCCTGGAGGGCGCCGTCGCATACGTCCCCCGGAAGACCGCAGATGCCGTTTCGGTGGTCGACATGAGCTCGCGATCCGAGCGATTAGAAATTTCAGGACGAGGCGTTTCACAACCACATGGTAGCGCGATCCGGCCGGATGGCCGGTACGTCTACGTCTCTAACAACAACCTCGATGGAGACTATACACCGCGATATGATTTCGGAGGGGATCCTCCGGGGACCGTCGTCGTCATCGATACGCGAACGAACGAGGTGGCGAAAGTGCTCGAGGTCGAGAGCTATCCTACAGGCCTGGGCACGCGCCCGATCCGATAGATGCGAACGATCCCTGTTCTCGCCGCTCTCAGCTTCCTCGTGCTCGTCGGCGGATGTGTGTCTTCTGACTCTGCTCGCCCGTCCTCCTCCGTTCCTTCTGAGGATGGCGATTCGCCGGTGCTTCCGCGAAGTCGCAGCATGTCGTCTTTCCAGGTGCTAAAGGTGGACGGCACCCCTTACGAGCACCCATTTCTCGGCGGATTCAATGTACCGCGCCCCCAGCTCGTTGACATAGACGCCGACGGGGACGCCGACCTCTTCGTGCAGGAATACACGGGCTCGATCATGTACCTGGAAAACGTCGGCGGTGGACGGCTTGAGTTCCGATCTGCAAAATACGGAGGCCTCGACGTCGGTGAGTGGTACCGGTTCGCCGATCTCGATGGCGACGGCGACTTCGATCTGCTCTCCGAGGAGCCCTACAGCTATATCCGATATTACCGAAACGACGGATCGCCGGAGCGCCCGCAGTTCGAGCTGGCGATCGACACGCTCCGAGACGTGAACGGGGATGCCATTTTCTCGGACCGGCAGAACATCCCAAACGTGACGGACATCGATTGTGACGATCAGCCGGACCTGTTTCTCGGTCGGTTGGATGGAACGATTACTCGGTACGAGGCTGTCGGACGTGCGGAGGAGCCGGTCTTCCGGCTCGTGACCGAGCGCTTCGAAGACATTGAGATCGTCGCGCAGTTCGGCCAGCCGGGAAATGCCGCCCCGGCGATGCCGAACATCCCCGGTGGAGACGGCTTTCCGGACAACGGACCGTCTCCTGCCGAAGCTCCCGGCGACACGGATCGCCACGGGGCCAACACCATGACCTTCGCGGACATCGACGGTGACGAGGACGTGGACCTCTTCTGGGGCGACTTTTTCGAGCCGAGCCTTCTCTTCATCGAGAATACGGGATCATGTAGTACGCCTTCGCTTCGCGGCGAGCCGGAGCCGTTTCCACCTCCGGACCCCGTGCTTTCGAGCGGCTATAACGCGCCTACGTTCGGCGATCTCGACGGCGACGACGATCTCGATCTACTGGTCGGCGTACTCGGCGGAGCGTTCAACCCCAATCGGACGGCCCACGCTAACCTCTATTTCTACGAGCAGATCGAGGACGACCAGTTCGCTCTCCGGACGCGGCGCTTTCTCGATCAAATCGACGTCGGAAACGAGAGCTACCCGAGGCTTGCGGACCTCAACGGAGACGGAAATGCCGATCTCTTCGTGGCGAACAAGATATCCTCGGAGAGCAGCACTACGTCGGTCCTCTTTCGCTTCGAACACACCGCATCCGGCTTTCAGATGCGGGATTCGCTCCGGCTCATCCCATCCTACAATTACGCCCCCGCCTTTGGTGATCTGGATGCCGATGGTGACCTCGACATGCTCCTTGGCACGTGGAACGACGGCATCGCGCTCTATAGGAACAGCGGCTCGCCGGCGGAGCCGAATCTCGAGCTTGCCGAGGAACGCTACGTCGAGCTTACACGAGGCAGCCACGCTGCACCGGCGCTCGCCGATATAGACGACGACGGCGACCTCGACTTGTTCGTCGGTGAAACGTCGGGAACGGTTAACTTTTATCGCAACACAGGCTCACCGTCCGAAGCCCAGTTTGAGCTCGTCTCCGACGAGTACGCGGACATCGACGTCGGCCGCCGAAGCGT
>CAZQAS010000018.1:0-19198 GCA_964591285.1 uncultured Rhodothermales bacterium
GCCCGGATGGCCGATCTGATGGCCGAAGAGCAGACGAAGGTTGGCGGCCTTTTGCCACGAATCACCGGGCATCTTGCCCCAGAGTGAACCCTTGCCGTGCACCACCTCATCGTGTGACAGCGGAAGCATGAAGTGCTCCGAATACGCGTAGACGAGTGGAAACGTGAGATTGTCGTGGTGATATGTGCGGTGGATCGGATCTTTCTGGATGTACTCCAGCGTGTCGTGCATCCAGCCCATATTCCACTTGTAGAGAAATCCGAGGCCGCCGTTGTACGTCGGCTGCGACACGCCCGGCCACGCGGTCGATTCCTCGGCGACCATCATTGCGTTCGGCACTTCGGTGAAGACGACCTCATTGACCTTCTTCAGTAGATCAATGGCTTCCAGATTTTCACGTCCGCCGTACAGATTCGGCGACCAGCTTTCGCCCCGGGAATAATCGCGGTAGAGCATCGAAGCGACGGCATCGAAACGAAGCCCATCGATGTGGTACTTCTTCAGCCAGAAAACCGCGTTCGAGATGAGGAAATTCTTGACGCCCGACTTGTTGTAATCGAACACGTAGGTGCCCCAATCCGGATGGTAACGCATCTTCGGGTCGTCGTATTCGAAAAGTGTGCTTCCGTCGAAGAAGACGAGTCCCTGCGGATCGGTGGCGAAGTGTGCGGGCACCCAATCGAGCAGCACGCCGATCCCCCTCTGATGCAGGTAATCCACCAGAAACATGAAGTCCTCGGGCGACCCGAATCGGCACGTAGGCGCGTAATACCCGACGACCTGATACCCCCACGACCCGTAATAGGGGTGCTCCATCACGGGCATGAATTCGACGTGCGTAAATCCGAGATCCTCGACGTGGTCGGCGAGCGGCTCCGCGATCTCGCGGTAGCTCATGGAGTAGTCGCCTTGCTTCCGCCACGATCCGAGATGTACTTCGTAGATCGAGACCGGCTTCTTGAGGGTCTCGGGTCCCTCGCGATTCGTCATCCACTCGTCGTCTCCCCAGTCGAACGATAGATCGCGGATGATGGAAGCCAAGCCCTCGGATGCGCTCCCTTCGCTGCTTGGCCCCTCCATCGCGAACGCATACGGATCCGTCTTGTCGACGGTGTACATCCCGCGATGAATACGAAATTTGTAATGATGGCCGGGGCGGGCACCATCAGCGAAGCCTTCCCACAGTCCGGCACCGGTCTTTTCGAGCGTGCACGCATCCGGACTCCAGTCGTTGAACTCACCGAGGACCGCAACGCGATCGGCCCAGGGCGCCCAGACCGCGAACCAGGTCCCTTTCTTTTCCGGATGCGCCCCCAGCTTTTCGTAGCTATCGTAGAAGGCGCCTTCTTGCCAGCGTTGTAGATCGTTTTTTTCTAACCAGGACATATCAATCCGGATCGATTATGCTCATCTAAAGTGACGTGGGCTCGGTCTCCGGCTCCGTGGACTCGCGTCTCGCCTCGGCGAGCAGGCGTTTCAATCCCCGGAGCGGAAGCCATGTCCACGTGGGGCGGTGATTCAGCTCGTAGCGCACCTCGTAGAGCGCCTTGTCGAGAAGGTAGGCCCATAGGTAGAGCCGGCGAGCGTCGCTCTCGACCAGGAAGTCGCCCTCTTCGGCCGTACCGAAATAGGCGGACTGAAAGACGGCCTCACACCAGTGGACGAGTTTCTGCGTCCACTCGCCAAGCTTTCCTTCTTCATCCTCCTCTTCGTGCTCCTGCCAGGCCGCCAGCGCCGCATATTCCAGCGACCGCAGCATTCCGGCCACGTCGCGCAGCGCGAAATCGCGCTTCCGACGCTCTTCGAGGCTTCGGGCCGGCTCGCCTTCGAAATCGAGGATGTAGTAATCGCCGTCCGCCAGCAACACCTGCCCGAGGTGATAGTCGCCATGAATGCGAATTTTCTTGTGTGTGGCCGGAATCGACGTCAGCTGTTCGAGGTGTTGAAAGGCCGCATCCCACTCCGCGGCACGGGGGATGTCTTTGAATTCGTCCTCATGTTTGGAGAGCATGCGCCGCGTCTCAGCCGCCTCGCTGCGGATCCGATTGACCAGCCCTTCCACGTCTTCCGGCGTACCGTCGGTGGGCGCGATTTCCGGTTCATGCGAGCGCGAGAGCGACAGATGGAGCTCGGCCGTGCGGATGCCCAGCACGCGCGCCAACGACATCATTTCTGGTGCGACGTCCTCGAGCCATCCGGGAATGTCTTCCTCGTAAGAGGTGGGCAGTCCGCCGCTGGGCGGCGCCATTTGCGAGACGCGCTCAAGGAATCGGTCCATCACTTCGAGCGCGTGGTTCCAGCCGTCCGTCTCGACCGGCAGGGCATCCTGGAGGATGCCGAGTGCATACTCCTGTCGTCCGGTTCGGAACGACACCCGCCCGTAGAGCTGTGGAATGAACTTGAAGCCGGAGGCCGTCAAGCACGTGAGCAGCTCGGTTTCCGGGTTGGTTCCACGCTCGAGGCGCCTGTAGAGCTTGATGAAAAACCGGTCGTCGATGATCGCCGCGGAGTTGCTTTGCTCTCCGGCAAGCAGCTTCGCCGTCTGAACGCTCTCGTGCTTGATTTCTGCGTCGATCGAGGCAACGTACACGCCGCGGAGCGATCGCCCGCGTCCGCCGCCTCGCCACCATCGGAAAAGGCTGACCCAGAAGTCCGGTCGAACGGTCGCATCGTGGAGCAGTCCTCGGCCGCCGGGTCCGTCGATCCAAGCGATCGCCCCCTGGCCCTGCTCCTGGAGCAGCTCTTCCGCCTCCTCCTCGCCGGTTAGCGTGAGTGGCAAAGCGTAAAGATTGGTCTCCTCGTCCGTACTGACGTCGAGAATCGTCAGGTAGATCGGAAGCGGCTGCGCCTGCAGGCGTACGGCATCGACGATCCGCACCTGCTGGATCGGTCTGTCCTTCGCGCCAAACCAGCGCTGTCCCTTGATATAGTTGGGAAGCAGCGTTTCGAGCTCCTCCATTCCCCGATCGCGCACCATCGTGCGCACGAGCAGATTCTGAATGCCCTCGCTGACCGTGAGGGCGGGTAGGTCCTCGTCCGCACGTTCGGGTCTCATCTGCACGGCGGAGGCATAGCCGCCGGGATGGGCCTCTTCCGGCTCCAGCGCGAGCCAGAAGAAGCCGTGCGGTCCGAGCAGCATGTGATACGGCGAATCGCCGATGGTAGGGAAGGGCGACTGGCTGAAGAGTTCGATTGGGACGCAGCCTTTGTACAGATCCGACTCCGGAAGGAAAACGGACTGTGCGAAGCGGGACAGGTTGGCTACGACCAAGATCTTTTTCTCGTCGTGCTCCCGGACGAAGGCTAGGATGTGCTGGTTTTCCACCGGCAAAAGCTCCAGCGTACCGCGGCCGAAGACCTTCTCGTGCTTGTTGCGCAACGCGAGTAGCCGCTTCGTGTAGTTCAGCAGCGAATAGGGGTCCCGTTCGGCATCCTCCACGTTGATGAACTCATAGCTGTACGGCCCGCGGCTGATGGTCGGCATGAAGAGCTGATGGTGCGGTGCCCTGGAAAAGCCGCCGTTCTTGTCGGGACTCCACTGCATGGGAGTGCGGACCCCATTCCGGTCACCCAGAAAAGGATCGTCGCCCATGCCGATCTCGTCGCCGTAGTAAAGAATGGGACTTCCTCGCAGCGAAAGGAGCAGCGCATTCATCAGCTCGATACGACGCCGCTCGGACCCAAGCAGCGGTGCGAGCCGGCGACGAATCCCGACATTAATGCGAAAGCGCGGGTCCGCGGCATATTCGTGGTACATGTAGTCCCGCTCCTCGTCGGTGACCATCTCGAGCGTGAGCTCATCGTGGTTCCGGAGGAAGATGGCCCATTGGCACTCGTCGGGAATCTCATTCGTGACCTCGAGCATCTCGACGAGGGGACGTCGGTTCTCCCGGCGAACCGCCATGTACAGCCGTGGCATGATGGGAAAGTTGAACGCCATCTGGACGCCGTCGCCATCTCCGAAGTAAGGGAGTGTGTCTTCCGGCCACTGATTAGCCTCAGCCAGAAGCACCTTGCCGGGGCCGTATCTCTCTTCGATGGCGCGTCGAAGGGATTTGACGTATTCGATGGTCTCGGGAAGGTTTTCGCAGCTCGTACCCTCACGTTCATAGAGGTACGGTACGGCATCGAGGCGAAGCCCATCGACTCCCATGTCGAGCCAGTAGAAGAACACCTCCAGCATCTGCCGGCGCACGTCGGGATTGTCGAAGTTCAAATCCGGCTGGTGACTGAAGAACCGATGCCAGTAGTACTTCTGCGCCTTCCTGTCCCACGACCAGTTCGACACCTCGGTATCGGTGAAGATGATGCGGGCGTCCGAATACTTGTCGGTCGTCTCGCTCCACACGTACCAATCGTGCTTTGGCGAGGACGGGTCGCGGGCTTCTTGAAACCACGGATGCTGGTCGGAGGTGTGGTTCAGGACGAGCTCGGTGATCACCCGCATCCCGCGATTGTGGGCCTCGTCGAGGAAGGCCTGGAAATCCTCGAGCGTGCCGTGAACCGGGAGGATTTTGAAGTAGTCGGCCGTGTCATAGCCGTCATCCCGCAGCGGACTCTCGAGGAAAGGGAGCAGCCAGAGCGTATTGACGCCGAGCGACTCGATGTACGGCAGCTTGCGCCGAAGGCCTTCAAAATCGCCGTATCCGTCATTGGTGGCATCGAAGAATGACCGCACGTGCAGTTCGTAGACCACCGCATCCTTGTACCAGAGCGGATCGCTGAGAAAGTCACTCATTCCTGCAATGCTGCTTCATTCGCCGTGAACAGTTCACCAATAAACGTCTGCACCGCGTCGCGAAGGTCGAAGGGTCAGGCGAAATAATCGAAATCCCTTTCCGTGCGAACTCGGAATTGAACGCGGAAGATGTGCACGGGCGCGACGTGTGGCGAGAGTTTTACGTAATTGTCATGGCCGCTCCAATAGTAGTGCTCGCCGCCGAGAAGATCGTGGAGCTGATAGGGGCGGTCTTCGGGGACACCCAGTTCCTCAAGGTTCAACCGCACCCATCCCTGATGCTCGTGATAGGGATCGAGATTCGCCACGACGAGAATGAGGTTCTCGTCCTTCTGCTTCGAATAGGCGATCAGATGAGGCGAGTCGGTCTCGTGAAACCGTACGTTCCGCATAAAATGAAGGGCGGGATTGTCGTGTCGAATGCGGTTCACGCGTTTGATGAGCGGCTGAAGTGAATCCGGATCATTCCAGTTCCACGCTCGAACCTCGTACTTCTCATTGGAGGCATACTCCTCGCGATCGGGATGTTGTCGGTTGTCCACGTGTTCGTACGGCGGACCGTAGATCCCGTAAGCGGAGGAGAGTGTCGCCGCCAGCACGAAGCGAACGACGTGCGCCGGTCGCCCGCCATGCACCAGGTAGTCGTGCAGGATGTCCGGCGTGTTCGGCCAAAAATTCGGGCGGAAGTAGTCGCCGATCTCCGTGTCGTACAACTCGCGGCAGTACTCGATGAGCTCTTCTTTCGTGTTGCGCCAGGTGAAGTACGTGTAGGAGTTGTTGTAGCCGAGCTTCGCAAGCTGGTACATGATCTTCGGCCGCGAAAAGGCCTCGGCAAGGTAGATTGTATCGGGATGCTCCTCACGAAGCTCGCCGATGCACCACTCCCAGAAGGCGAACGGTTTGGTGTGCGGATTGTCGACCCGGAAGATCTTCACGCCGTGCTCGATCCAGAACTCGAAGACACTCTTCATCTCTACCCAAAGATTCTTCCAGTCCGCGGATTCGAAGTTGATCGGATAAACGTCCTGGTATTTCTTTGGAGGGTTTTCGGCATAGCGGATCGATCCGTCCGGCCGTTGCCGGAACCATTCGGGATGCTCCTTCACGTATGGATGATCCGGTGAGGTCTGGAAGGCGATGTCGAGCGCGACCTCCAGTCCGAGGCTTTCGGCCCGTTCGACGAAGCGGTCGAATGCGTCGATGCCACCAAGTGCCGGATGCACGCTTTTGTGTCCGCCGTCCTCGGATCCGATGGCCCACGGGCTGCCCGGGTCGTCCGGTTTTGCCTTCGGGGCGTTGTCTTCTCCCTTTCGGTTGGTTTTTCCGATCGGATGCACCGGCGGGAGATAGACGATATCGAAGCCCATCTCCTTGATGCGCGGGAGGATGTCGGCCGCGTCATCGAGCGTGGCGTGGCGTGGCGGCTCGCCCTCAGTCTGGGGGCCGGCGGAACGGGGAAAGAATTCGTACCAGGCGCTGAATCGCGCCAGCTCAGGATCCGCCTGAATTTCGTACGTATCGGAAACGACGGCTCCCTCGCGCGGATCGTTCGCCTGTGCCAACTCCAGCACATGCCGATTCAATGCTGCATCGACATCGCCCTCCTCGAAGGCTTTCGCGTATCGATCAAGCTCACGCGCGTCGGCATTCTTTGCTTCTGCGGCGGCCTTGCGGAGGATCGCCGCTCCATCCTGAAGTTCGCTCTCGATCTCATAGCGGCTGTCGCCGCCTTCCACCCGCCGCTTGAACTGATCCTGCCACGTCGCGAACTGATCGACCCACGCTCGAACGCGGTAAGCATAGCGGCCGAGCCGGTCGACGCCGAATTTGGCGTAGTACTCGTCGTTGTACTGCAGCGACATCCGACGAATCGTCTCCTCTTCATCCTCCTCATGCCGGTAGAAGAGCTCGGCGGCAATCTTGTCGTGCCCGTCTACAATCAATCCGGCCCATACGGTAACTTCCTCACCTACAGACCGCTTCGAAGGCCATCTTCCAGCGTCGACTTGAGGCTTTACCCACGCCAGAACGACGCGTGACCATCGGGTCGGCATGTTGGAATCGGGCATGAAGTTTTTGTCGCGTGTTGTTGGTTGGGGGGCCAGTGGGGCCTCGAAACTAAAGCGAGGCGTAGCGTCTTAAATGCCGCGAGTCTTGCGGTGCAGGTCTCCAATACGGCCAAATCTAATATGCACCGTCCACGACAAAAGGTCACCCAGGACGTGCTCGTTACCAGACCTTCCAATTGTAAGCGTCTGCACCTGCCGTAAAGAGAAAGTTTGAACGTGATGATAGATACTGAGGCATCGGGCGCTGGTTTGCAGCGTAAGCGCGCGAGCCGTATTTGGCCCGGTCGTCCCTATCCCATGGGCGCGGATTGGGACGGGCTGGGGGTCAATTTTGCCCTGTACAGCCAGTTTGCGGAAAAGGTAGATCTCGTCCTCTTCAAATCGGCCGAAAGTAAGGAGCCCTCGGCGGTGCTGGCGCTGCCTGAGCGAACCGGACCGATCTGGCACGGCTATGTGCCGAACCTCCGTCCGGGGCAGCTCTATGGCTATCGGGTCCACGGGGCGTACGAGCCGGAGAACGGCCATCGATTCAACCCGAACAAGGTCTTACTGGACCCCTATGCGAAGGCCCTCGGCCGTCCGCTAACCTGGCATGACAGCCTGTTCGGCTACGATCTCAAATCGGACGACGAGGATCTTAGCTTCAGCAAGGAAGACAGTGCACCATATGCGCCGCTCGGCGCCGTGGTCGAGGAGCATTTCGAATGGGGCGACGATCGATCTCCCAAGATCGCATGGGAGGATACGATCATCTACGAGACGCACGTGAAGGGAATCAGCCATCTTCACCCGGATGTGCCTGAGGATGTCCGGGGTAGCTATCTGGGGCTGGTCTCAGAACCGATTCTTGAGCACCTGAAGAGCCTTGGCGTCACGACCATCCAGCTCCTACCGGTCCACGCCAAGGTGCACGATCGGCGGTTGGTGGACATGGGGCTCTCCAACTACTGGGGATACAATACCCTCGCCTATTTTGCGCCGGAGCCCGAGTATGCCAGCAGCGGCTCCATATCGGCGGTTCGCGACTTTAAGATGATGGTCCGGGCGCTGCACGAAGCCGGCTTCGAGGTGATCATTGACGTGGTCTACAATCACACGGCCGAGGGGAATCGCCTCGGTCCGACGCTGAGTCTCCGCGGGCTCGACAATCTGTCGTACTACAAGGAAAATCCGGACGATCCCCGCTTTCTGATGGACTACACGGGGACCGGCAACACGCTCGATGCCGGCAATCCCCACGTGCTGCAGCTCGTGATGGACAGTCTCCGGTACTGGGTTCTGGACATGCACGTCGACGGATTTCGATTTGACCTCGCGGCGGCGCTCGCGCGGGAGCTCTACGAGATTGACATGCTTTCGGCGTTTTTCACGCTCATCCAACAGGATCCTGTGCTGAGTCAGGTGAAGCTGATCGCGGAGCCGTGGGATGTGGGGCCTGGGGGCTACCAGGTCGGAAGTTTCCCCTGGCAGTGGACTGAATGGAACGGGCGCTATCGAGACGCCGTTCGGCGATTCTGGCGCGGCGACAGCGGCCTGAACGGTGAGTTCGCGACGCGCTTCGCCGGTTCGAGCGATCTCTACGAGCGTTCGGGACGGCGTCCGTATGCCTCCATCAATTTCGTGACCGCACACGACGGTTTTACGCTGGAGGATCTGGTCAGCTATGAGCGGAAGCACAACGAAGCGAACCGTGAGGGGAATCGCGACGGCCACGAACCGAACTACAGCACGAACTGCGGGGTCGAGGGGGTGACTGACGATCAGGAGGTGCTCGGCTGCCGTGAGAAGATGAAGCGCGCCATGATCTCAACGCTGCTCCTCTCGCAAGGCGCACCCATGATTTCGGGGGGCGATGAGCTCTCGCGAACCCAGCAGGGAAATAACAACGCGTATTGCCAGGATAACGAGATCAACTGGTATGACTGGGACCTGGACGCCCGAAAGGAGGACTTCCTTGCGTTCGTAAAGAACGTGATCAAATTCCGAAAGTCGCACGAGAACTTCCGCAGGAAACGCTTCTTGCGCGGAGAGCTCGACCAGTACGGTGTCAAGGACGCACTCTGGTGGCATCCGGAGGGAAGGGAGATGCAAGACGACGATTGGTCGGATCCGGAATTACTCGCGTTTGGGGTTCTGCTTCGAGGCGATTGCATTCACAGCCGTGACATGAAGGGCAACGAACTGCAAGACGAGACCTTCATGCTACTGTTCAATTCAGGAGACGACGAGGTGGCGTTCGTGCTTCCAACCGATGAGGCTGCGAATCCCGATGCTTGGGAGCAGGTCTCGAACTTTGATGAGGATGCCGGGCAGGGTTGGTACGATGGGACGGAGGAGATTGTCGCCGACCCGCTCGAGCTTGTCGTGCTACGCACGCTTCAGTAGTTCTTGACCGACTACGTTTCGCTGATCAGCACGCCCCAATGTAGGGTAAGCTCACTCGTGGGTAGCAAGTCGTCGAGGTCGACGGAGGTCCCGCTGAGGACGTCTCGCCAGGCGCGTCCGTGCTCCTCCTCCGGCAGGTCGATGTTGGTAGCCGGTCGGCCGTCCCACGAACCGAAGTGCCGCGGTACCACCACGAGCAGCGACGTCGACGAGCTGCGCCGCACGAATGAGATCCACGGTCCGTCCTCGTCCGTGTTCAGCGGAATACAATCGCTTGCGAAGAGGTCTGGATGGCGGGCCCGCAAGCGCAGCAGGGCGGTCGTCACGTAGAGCTTGGCACGCTCATCGCGGCTTTCGATGAGCGGGCGGATGCCCTCGGCGGCCGGCTCCTCCAGAACCATCTCCATTTCTTCGAGGTATTGCTGCCGTAGAGCGTAGTCGACGGGCCTGCGGTTGTCGGGATCCACTAGCGAGAGATCGATCAGCTCACATCCCTGATAGATGTCCGGAACGCCCGGGCTCGTTAATTTAAGCACGACCTGGCTGATCGTATTGTAAAACCCCAGCCTGGCTAGCTCCGCACTCAGTTGCTCTAGTGCAGGACCCGTGCGCTCGTCTGCGATCATGCCGCGAACGAAATCTTGCAGCGCCTCTTCGTAGGCGGCGTCCGGATTCACCCAGCTCGTCTGCTGCTTGCTTTCTCGGGCCGCTTTTTCCATGTAGGTGGCCAACCGGTCACTCAGCGCATCACGCTCTGTCGGGGCCCATAGTGCGGCAAGCGTTTGATAGAAGAGATAGCGATCGCTGGCGGAGGGTGCATTATCGCTGCCGTGGTCCTCACCGATCTCGGCAAGGGACCGGGCCGTCTCCTCCCACAACTCCGGCACGTCTGTGAGAGCAATAAGTCGCATCCGCGTGTCTTCACCGCGCTTGTGATCGTGCGTGGCAGTGGCAAGCAGGTTGTGGGGATAGCGATGGGCTCGAAACCGAGCGTGGGAATGGAAAGCGTGGAGAGACTGGCCGAATTCGTCCGGCTCGCCGCCGACCTCGTTAAGAGCAGTTAACGGCATGTAGCGATAGAATGCGGTATCCTCCATTCCCTTGGCCGCCACAGGAGCCGTGTACTGCTGGAAACGCCCGACCCAGGCCTCGCGCTCGGGGTTGAGATGCTCCCGGACGTCGCCTAGAATGACGTCGGCTACGAAGTCGAAGACGGTGGGTTCGGCCACCGGATTTCTCGACCGCGCCCGATGCACGGCGAGCTGAATGACCTCGCGAGCCGTCGCTGCGTCGTAGGGCAAATACGTTCGATACCTGTCGAATACTGAAACGATTTCCGAAAGGGCCTGCCGAATAGCCTCGAGGGTGAAATCGCGCGTGTGATAGTCCGCTTCGGATATGCGATCGAGTTCGTAGGAGAGGCGAAACAGCTCGCTGGAGAGCGTCGATTGAATGACGAGCTTCTTGCTTTCATAGGCCGCATCTCGAAATGTTTCGTAAGGCCCGATCATACGGCGGCACGTTTTCTCGAGGGGGATACGACCCTTCGGGTCCAGCAACACGCCCATGACGTCATTCATGAACTCGTACCCGGTCGTACCGGCGACGGGCCACTCCTCCGGCAATGTCTCGCCGGGCGCGAGTATCTTCTCCACCCAGATCTTGCCGGCGCCCACGTTACGTAGCCGATTGAGATAGTCGTGCGGGTCAAACAATCCGTCGATATGGTCGATGCGTACGCCGGTCACCGCTTCCATGGCGAGCAGTTCCGCGAGGAGTTGGTGGGCATCCCAAAAGACGTGGTCATCCTCCATCCGGAGAGCGACAAGCTCGTTGATATCGAAGAACCGGCGGTAGTTGATCTCGAAGCCGGCCGTCTTCCAGTAGGAAAGACGCCAGAACTGCTGCTCGAGAATCTCATGGAGTGCATTGCCCTCGAAGCCGCGCAGCACGTCCTCCGCATCGACACGTTCAAAAAGCAGCATCAGCCGCTTGCGAAGAGCCTCCGCCTTGTCTCGCTGGTAAGCTTCGAGCGTTTCGTAAGACCGGTGAAGAGCCTTCAGATCCCAGTACGGCTCCGTACGCTCAGCGGCCTCCATGGCCGCACTCAGGATGCGCCGATAAGAGGCCGGATTGAGGCGATATTTATTTTCGTAGTAGGCGGCGTAAACGTATCCATCCTCGTACTGGAGCGTTATCTCTCCGGCGTCCAGCACGTCGCCGTATGGTTTGCCGAGAAAGGGAAGTAGAATTTTTCCCTGCAGCTCCGGCTTGATCGGATTCCAGTCGATGTCGAAATACGGAGCGAACGGTGAATGCGGGCCGTAGGCGAGCACGTCCTGCCAATAGGTGTTCCGCGGACCCACGCCGGCATGGTTCGGAACGAAGTCGATAATGATCTGCAGACCGGCCTTACTCGCGGCTTCCGCCAATGCATCGAACCCTTCGCGCCCACCGATCTCGGTTCGGATCGAGTTGTGGTCGATGACGTCATAGCCGTGCGTGCTCGCTGACCTCGGCTGCGTTACCGGCGATAGGTATAGATGACTAATCCCCAGCCGCTTGAAGTAGGACAGGAGATTGATAATTTCGGCGAATCCGAAGTCGGGCTGAACCTGCAGCCTGTAGGTGGCAACCATTTCGTCCCGATGACTATTGCGCCTCGTTTCTTGGGCCGCCGTCCTGTTCCAGCTGCTCAACCGGCACATTCAGTAAAATCGCGGCCGGCCCGCGGAATTCGATGGCGTCTGCGGATACTTTCGGTGCATGACCTCCGGCTGCATACTGATCCTGTTCGGAGTGGAGCAGGACGGTTGACGAGCGTGGCACGGCGATCGTGTCGTGGGAGCCGAACGCGGCGATGAGCCGGTAGGGGCCTCGCTGGACCTGTAGTACATTCTGTCCAAGCGATTCAGCAGTCGCGCCGGCGGACAGCTTCGGTCGTAGTCGGAGGAGATCGCGATAGAGTGCTAACGTCCGGGAATGCGATGGGTCGTCGACTTCCGACCACCTCAAGCGGCTCCGCTGAAACGTAGCCTCATCCTGGGGATCAGGAACGTTACCACCGAAGCCTTCGAACGATTCGAACTCCTTCTTCCTGCCCTCCGAAACCTGGCGCCCCAGCGATTCCTCATGATCAGTGAAGAACTGGAACGGAGTTGAGGCCGCCCACTCCTGTCCCATGAAAAGCAGCGGCAGCTCGGGTATAAAGAGGACGAGGGCAGAGGCGGCTCTGTAGGCGGCAGGGGAGATAGCATGGTTCAAACGGTCTCCCGCCGGCCGATTACCGACCTGATCGTGGTTCTGGATGCACACGACGCATTGCGTAGCGTCTACCTCCGAGGCATCGGTCCCACGAGGCTTTCCCGAATGGCGGGAATGCTGACCTTCGTAAAACCAGCCACGGCGGACCGTTCGGGCGACGTCGACCGCGCTCGTCTCGGCAAAATCGGCGAAGTATCCGTCCTCGTCTCCGGCGGTCATATTTCTGATCTGATGATGGAAGTCGTCGGTCCAGACCGCGTGTAATCCGTATCCACCTTTTTCTCGAGGAAGGACGATCGTATTCAGATTGCGACTGTCTTCGGCAATCAGGGTGCGCTCCGGTCCGTCCTGAAGGGTTTCGACGGCCGTCATCAGTTCCGCCAGAAAGTGCGTCTGGCTGTCGTCGACAATCGCGTGGGTGGCATCGAGCCGGAGCCCGTCAAAGTGATACTCACGCAGCCACGTCAGTGCATTGTCGATGAAGAGCGCGCGTACGCCCTCGCTGTGATCATCGTCCAGGTTGATGGCTCGGCCCCACGGCGTCTGATGCTTGTCTGTAAACATCGGCGCGAATGCAGCGACGTAGGCGCCGTCCGGGCCGAGATGATTGTAGATGACGTCTAGAAAGACGGCGAGTCCGATTTGATGGGCTTCATCGACGAGGCGGCGCAGTTCATCCGGACGGCCATATGCCCGAGACGGCGCATAGAGCGCTGCGTGATCGTATCCCCAGTTCCATTTACCGGGGAAATCGGCCAACGGCATCAGTTCGATGGCCGTAATTCCAAGCTCCTTGAGATACTCGAGACGAGAGCGCACGCCGTCAAACGTACCGTCGGGAGTAAACGTCCCAACGTGGAGCTCATAAAAGACGAGGTCCTTTTGAGGAATGCCCGTCCAGTCGCCGTCGCTCCACTCGTAGGTGGAAGGATCGACAACAACGGATGCTTCGTGGACGCCCTCGGGCTGAAAGCGTGACGCCGGGTCCGGAAACTCCTGCTCTCCATCTAGCCGAAACGTATATCGCGTGCCGGCTCCGGCGCCGCTCACGGTCACCTCATGATAGCCGCCGCCGATCGGCCGCATGTCGTGCGATGGGCCACCATCAAGGTGGACCGCTATCGACTTTGCCGATGGCGCCCAGAGGCGAAAATGCGTCCGGTCGCCGTCGACGAGCGCGCCGAGCCGCGGGTATTTCGTTGCTACGTCAAGCGTGTCCATGTCCTCTTCACCATGTACTCAGGTCGTTCCTCTCTCGTCTCCGAACGCCAGGCGATATCGCCTTAACAACGCTCCGCCGCTTAACCGAATTTCAAACTAGATCACCTCGTCCAGCTGGTCCGAGCGTCCGTGGACGGCCGCCAGCTCCTTGAGGCGGTGTGCCAACTCCGGTGTCAATTGGTCCCACTGAAGTCTCCACGTCCAGTTTCCTTGGCCGAGGCCGGGCGTGTTCATTCTTGCATCGCTGCCCAATCCCAGAGCATCCTGTACCGGAATGACTACGTGATTAGCCGGCGACGCCATCATCGCCCGTATGGCGGACCAGTGGATCTCACTTTCAGGAGGATCGAGGTACGCACGGACGAACCGCGCGGACCGTGCCGTTGTCGGGTCACTCTCTAGGCGCGTCCACCAACCTGCAATCGTGTCATTGTCGTGCGTCCCGGTGTAGGCGACCACGTTGCGTTCGAGATTGTGCGGAAGAAACGGATGATCCGCCGATTCTCCGAACGCAAACTGAAGCACGGCCATGCCCGGAAAGGCGAAATCATTCATGAGTTCCGTCACGTCCGGCGTGATCATCCCCAGATTCTCAGCGACCAGCGGCAGCGGACCGAGACGTTCCTCGATCGATCGAAACAGAGACGAGCCCGGCCCCTCTACCCACCTCCCGTTGATGGCCGTCTCCTCGGTGGCCGGGATCTCCCAATAGCCGGCGAAGCCGCGGAAGTGGTCGAGCCGGATGAGGTCGACGAGTTTGAATATGTGCTCGAAGCGACGCGTCCACCAGGCATAATCGTTCTCACGCATCCGATTCCATCGATAGATCGGATTCCCCCAGCGCTGCCCCGTCTCGCTGAAGTAGTCGGGTGGGACGCCGGCGACAACCGTGCTGCGACCGGCATCATTCAGAAAGAAAAGGTCCCGGTGCGCCCACACGTCCGCGCTGTCGTGGGCGACGTAGATCGGCAGGTCACCGAAGAGCGAAATCGATCGTTCGTTGCAATAGGTCTTCAGGTCACGCCACTGGCTGAAGAAGACGTATTGTAAAAATTTGTGCCGTTCGATCTGCCGGGAATACTGAGCCGCCGCGCCATCGAGGGCCGCGGGCTCGCGCGCTGCAAGCTCGGACGGCCACTCCGTCCAGGGCACGCCGCCGAAGGCGGACTTTAATGCCATAAACAACGCGAAATCGTTCAGCCAGTACCCGTTCTCAGTGCAGAACTCGCGATAGGCGTCGTGCGATTGGCTCGACGCTCGCAGGTCGAATCGTTCGAACGCACGTGTCAGGATGCTGTCTTTCCGCTCGATCACCTGCGGAAAATCGACGTGGTCCGCAGGAAAGGTTGCAGGCGCTGATGATGCCTCTAGCAGACCGTCTCGTACCAGCAGTTCCAGACTAATGAAGAGAGGATTTCCGGCGAATGTGGATGGACTCGAGTAGGGAGAGTGGCCGAGGCCAACGGGAACGAGCGGCAGAAACTGCCAGATGCGCTGCCCAGTCTCGACGAGAAAGTCAGCAAACCGATACGCGTTCGGCCCCAGTTCACCGATGCCGTGAGGGCCGGGAAGCGAGGATATGTGAAGCAGCAAACCGCTTGATCGCGGAAGCTGGATAGGGGAATCGCGGGAGTCGAGCGTGTGCCCGCTTGGGTGGTGTCTTTCGGTGGCTTGAATGGGCATTCCTGATCGTATTGTGTCAGCGCTACGCCACGCGATGGGTCGAAGATCGACGTCGCAGTCGGGCGGGCTGCGTGGCATTCTCGACAGCGATAGCCTACGAGGGAGCATTGAATGTACGCAATCGCTCGACGTGCTCCGGGCACTATCATGTAAATTGTGCGAGCAGCCTGCTGTTCGGAGGTGCTATCAATCCGGACTGGGACCTCCTTTGGGCAGATCCTCCATGCGCCTTTGAAACGTATCGTACAGCTGCAGGACGAGTCTCGATCCGATCTGGTCCGGTAGATCGACGACGACGGCGTGGGCCATCACGCCGGCACCCGGTGTATCGACGTAGACGGAACGGAGTCCGAGGCGCTTCTGGAAAAGCGATTGAGTCGCGTAGAACACCTGGAATCGTTCAATCGGCATGATCCAGATACTCTGCCGAAACACGCCGCGCTGCACGAACAGGTACTCGGAGGTTGCGCGGTATCCGTGCTTGCGGTACTGGAGAAAGGCGACGTAGAGGAGTACCGGCAGGCCGGTAAATGCCCAGAGTGCGTCCCGCCAGAAAAAGGCCGCAGCGCCCACGAGTACCGTCAGGACGGCTGCGTAGCGGGCGAACGTGCGCCGTATCATCAGACGCGATACGGAATCGAACGGTGCCGGTTCACCGACCGGGCGAATCGCCTGCGCTACTTCCAAGATTTCATCGCGGCGCGCGAATGGCGCCGCCACCTGGTAGCCGCGATCCGATGGATCGAAGCCGATTGTCTGCAGCTCCAGGCGATACCAGCCGAAGGCGGCCATGAGAGGATTCGTGCGGATGACGAACGCCTGAATCTTCCGAAGTGGAATCGTGCCTTCGGACACCGTAAGGAAGCCCTGGCGGGTGTGTAGTTTGTTTTCCTCCAACGTTAGCCGGAAGCCATAGAATCGATTGAAATTCGTGACGATGCCGGTAATCCATGCAAGCAGGACAATCATGAGGGTCGTGGTGACCACGATGACTACCGGCGAGCGTTCCATGGTCGCCAGGAAGACGTCGAGTCGGTCGCCGGCAATCCAGCGCGCGAAGTCGTCCGGGTTTAGCCCAAGATATTCCGTGGCCGAAAAGATGAGCACGATGTAGAGGAGCGAGAATCGAAATACGCCTGACAACAACACGCGTTGAAGGGGCATCGCGTGAAGTAGGGGAGCGGAAGGGCGCTCGGCGGCTTCTTCTGATGAAAGGCTTGGCGCGGGGGCGGTCGCCTCGTAGGAGGGGGTCGCCGTGTCTCGCTCGTCTTTCTGCTTCCGCTTCGCTTCCTGATGCGCGCGTACGGTCGCGCGAATGGCATGCGCTTGCGAGAGCGAGACGTACTCGATCACTCCTTCGGTCGTCGAGCTTCCGGCGGTCTCCACCTTCACCTTTGCGGTCCCGAGCAGCCGCGAGAGCAGGCTCTGCTCGATTTCGATGTTCTGGATTCGCTCGATCGGAATGTTGCGGTGTCGATAGGTGAACACGCCCCGGTGGATGACGATCTCGTCTTCGGAGACGCGGTACCGAAACCGCAGATACTGAACCACCAGCAAGGGTACTACAAAGATGCCGTAGAGCAGCAGTGATCCGATGTAGAACCATGAACTCGCATCCGGATTGCGAAGGGCCGGCAAGAGCGCCAGGAAAAGGGCCGGCAGGCTGATGACAAAACGATGGATGAGCGTGAGCGGGTGGAGCCGCTGCATCTCCTCGAGGCCGGTGACCCCGGATGAACGCCCGGCGGCCGGTGAACCCGCCGCGGGCCTCCTCCCATCGAGACGACCACCGCTGGGCTCGTCGCCGTCGAAACGGGGATCGCTAGACGGCATCTTCGTGGATATATTGCTTTAAAGTCTCACGCAGCTGCTGAGCTTCGCCGTAGCGCAGTCCGGGAAGCTCCACCTCTGAACTTCGTGCACCGGCTGTGTGGACGATGAGCTTTCCGAGATCAAACTCGCGCTCGAGTACGTCCTGCGACACATCGATGTGCTGGATGCGACGAAGCGGCACAATCGTTCGCACGCGGGTAAAGATGCCGCGTTCCAGGAAGAGCTCATCGGAGCGGAGATCGAATCGCCAAAACTTATATCGCAGGGCCGGCTGGACGACCACGTAGGTGAGGCCGACAACGAATACGGCGATCATCAAAGCGCCGAACGGTAGGATTCCATCATCCCCGAGGAGCGAGGTGATCTCGTATGCCACTACGCCGGCGAATAGCAGAAACCAGAGAATGGCCGCCTTTATGCGCCATACCCATCGGATGGCCGGCTCGAGGGGACGAAGCGCTGTCGGCTCGTCGTAGGCCGGGTTCATAGATAGTCTCAAATCGATAGAAGACGGCTTAGCCGTTTACGAATCGCTTAATGAAGGTCGTCCTTAAATGTACATCCGGTTCCGGGTCGCGCCGCGTACGAATGCTCCAGCTAGTGTAAATACGCCGAGACAGTGGCGGATCGCAACCCGGGCGTGACGGATGTCCGTCGCGAACGCGGCCTTTGGCTTCATTTTTGCGAGATTCGAAAGGTGACGTACGTCCACCACGTGTGCCCCTGCCTCGACTTTACCGCTTATGGTGCCCGAACACACCTCGATTCGGAGTATCCCCCGCCGTTCGGCGGAGAATACCACGAACAACGATAGCGATGCGCTACATCGCGCGAAGAGCCGAGCCCTGATCGATTTGCTCAATGATCTGCGAACGCCGCTCATGATGATCAAGTCGCCGCTTCAGACGGAGCGGATCGGCGACGAGGGCATGACGGCTGAGCTTCTCGATCAGGCCGAGCGTATCCAAGAAGGGATCGAGAAAGCACTCGAAGTCCTCGAAATGGATCTTCTGGAGGCCGACGACCAGGACGTATCGAGCGACTTCGCAAGTGTTGTAGACCGGTACATTTCGTCTCTCGGTCCCCTGTCGGATCGATGCGGTGTGACCGTGAAATATGCTTCGGAGGTCTCGCGTGTGGTCGTGCACATGCATCTTTCGAAGATCCAACATTTGCTCGAGGCGGTCATCGAGGGAACGGTTCGATCGACCGCCTTTGGCGGTACGGTGGATGTGCGGCTCGCGGCCGAGCGTCGGGAGGACGCGTGGAGGATCGTTCTCGTCGTCGAGCGCTCCGGGGACTTTGTTTCCGGCAGCAGTACCACCCGTCTCGCCCTCGCGCGCCGACATCTGGCGGCATGCGGCGGCACGTTGACTGAATCCCACCACCGCTGGGAGGTGCGGCTTCCGGCCGACGAACCCGATTTCGGCTCCGACGACGACGCAACGGAGTCTCCGCCCTCCGCCTACGAGAGCCAGGACACACCAAGCGACACGGCGGACGGACAGACGACGGTACTCATCGTTGATGACCATCCGGGTACGCGTGCCTATCTCCGATACGCTCTACGAAAGCACCACCGCGTGTTTGAGGCACCCGACGGTCGGGCCGGTCTCGAAATCGTTCGCGAACACCGGCCGGATCTCGTCATAAGCGATATCATGATGCCCAACATGGACGGCAATGAGCTGTGTCGCACGATAAAGGCGGACGAGGCGCTGAGGCACATCCCCGTATTTCTCGTGACGGCCAACGCCATGCCGAGCGTAAAAGTGCGCGGGCTGGAATGCGGAGCGGACGACTACCTTGTGAAGCCGTTCGACGTAGATGAGGCCGTGATGCGCATCAACAATGAAATCAAGGCGCGGAACGACTTGAAGCGCCGCTACAGCCGGCAGCTTGTCATCAAGCCGAGCGATATCACGGTGACCTCCGAAGATGAGGCATTGATCAAGCGAGCCGCGGAAGTTGTCGAGCGCAACATGGAGAACGGCGATTTCAGTGT
>CAZQAS010000018.1:19298-36421 GCA_964591285.1 uncultured Rhodothermales bacterium
CGGAGTCTCGGCAGGTCCGGCGGTGGTAATTTTCCATTCTCCGTACAACAAATTGCGGCTGTCGCCGTTTGGATGGCGGTTCCGGACGAAGGAACCGACGCATTGCGCCGAAGGCCGCGCCGCGCGTTCGCTGTAAGTCGACTCGACGGGATAGCAATGAGCATACTCCGTGTGCAGGCAGAATCTGACACAGCCGTGGATGACTCTCCGGCAACGGCGCCGTCGTCCGGCGGCTCAAGGTCGAACGAGGAGGGCGTCGCCACGCGCTGGTCCAACCTTGCGCGACAGTACCGCACCGTACGGGCATTCACGGAATCGCTGCGCGCGCCGCTCGCCGTCGAAGACTGCGTCGTCCAGACGATGGAGGACGTGAGTCCAACCAAATGGCACCTCGCTCACACCAGCTGGTTCTTCGAGGCCTTCGTTCTCCGAGAATATCTGCAGGAGTACGAGCTCTTTAATCCGGAGTATCCGTACCTCTTCAATTCCTACTACGTTCAGGCCGGTGAGCGGCATTGTCGGGATCGGCGAGGATATATATCGCGGCCCACCGTTGCGGAGATTGGGGCGTACCGCAGACATGTGGACGATCAAATGGCCCGCTTCTTCGATGACGCGTCCGAGGACGTCGCGCGAGAAGCACTGACGGTGGTGGAGATTGGCATTCATCACGAGCAGCAGCACCAGGAGCTACTGCTCACGGACATCAAGCACGTCCTCTCCGTGAATCCCCTTCGGCCTGCCTATCGGGAGGTTCCGCAAGAAGCACCGGAGAATCGAAAGGACGTTCGACAATCTCGAGACACCGACGTGCCTTCGGAGCTTCGCTGGCTGCGTTTCGATGAAGGGATTTGCGAGATCGGCCACGACGGCAAGGCATTTTGCTACGACAACGAAGGCCCGCGACACCGGCATTATCTCGAGGAATTTCTGCTGGGCAGCCGCCTGGTCACGAATGGCGAGTTCTTGGAGTTCATGGCCGACGGCGGGTATGAGCGCCCCGAACTCTGGCTTTCGATGGGATGGGCGACGGTAGAGGAGAATGAGTGGACGGAGCCGTTCTACTGGGAGATGCGGGATGGTGAGTGGTGGATGTACACATTGGGAGGAATGAGGAAAGTGGATCCGCGAGAGCCGGTCTGCCACGTCAGCTACTTCGAGGCCGACGCGTATGCCCTCTGGTCGGGAGCGCGCCTGCCGACGGAGCAGGAGTGGGAAGTCGCCGCGCGCACGTCCCCGATAGACGGCAACTTCGTGGACGAAGGAAGGCTGCATCCGACGCCGGCAGCCGGCGACGCGAATGGAGGGCTGCAGCAGCTTTACGGTGACGTGTGGGAGTGGACGCGCAGCCAGTATTCGCCGTATCCGGGGTACCGGCCTGCTGAAGGAGCGCTCGGAGAATACAATGGCAAGTTCATGTGCAACCAGTTTGTCCTCCGTGGTGGCTCCTGCGCCACATCGAAGTCACACATACGACCTACCTATCGGAACTTCTTCCCCCCGGAAGCTACTTGGCAGTTTACCGGATTCCGACTTGCACGGGATCTATAGGCCGATTGGTACTCCAATGACGTTGTGATGAACACTTCTCCGATCGACGCTGGACTCCTTGACTGCGGTTTAGCGGTCGACTCCTTCGAGAAAGACGTGCTCGACGGTCTCCTCGGCCGGCCCAAGACACTTCCGAGCAAGTACTTCTACGACGAGCGAGGCTCTAGGCTTTTTGATCAGATCTGCGAGCTCGAGGAATATTATCTTACCCGGACCGAGATAGACATCATGCGACGGCACTGCGCCGCCATCGTGGATCACCTCGGCCCAGGCTGTACGTTGGTGGAGTACGGAAGCGGCAGCAGTCTGAAGACGAACATTCTGCTCGACGGGCTGGTCGATCCCGCCGGCTACGTACCGATAGACATTTCTCGTGATCACCTCAAGGCCACGGTAGTGAGGCTCCGCGCTGCGTACCCCGAACTCGAGATACACCCAGTCTGTGCGGATTACACCCGCCCCTTTCAACTTCCAACCACCGACCGCAATCCCCGCCGGACGGTCATCTACTTCCCCGGATCGACGATCGGAAATTTCGAGCCCGAGGACGCACGCCATTTTCTTCGACGAATGGCGTCAGTTTCAGGAGAAGGCGGAGCGCTGCTAATCGGGGTCGATCTTCAGAAGGATCGGACCGTTTTGGAGGCCGCCTACAATGACGCGCAGGGCATTACGGAGGCGTTCAACAAAAATCTACTCGTGCGGATAAATCGCGAGCTCGAAGCCGATTTTGATCCGGAAGCCTTCAGGCATGAAGCGATCTACAATGTCGCGGCCGGGCGCATTGAAATGTACCTGATCAGCCGGTCGGTTCAGCACGTCGGCATCGCCGGTCACTGTATCCATTTTCGGCGCGATGAGCGAATTTGCACCGAATATTCCTACAAGTACACGAGCGACGGTTTCGCCGATCTGGCAAGCTCTTCGGGATTTCGGGTCGAGCAGGTGTGGACCGATCCGAAAAAATGGTTCAGCGTGCAGTACTGCAGCGTCGAACGGGCCTGAAACGATCCTGGCAACAACAGTTCTCAGGCCGCTTGCGCTGGCACCTCACGAGCCGTCGTCCGTCTGAACGAGGTGTAGTGTGAATAGACTGGGCTAGGAGAGCGAACGATGCCATACGAGTTCTATCTCGGAATCGATAGCCACGAGGCGAACGATCAGAAGCAGATCGCAACCGCCCTCATCGAGAAGCGACAGAATGATGGTGAGCCGGAGTATGCGCTTCACTCCCTCAAGCAGTACGATGGAGGAGACGCAGACCAGGTGGTCGAGGCCGTCCTGGACGAAATCAGTGATACGCCGTATGCCGGACGAACCGTTTGCGTGACGAACATCAGTGAGAATGCCGGCGGCGAGCTGCAAAAGAAGTTCGGCAAGCGTGGATTTTCAACCATCAACGTCCGGATGACCGGCGGGGATACGTCCCCGGAGCAGGGTCGACCGCTCTCCTTCGGAGAGGACGGCGTGCACGTTTCCGAACATGAGATCGTCTCGACGATGGAGGGTGTGCATCGTTCGGGACGTCTCGACACCTCGGCCGTAAAGACCGATGAACCGACGGCGTTCGCACAGGGTTTGGAAGACTACCACGTCGTTGCAGACGAATCCGGCGAAGCGCTGCAGGAAAAAGGGCCGCAGCCTTCGCGTCCCGGAGCACACTCGACGCTGGTGATTGCAGCCGCATCGGCCGTGTGGCTCGCCGAGCAGCAGAGCTTCGATCCGACGGAGCATATGGCCGGCGACCCGCCCCCCGTGCGCCGGGCCAAACGAGAAATGCGACCAGATACGAGGTGACGCAGCCGGCCCAGGCGGGCCGATTATGTGCTATCCCTGCAGGTCCGGCCGCACTGTTATCGAACAACCACATGACTCACGCCTGGCACGACGTAGACCCCGGAGACCGTGCTCCCGGCATCCTGAATACGATCATCGAGATTCCAAAGGGATGTAAGGTTAAGTACGAACTGGAAAAGCAAACGGGGCTGCTGAAGGTAGACCGCGTCCTCTACTCGTCGGTCATGTATCCGGCGAACTACGGCTTCATTCCACGTTCCTACGGCGAGGACGGCGATCCGCTGGACGTGCTCGTGCTCATGCAGGAACCGGTCGTGCCATTGAGCATCGTTCGCGCTCGCCCGATCGGTATGATGAACATGGTGGATCAAGGCCAGAAAGACGAGAAGATCATCTGTATTCACCTCGACGATCCGGCCTTTTCAGGCTACACGCATATCAACGAGCTACCTGAACACCGGCTTCGGGAGCTCAAACGCTTTTTCGAGGACTACAAGAAGCTGGAGGAGAAGGACGTCCTCGTGCAGGACTTTCTCCCGCCGGAACGAGCGGAGCGGGTGGTGGTGGAGGCACTCGATCGCTATCAGGCAGAGATCGCACCGAAGCGGCGCAACAAAGCGACGCGGGAGCCCGTGTAATCCGCCGCTTTTGCCGTTTGCGGCCGGCATGCGGCTTCGGCCGCGCGGCTTGCGATCGAGTTGCGGCAGAGCGCTGCATCGCCTCCGCAGTCCATTCCCTCAGATCACATGTACACCCGATTTCTCGCCGCGGTCGTCGTCTCGGCTACCGCGCTGACCGCACGGCCCGCGCTTGCTCAATCCGAGCTTCCCTTTTCGCTGCCTGTGCCGCTGCAAGGCACAGACCAATACAATGGCGACATTCCAACTCCGGAAGGCGTCATTGGACATGAGATCGGAACGCGACATACCGAACCTCATCAAACCGTCGCATTTTTTCGCGCCATCGACGAGGCCAGCGATCGCGTCGCCGTAGATTCGCACGGACGGTCGTACGAAGGGCGGCCGCTCGTCCACGCCATTGTGACGTCGCCGGAGAACCACGCCCGCTTGGAAGAGATTCGACGGCGCAACCTTCAGCTTTCCGACGATCCGACCGGCATCTCGGATTCCGATATCGAGTCGATGCCGGCGATCGTGCTGGCCGGATATAGCATCCACGGCAACGAAGCCAGCGGTACCGAGGCGGCTCTGCTGCTACTCTATCACCTCGCGGCCGGTGAGAGCGCGACGGTCGAAGATGTACTGCAGAATACGGTCGTCATCATCGATCCGATGTTCAATCCGGATGGTCGCGGTCGATTCACAACATGGGCCAATCGCAACCGCGGCGGCGTTCCTGTTCTCGATCCGAACGATCGTGAGCACGACGAGCCCTGGCCGGGCGGTCGAACGAATCACTACTGGTTTGATCTGAATCGTGATTGGCTACCCGCCCAACATCCCGAATCGCAAGGACGTCTGACCCTCTTTCATGAGTGGCGTCCCCAGGTACTCACGGACCACCATGAGATGGGGAGTGAATCGACTTTTTTCTTCCAGCCCGGCATTCCAAGTAGAAACAATCCAAACACGCCGGAGCGGACGTACGAGCTGACAGGTCGCCTGGCTGAATTTCATGCTGCCGCTTTAGACGAGATCGGCTCGCTTTACTTCACGCGGGAGTCCTATGACGATTATTACTACGGTAAAGGATCGACCTATCCGGACGTTAACGGCGCCGTCGGCATCCTCTTCGAGCAGGCTTCGTCCCGCGCCCTGGAGCGCGAAACCAGCCGCGGCACGCTGACTTACCCGTTCACAGTGCGCAATCAGTTCGTGACGTCGCTTTCGACGCTCGAGGGAACGCTCGACATGCGTGAGGATCTGCTGCGACATCAGCGCGATTTCTACGCCTCCGCGCCGGAGGTCGCCGAGGCGTCCGAGGTGAAGGCGTGGGTGGTTGATACCGGCCGCACACCCGTCAGAAGTGCGGCGCTCGCTCAGATTTTGCATCGACATCGCGTCCGCATCCACCAGCTTGCAGGCGAGGTGGAGTCCGGCGGTCGGACGTTCCGACCGGGTGAGGCGTACGTCGTACCGATCGATCAGCCACAGGCTCGCCTGGTCAAAGCGGCGATGGAGCGCGTGACGACATTCCAGGACTCGCTGTTCTACGACGTGTCCACGTGGACGCTGCCGCTCGCGTTCGGCGTCGACTATGCGGAACTGCGAGGCGGATCCGATCGGTACGTGGGCGCCGAGATCACCGCACCGCTGCGATCATCAGGTCGCGTCGTCGGAGGCCGTTCGCGCTATGCCTACGTAATGGAGTGGGGATCCTACTTCGCGCCGCGGGCGCTCTACCGGCTGCAATCTCAGGATGTGGAAACGAGGGTCATTCAGGAGCCCTTCACCGCCCGAACAGCCGGCGGCCCCCACGAGTTTGGGCGCGGCAGCATTGTAATTCCGGTCCGGCAGGATGGGCTCGACGAAGAGAGCGTGAATCGGATGGTACTCGAGGCGGCAACGGAGGATCACGTCGACGTCTACGCTCTTGGAACCGGCATGACGAGTGCAGGACCGGACATCGGCACCGGCCGATCGGAAATACTCTCGATTCCGCGCATCGCCCTCCTGACGGGAGACGGAACGAGCGCCTACAACACGGGCGAGGTATGGCACCTCTTGAGCGAACGATTCCGCATTCCTGTCTCGCTGCTGGATGTTGATGATGTCGGGCGGGCGGCGCTCGACCGCTACACGACCATTATAATGGCCGGCGGCTCGTACGCAGGCCTCTCGGTCGAAGACCTGCGATCGTGGGTCGATGGCGGCGGACACCTGATTAGTCTACACGGCGCTGTGGATTGGGTCGTTGAAAACGGACTCATCGATCTGGAACAGAAATCGGTCGAGCTTGACAGCCTGTACCGCAACCATTCGTATGCATCGCTGCCTCGAGCCCGAGGTGCCCAGCGCATCGGAGGGACCATCCTGCAGGTCAATATCGACGACACGCACCCGATCGGCTACGGACACCCCTCGACGCTCGCCGTCTTCCGGCGCGGCACAACGTTCTACGAGCCGTCGTCATCGCCGGGGCGAACCGTGGCCGCCTATACGAACGAGCCGCTGCTCAGCGGATACATTTCGTCGCCGATGCTCGACCAGGCCCGCGGCAGTACGTCCATTGCCGCGGATCGGCATGGACGGGGACGCGTCACAGTACTGATGGATAACCCGAACTTCCGCGCCTTCTGGTATGGGACGAACGGCCTCTTCCTGAATGCCGTCTTCTTCGGTCAGGCGTACTGATAGTTGGTTGGGCGGCGTGCCGGTTTCAGAGTGTACAGCGCCTGGCGCGATCCGTCGGGCCTTACCGGCGTGAACGCTCCTCGGAGCCAGTTACCGTGGGCCATCAGAAATCTGTGGGACGATCAGAAGCTGTCGATGAAGCATGAGCAACCGCCTCGCCCAAGAACAGAGTCCGTACCTCCTCCAGCATAAGGATAATCCTGTCGACTGGTATCCGTGGTCCGAGGATGCCTTTGAGAAGGCGCGCCGAGAGGACAAGCCCATCTTTCTGTCGATCGGCTATTCGACCTGCCATTGGTGCCACGTCATGGAGCACGAGTCGTTCGAGGACGAGGACGTGGCCCGTCTCATGAACGAGACGTTCGTATCGATCAAGGTGGATCGTGAAGAACGGCCGGACATCGATGGCGTCTACATGACCGCGTGTCAGATGATGACCGGACAGGGCGGCTGGCCGCTCACCGTCATCATGACGCCCGAGAAGCAGCCCTTTCACGTGGCCACGTACGTTCCGAAAGCCAGCCGATTCGGCAGAATGGGCATGATGGATCTCGTGCCCCGGATCCGAGAGATCTGGGAAAATCAGCGCACCGAGGTGGAGGAGACGGCAAGCAAGGTTGCGCAGTCGCTGCGCCAGACATCCGTGCCTTCGGCCACCGAAACAGATGCCGACGATCGGATACTCCGCGAAGCGTATCGTTCACTTGAGGAACGATTTGATCCGACCTTCGGCGGATTCGGCTCGGCACCGAAATTTCCGTCGCCGCATAACCTGCTGTTTCTGCTGCGCTACTGGCGCCGCACGGAGACCGATCAAGCACTCGACATGGTGGAGGCCACGCTCTCGGCGATGCGTTGGGGAGGCATTTTCGATCACGTGGGATACGGTTTCCATCGCTATTCAACCGATCGCGAGTGGCGGCTCCCACACTTCGAGAAGATGCTCTACGATCAGGCACTTCTTGCCGTGGCCTACACGGAGGCCTATCAAGCGACGGCGAAGCCGCGTTTCCGCAAGACGACCGAAGAAATATTCGAGTACGTCCGTCGTGATCTGCGCTCGCCGGAGGGCGCGTTCTATTCAGCCGAGGATGCTGATTCGGAAGGCCGCGAGGGCAAGTTCTATGTGTGGACCACCGATGAGATAGCCGAGAACCTGCCGGACGACCTTGCCGATCTCGTGATGGAGACCTTCAATCTGTCGGCCGAGGGAAACTTCGAGGACGAAGCGACCCGACAGCGAACCGGCGAAAACATCCTCTATCTACGAAAGCCGCCTGAGGAGCATGCCGACGAAATCGAGCGGGCACGTCGCCTTCTGTTCGAGGCCCGAGAGCAGCGCGTCCGCCCCGCTCGAGACGATAAGATTCTACTCGACTGGAATGGTCTAATGATTGCTGCGCTGTCGAAGGCGACAGTCGCCTTCGACGAGGCTGCGTACGCCGAGTCGGCGATTGAGGCCGCCGATTTCGTCCTCGGTGAGATGCAGTCCGACGGGCGCCTGCTTCATCGGTATCGGAACGGCGAAGCGGCCGTTCCGGGCCTACTCGACGACTATGCCTTCCTGATCTGGGGACTCATCGAGCTCTACCAGGCTACGTTCGATCCGAATTACTTGACTGAGGCGTTACGGCTCCAGGCTGATCAGATCGAGTACTTTTGGGACGACGACGTCGGCGGGTTTTTCTTCACGGCGTCGGATGCCGAGACGCTCCTGGTGCGCCAGAAAGAGTTTCACGACGGGGCGCTCCCGTCGGGAAATGCCGTATCGCTGTGGAACCTCCTGTCGCTGGCGCGCATGACGGGGCGTATGGAATTTGAGGAGCGCGCCGACCGGCTCATCCGCGCCGGCGGTGCTGGGCTTGAACGCATGCCGGGCGGATTTACCGCGCTCTTGTGCGGACTTGACTTCGCCCTCGGACCGACGATGGAAATTGTAATCTCCGGTCGGCGAACCGACGAGGCGGCCCAGCGGCTACTTTCCGTGGTCCGCGAAGCGTATCAACCCCGCAAGGTCGTCCTGCTCAACGACGAGAACGACGAGCCGCCGCTCGCAGAACTCGCTCCGTTTGTGGCCGACCAGCCTTCGTCGGACGGCCGCGCGGTGGCCTACGTATGCCGGGATTTCCAGTGCGAGGCCCCCATTTCCAGTGCCGACGAGCTTCGTGACGTGCTGAACGAACAGAGACCGTAATATTATGCGAGATGTATTCATAGTGTCCGCCGTCCGTACGCCGATTGGCCGGTTCGGCGGATCCTTGAAAGACCACAGCCCGGTTGATCTAGCGGCTCACGCTATGAAAGGCGCGCTCGAGCGCTCCAGCGTTGACGGGAGTGCCCTCGATCTGTACCTCTTCGGAAACGTCCTCCGTGCCGGACACGGGCAACTCATCCCCAGACAGGCGGCCATTAAGGCCGGAATACCGGCCGAGATCGATGGTGCGGCCGTCGACATGGTCTGCTCATCCGGAATGATGAGTCTCATGACCGGTTCCGCATACATTAAGGCTGGGGAGGCAGATCTCGTACTGGTCGGCGGGACGGAGTCGATGTCGGCCACGGGATTCTATCTCTCTTCGCGTGCGCGGTGGGGGTATAAATTCCTGCTGGGTTCGCCGGAGAATGTGATCGATCTCATGCTGCACGACGGACTGACGGATCCGATGAGCGGCGAGGCGATGGGTCAGCAGACGGAGCGCCTTGCGGCTGAGCACGGCATCGGAAGAGAAGAGCTGGATGTAATCGCCGCCGAGTCCCATCGGAGGGCTGCAGCGGCCGACTTTTCGGAGGAAGTCATTCCGATGCAGCTCTCCGTCAAAGGCGAAACGGTTGCGTTCGATACCGATGAGGGTGTGCGCCCGGATACGTCGGCCGAGAAGCTGGCGCGGCTGAAGCCGGCCTTCCAGAAGGACGGCGTGCTTACGGCGGGTAACAGCAGCCAGATCAGCGACGGCGCGTCGGCGCTGGTGATTGCGAGCGGTGCGGCCGTCGAGGCTCACGGACTCAAGCCGCTGGCACGCCTGACAGGAACCGCGTGGTCGGCTGGAGAATCATGGCGCTTCCCGGAGGCTCCGATCCCGGCGGTTAAGGAAGTCCTCGAGAAGACCGGAAGCTCAATTTCTGATTTTGATCTGACGGAAAACAACGAAGCCTTCGCCATCAACAATATCCTTTTCCACAGAATGCTTAACGTTCCATTTGAAAAGATGAATGTTAATGGGGGCGCGATCGCACTGGGGCATCCCATCGGGGCCTCCGGAGCGCGGATCACCACCACGCTCCTGCACAGCCTCAGACGCCGGGGCGGTGAGCGCGGCCTCGCCGCGATCTGCCACGGCACGGGCGGCGGTACGGCGCTCTCCCTCGAACTGGTCTGACCACACAAATAGGCTCGCTGATGAAGACGATTCGCTTTCTGCTCATTCTCGGACTGATCGTCGGGCCGAGGCTCACTCTCGCACAGGACGAGACGGATTTCGACATCGCGTCGGAGTATGCGGAGGAGGCACGCGCTATCATTGAGGCGGCAACGGCCGACGATCACGCTTTCGAGCGGCTGGCATATCTCGTAGACACCTTTGGACCGCGGTTTAGTGGAACCGAGGCCCTCGAAGAATCCATCGACTGGATCCTCCAGGAGATGCGAAACGACGGGCTCGAGAACGTGCACGGAGAGGAAGTGATGGTCCCCCGCTGGGTCCGCGGGAGCGAATCGCTGACGTTGCTTGAGCCGCGCGTCGACGAACTCGCCCTCCTCGGGCTGGGCGGAAGCATCGGCACGCCGGAAGAAGGCATCACCGCTGACGTACTGGTCGTGGGCTCACTCGAAGACCTCGAGAATCGAGGCCGTGAGGCAGAAGGAAAGATCGTCCTCTTCAACGTGCCCTTCACGACCTACGGCAACACGGTGCGGTACCGGTCGAATGGAGCGGTATGGGCCGCACGACAGGGCGCCGTGGCCAGTCTGGTTCGCTCCATCGGACCAGCGTCCATGTACACGCCCCATACGGGCAATATGCACTACGAAGACGACGTCCCGCGAATTCCACACGCCGCCATCACGCTGGAAGACGCGGAGATGATGAAGCGCATGCAGGACCGCGGACAGCAGATTCGTTTGCGGCTCCAGATGGAAGCGGAGACGCTGCCGGATGTGCCTTCACGTAACGTCGTGGCCGAGTTCGTCGGCTCAGAGCGCCCAGATGAGATTGTGGTCGTAGGCGGCCACATTGACTCGTGGGACGTAGGTCAGGGCGCGATGGATGATGCAGGAGGATGCGTTGCCGCGTGGGAGGCCGTACGGCTGCTCAAGGAGCTGGGGTTGCGTCCGCGTCGCACCATTCGCGTCGTCTTATGGACGAACGAAGAGAACGGGCTCCGCGGGGCGACGGGATATCGGGATGCACATCTGGATGAACTCGACGATCACGTGCTGGCGATCGAATCCGATGCCGGCGTCTTCAAACCGGAGGGCTTCGGCTTTGGAGGGACCGATGAAGGCTACGAGGTGATGAGCCGCATCGGCACGTTGCTGGACGCCATCGATGCCGGCGACATTCGCAGGGGAGGAGGCGGCGCCGACATTGGTCCAATCATGAGGGAGGGCGTACCGGGAATGGGACTGATCGTGGACAACTCACGCTACTTCTGGTATCACCATACGGAGGCTGACATGCTCGACAAGCTCGACGTGGATGAGTTCAACTTGTCGGTGGCAGCTCTCGCGGTCGCCTCCTACGTGGCGGCCGATATGCCGCAGCGGATTCCGCGGCAGTACAGCGAGCCCGGCCGCTAGTCCGCTCCAGAACTCGACGCGCGTTTAACGCCGCGCCGGAGCATGAAGCATCTGCTTAAATCTATGGGTGAAAAATAATAGAGGCAGAATTCGTCCCCCTCCGTAACAACACTGAACGCCTGCCGTACCGATTCACGTCGGCGCTATCATCGAAAGGTCATCGGGCACATCAGCATTCATCGAAGGAGCTGCGTCATGAAGACCTTGCTTGTACTACTCACTGTTCTCCTCATCTCGACGGTACCTGATTCAACGGCACAGTCGCAGTCACAATCCGCCGAACCGTACGGCGAACACACATTTCGACATCTCGCCTCGATCCAGCTCGAGCGCTCACTTGATTCGCCGCTCGCGATGGTTCGAGCCCAGACGCTGAAGAATGCGCTGGTCTTCAGCACGTTGTTTCGAGATCGGGTCGATCTCACGGACGCCGTGCCGAAAATTGCGGAGATCGCGAAGCACGACGATACGATGCAGAATCGTCGCCTCGCGCTAGCCGCCCTTCGTGCGATCGGATCCAATTCTGCAAACAGACACCTGAGCCGACTCGGCGAGATGGACGAGAAAGAATATCGCACGCTCCTCGCCGGCGTCATTTCGGAGTACTATGAGCTCCACAGCCAGGGCGCGTTCTGACCACCGTCTCCGGGAACGACGGGACTTACTTTGATCGGAGGACGGCAGTTTGCCGACGGTTAGCCGTCGGAATCGCTAAGATCAGCTTCAACGGTTCGAAGTGCCTGGCGATAGGCCTCTAGGTCCTCCTCGGAGAAAAGTATAAACCGGACCTCGTCGAGCTCACCTTCGTGGTCGTACAGGTAGTCCGCCGCTATCGTGAGAGCGATGGCGGCGGCGTCCTGGACGGGGTACCGGTACGCACCCGTACTGATGGAAGGAAAGGCAACGGTTCGAAGGCCGTGCTCCCTCGCGAGATCAAGCGAATTCCAGTACGCATCTGCCAGCAAATCCGGCTCCTTGCGCCCGCCGCCGCTCCAGCGAGGTCCCACCGCGTGAATCACGTGGGCTGCGGGTAGATTACCTCCCTCCGTTATCACGGCCTCACCGGTCGGCAGTCCGTCGGGATACTCCTCTTCACGTATCCGCTGGCAGGCTTCTAGGAGCGCCGAGCCGCCCTTCCGATGGATGGCACCATCCACCCCACCACCGCCCATTAGTCCCGAATTGGCCGCATTGACGATGGCGTCAACTTCCTGCTCCGTGATGTCGCCCTTAACGAGGACGATGGCCGCACCGCCGATGTCAAGTCGATCCATTAGTGGGCATCCGTTCTCCGTAGGTAATCGGAGTGCTAAGATACGGATTTTCGGATTCGACGCGGAGCGCGATGATTCCGATGCGATCGGGGACCACGGTCGCCGGCTCTCAAGGCGGATTCGGTGCGATGCTGCCGCGGCGATGGTGGCAAGACGGGAGTCGGTGGCTCCGGATCGGGGGGAGGGGGCTGGTCGTCGGACCCGTCGTCATCACTATCCTTTATTCTCCTCAGCGCGTACAGGCCTACTAGGAAGGGTAGCGCCCCCATCAATAGGACAAACGTTTCAAACATCTCTACGTGTGATCGTCCGATCCAGAGCCCTGGTTCGAGTGGCTTTCCACTCGTCCTCACTTCACTAGTGTTAAGCACCGGAGAACGAGCAGGATTCTGGTTCATTGTCGCTTTCTCTTAACGTTTCGTTCATGGGAGAAGCGATTGGTTACGATCAGGAACTGTCGCCCGTATCCAGGTACGTCATCGCGCGGAACAGCTTTCGATACTGATCCAGGAGCTTCACGCCGTCCTTCGGACGAAGCCGCCCGGCCTTTACTTCCTTCCGGATCATGTCTCCCATCCGACGCTCCAGATCGTTCGAGTGGTATTGGACCAGCTCCAGCTGTTCCTCTACGCTGGCTCCGGGCAGGATTTCTTCGATGTAATACGAACCGGGTTCGCTCTCGTCGGCATAGACGTGGGCTTCCGTCACTCGGCCGAAGAGATTGTGCATGTCACCCATGATGTCCTGATACGCGCCCATCAGGAAAAGGCCCAGGTAGTACGGAGCGTCTGGATGGATCTCGTGGAGCTCAAGGTGGCGCTTGTCGCCGGCGGATGAGACGAACGTGTCCACCTTTCCGTCCGAATCGCAGGTCAAATCCACGAGAATGCCGCGGCGTGTGGGCGGCTCATCGAGCCGGTGTACGGGCATGATGGGGAAACGCTGGCCGATCGCCCAGTAATCCACCATCGATCTGAAGATGGAGAAGTTGCACTGATAGTGATCGACAAGCTCGCCGGCAAGTGACCGGAGTGCATCAGGGATGGTCGTCGGATCGTGCGCCCGGGCGTGCCGGTTGACGTCCGCGCAGGCGGACCAGTAGATGCGATCGAAGCGCGCCTTTTGCTCGAGATCCATCGCCCCGGTGCGAAACGCGTCTGCCATCTCTCGACGCAGATCGCGGGCCGCGACGTAGATATGCTCGATCTCGTCGATGGAATCCGAGCCGTCGTTTCCCCTTACGCGCTGATGAAGCTCGAATATCCCGCGAACGAGCGCATGGTCCTGCTCATCGACCTCATCGACCGACGGCCCTGCCTTGCTCCGGCTGCCGACGGCTTGGACGATGAGCACGGAATGGTGGGCCGTCACCGCGCGCCCGCTCTCGGAGACGAGGACCGGGTGCGGGGCGCCATCTTCATCACAGACGCGCCCGACCGTAGATACGATCGCGCGTGCATAGTCGTCCAGTTCATAGTTGATGGCCCCAAGGGCTCGCTGGTTGCCTGCCTCGTACGATACGCCCAGCCCTCCACCGACGTCCAAGTACTCGACCGCAATCCCCCTCGAACGTAACCACGTGTACACGCGAGTGGCCTCCTCCACAGCGTGCGTCAGCGTTTCCAGGTCGGCGATCTGACTCCCCAGATGGAAATGAAGCAGTTTGAGCTCGAGGGGAACACTCTCAGATTCGATAGACTCGACCAGATCCACCAACTCGTTGAGGGAAAGTCCGAACTTGGAATGCTCGCCGCCGGATTCCGACCACAATCCGGCGCCCTGCGTCGTAAGTCGTAGCCGCACGCCGACGGATCCTGACACTCCGGCTGCGCCGGCTTCGCGCACGAACAGATCTAACTCATCGATGCGTTCCAGAACCGGAAACACTCGCTTCCCCAGTCGTTGCCCGGCTAGCATCAATTGCGCCATGTCGCGATCCTTGCTTCCATTGCAGAGCAGCAGCAGATCACGATCGGCGAGGTACGGTAGTGTTGCGACGAGCTCCGACTTCGATCCGCATTCCAATCCGTGTCCGTATGGCGTCCCAGCCGTCAGGATCTCTTCGAGCACCTCACGTAGCTGGTTTACCTTGACCGGATAGACGCCTTCGTAGCGATTTCGATACGGCTGCTCCTTGATTGCCTCCTGGAAGGCCTCATTGAGATGCTCGATTCGCGACTTCAGGAGATCCTGAAACCGAATCAGCGCCGGAAAGCCGATGCCGCGCTCACGAAGATCTCGTACGACCTCGAACAGATCTATCTCGATATCTGCCCCGCGAATGGGACGCACGGCCACATGCCCCTCCTCATTGACGCTGAAATAGCCATCTCCCCATGCATCCACGAAGTAGACGTCTGAAGACCGGGATGACGACCACTCTGTCTCTTGACGTATGGTGATGGATTCCGAATTGACGTCAGTCTGCAAGAGGTACCTCTCTCTCGTGAGAACGAATCTGGATACTATCGGCGGAGAAGCCGAACAGATCTTCGGGCGAAAAGATAAGACGGAAATCGTGCGGTAGGAAGAAGGGTTCGAACTTGCGAGCGAACTCGTCGAGGCGCTTCAGATAGAAGGCCGTGTTCTCATCCGGATCGCTCGGATCCCACTCGTCCGCGAGCCGTGCATTCTCGAAGCCGGTTACCGACGCACCCTTCCCCGTTATGTAATAGCTGATGCGATCGCCCTTACCTATCGGCCGCCCACCGCCTTTGGCACGTGCGATGGCGAGCTCGTACGATGCCGCCCTCGATCGGCGACCCCGTTCCACGTCCCCTCGATACTGCTCTACCGTATCCCTGAGCGTCTCCGTTCGGCAGAACTCTTGCACACCATCCCATTCGTGCGCGATGATGCGGTCGCGCGTCTCCAGATATATCCGGTGCAGCCCGCTAATGTCCTCCTCGAGGAGCTTTCGGATACATGCTCGGACGAAGCGCCGCCCGAAACGCTCCGTCGATCGAGATACGAGGGATGAGCCTTTGAATGTCAACTCGCCATCGTAACTTAGCAGTGCATAATTCTTCTTCTTGTAGGAGAGCATCTTTTGAAAGCGTCCTTCAAACGCAATCTCAATACCATCCGGCACCGCTGTTGAGAGGCTGCGAACGTAGTGCATCTCGTCCGCCCTGCCGCGAACGTGAGGCGGAGGTACGAACAGTACGCCGTCGGTATCGACCTCAACGACACGGCCACCATCCTCCAGGATGCGTCGGATGATGTCTCGCAGGATCTCCTGACCGAGGCGGGCAACGCGATCCGCTTCGGAGAAGTCATTGAACAGCGCGCGACTGAAACCGAGCTGGCCGTAGAACGAATTGATCAAGATCTTGAAAGAGGATTGCCGTGCATCGAGCTCACTTCGCACCTCCTCGGACGGAGCCTCGTGCATGGACTGCTTCGTTTCCATTCGAAGGGCCGTCAACTTGCCGAGCAGTTTGGAAAACAAGCCGAGATCGTCGCGCTCCGGCCTCACGTCGTAGTTTAGCATGATGGAAGGGTAGAGGCTCTCGACGTCCGCGTATACGATCGGCCCGGTCACACCGGTATAGAAAATATCGGTGTACCCTCCTGCAGACTGCGAACCGACCTCGCTGCACGGAAGCGCCCGTCGATCGCGCAGGTATTCGCGGACGAAAAGGGATTCGATCTTTGCGGCCGGTCCCGTACGGGCAGCTTGGCCGTAAGACATCGGTACCATCTGAGTAAGGTAGAAGGCCGAGCCGGACAGGCGGCGTGCCAGGCGCTCCGTTTCGATCACGTCGTCAACCGCATAGTCGGCGAGACGCCCCGGATCGGAGCGCCAGACCGTAGGGATGTCCGTACCATTTACGTAGGTGCGGTCCTCTGCCGCGACACCGAAGTATCGGGCGGACGCCTTCAGCCCGTAGGAGGGCATATCTCGCTTGACCACATCGTGAGAGAGGACCTGAAAATAGGTGTCGATGATGTGGCGACCGGCAATGTCGACTGCCGTAAAATCCACCGTTCGTTCTGCAAATCGCGCGCTGGAGGAGAATGTTCGCGGGACGCTGCCGTCGCGGCCGATACTAAAATCGACTCGGTGACGCTTCGCGCGACGGAAGAGATACGGGAAATCGAAGCCGAGAATATTGTGGCCCTCAATGACGTCCGGGTCGAGCTTTCTAATGAGCGAGACCAGCTGCCGGAGCATCTCATCTTCAGCCAGGTCACGGCCGTCTATTACGTGACACTCGCCCCCTTCATTGCGCACCGCAATCAAGATAATGCGATCCTCGGCCCGGTCTGCGTTCGGGAATTCGTGCTCCGTATAGGTTTCAATGTCGAGCTGCATCCGGCGCAGCTCGTCGAAAGTCATGCCCTTAAACAGGGTTCGTCCGGACTGTGTCAGATATTGCTGCGCCGCGT
>CAZQAS010000019.1:0-32889 GCA_964591285.1 uncultured Rhodothermales bacterium
GCTCCGACGACCTGCGAGGGACGCTCGTGCAGCACGTCCGCAATGAAATCGGCCCGATTGCCAAGCCGGACTTCATCCAGTTCACTCCGGCGCTCCCGAAAACGCGCTCAGGGAAGATCATGAGGCGGATTCTCCGGAAGATCGCGGCCAACGAACACGACGATTTGGGCGACACGTCGACGCTCGCCGACGCCGGCGTCGTGCAGAACCTGGTAGAGCAGCGACAGAACCGTTAGGATCCGCAGCCGAGAGGCTGAATGGGCCGCTTGGCATCGTAGCCCGCGCAGTGGTATCATTGCAGCGACTTTTGCGTCGTCTGCCTAATCACCCAATCGTTCAGTGAGCCAACACGATAAGCCCGCGGGCCCCCCGGAAGGCGCCTCGCAAGTTGGAAGCAGGTCATCTGCCATCCGAAAGACCTACTGGCGTCGCCAACTTCGCCGTACCACCATTTTGCTCTCGATCTGGGCCATCGTCGGCTTCGGACTTAGCATTCTTTTCGTCGAGGAGTTGAACCAGATCACGCTCGGCGAGATGCCGCTCGGATTCTGGATGGCCCAGCAGGGCTCGATCTACGTGTTTATCCTGCTCGTTCTCGCATACGCCCTCCTGATGGAGCGCGCGGATCGGCAGGCGGGACTGGACGAGACCCGCGAAGGTCGGATCGGCATCGGCCGATCGGCGGAGGGACAGTAGATGGGGATACAAGAGTGGACGTGGGTCACCGTCGGGCTCACATTTGCAGCGTACCTGTACATCGGCTATCGCAGCCGAGTCATCTCCACGAAGGGCTTCTATGTGGCCGGACAGGGCGTCCCCGCGATTGCCAACGGAGCCGCCACCGCCGCGGATTGGATGAGCGCGGCTTCGTTCATCTCAATGGCGGGTCTGATCTCGTTTATGGGATTCGACGGTACGGTCTATCTGATGGGATGGACGGGAGGCTACGTGCTGCTGGCACTACTGCTGGCGCCGTTCCTGCGGAAGTTCGGCCGCTACACGGTGCCAGACTTTGTGGGTGAGCGTTTTTATTCCCAAACGGCTCGCGTCGTAGCCGCCATCGCGGCGATCTTTGTGTCTTTCACGTATGTGGCCGGCCAGATGGCGGGCGTCGGCGTGGCCTTTAGCCGGTTTCTGGAGATCCCGTTCGAAGCCGGTGTCGTCATTGGTATGGCCATCGTCGCTTTCTTCGCCGTGCTTGGCGGAATGAAAGGTATCACCTACACGCAGGTGGCGCAGTACTGCGTCCTGATTTTCGCCTACACCGTGCCGGCAATCGCGATTGCCCTCGTTCTGACCGGTAATCCCATTCCCCAGATCGCCATCGAGGAAATCCTTCCGAAGCTCGATGCGATTCAGCGAGATCTCGGCCTTACCGCCTATTCGAATCCGTTCACCAATGTATCGAAGCTGAACGTATTCGCGATCACGCTCTGCCTGATGGCCGGGACGGCCGGTCTTCCGCACGTCATCGTGCGCTTCTATACGGTAAAAAACGTGCGGGCGGCTCGATGGTCGGCGTTTTGGGCCCTGCTTTTCATCGGGCTTCTGTACACGACCGCGCCGGCCGTCGCCATGTTTGCGAAGTACCACATTCTCAGCCAGTTCGCCGAGCTGGGCCCCGAGTTCGCCGAGCAGAGCTGGGTTCAAAGTTGGGCAGCGACCGGACTGATAAACTTACCCGAGGGCGGTGTTGAGAATGCGCAAGCGCTGCTTGACGGCATCAATCGCGACATCATCGTGCTTGCCACGCCGGAGATCGCCAATCTGCCTGCCTTCGTGGTCGCGCTGGTCGCGGCGGGGGGCCTCGCGGCCGCGCTGTCGACCGCCTCGGGCCTGCTTCTCGTCATTTCCTCGTCCCTGGCACACGACATCTACGGATCGGTCATCAATCCGAAGGCCACCGAGCGCCGGCGTCTCTTCATCGGACGGGCCATGATCTTCCTTGCCGTTCTTCTCGCAGGCGTCCTGGGCATCTATCCACTTGGTTTCGTGGCGGAGGTGGTGGCATTCGCCTTCGGACTCGCTGCCGCTTCCTTTTTCCCCGTCATCGTGCTCGGCATCTTCTGGAAGCGAGCCAACAAGGAGGGGGCCATCGCCGGGATGAGCGTGGGACTGGCATTCACGTTCATCATGATCGCACTGATGCGCGCCCAGAACGTGGTCCCCGGAATGGACGAGCCCATCATCGAGAGCTTTCTCGGCATTGCCGCGCAGGGCATAGGTGTGATCGGAATGCTGCTCAACTTCGCCATCACGATCGGCGTCTCCCTCGTGACGTCGGCACCGCCTGAAGAGGTCCAGAATCTGGTGGAGGAGGTGCGCTATCCGCAGGCGAAGACCGGCGCGGTGAAGTCTCCGGCGCCGACGAGCCCGTGATGGATGAGCAGCGGCAAACGCGCAGTTGCAGGACGACGACGCGCGCGATCTGTCGCCCGGTCTATGCGGCCGCCTCCGTCGCTAATGCGCGGGCCATCCGCCAGGCACCTACAACGGGTCGATTTCGAGGCTGAATAACGCGCCAACCCGGCAGCTCCACAAGGAGCGCTTCCTTCAGGGCATTCCGAAAATATGATTCGTTCACCAGTCCTCCGAGGAGCGCCACCTGGGGCTCGATGGCCGAACAGCGCGATTTGAGCCAGCGAACCTGCTTCGCGAGCCGGCGCGTCTGATCTGCGATGATCTGGCCGGCGACGTCGTCGCCGTCGCGCGCCGCCTGAATGACCAGAGGTGCAAATTTCTGCAGCGGCACCTTCTCCTCATAGACCAGCGCGATGAGATCCTCGGCCGTCGAGACCTGCCGGGAATCGGCCAACAAGTCGACCAGTGCTGTCTCGGGACCTCCGTCGAAGGCATGGGCTAGCGCACGAAGCCCCATCGAGCCGACGATGTAGCCGCTTCCTTCGTCACCGATCAGGTATCCCCATCCACCCGCCCGCAGAAACGATCCGTCCTCCGTACGTGCTAGCGTCACCGAGCCGGTGCCTGAGATGAGGATGATCCCGCTCTCGCCCTCAAACGCGGCCTCGAGGGCGATCTCGCCATCGTGCGAGATGTACAGCTTGGCAGGAGCGCGGTCCCCGAGCTCGGCACGGATTCCGTCCTCGATGCGCTGCTGCTCGCGCGTCCGGCCGGCGCCCGCAATCCCGGCACATACGGAAACGATCGGACGATCGCCAAGCCGGTCCATAGCCTGCAGGATGAGTTCTGAGAGTACGTAGATGGATCCGTCAAATCCGACCCGAGCCGGATTCCCGGAGGAGCCGAAGAGATTGAGCTCTTCCTTACCTTGTTCGTGCGACGCCAACAGCTCGGTCTTTGAGCCGCCGGCGTCGATACCTATGTAAATCGAATCGTCAGACACCATCATTCAGCAGGAGTCAACGTAAGGGAGTGGACCAACCGTGCCGCATCCCGCGCAGTACGCGGCTCGGGCGGGCGGTCGGATACAAGATACCGACCGAAGAACCGATTCGCCGGAAACTGCCGCGCGCGAAAGCGGAACGCGTCCCAATCCGTCGTTGAAACCCAGGCCTCCCATCGTGCCGGAGCGTCGAGCGTGTCGGTCAGTCGGGAAGGCCCGAAGTGCGGCGTAGTTGGATGGCCGGAGCCCGGCACTTCGATCGGTGCATAGCGCGCGCTCGATCCGCTTACTTCCGTAATCAGCGTGTCCGCGGACCAGGCCGGGAAAAAGTAGCGGTGCGGTTGCACAAGCTCCCACCTCCATGTCGTGAGGTCGTCACCGTACTCCTGCGAAAGCAGGTCCACCGTGCGTACCAGCGCTTCATAGCGAACGAGATTTTCGCCGAGAGCGGAATCCGGGACCGTCGGCTCCGGCAATCGCCCAAGACTGTCCCGATAGACGGTCACCCATCGATCGAATATGGAAGCCGCAATGCTTGCCCTGTCATACGCGAAGTCCCAGTTGCGAAGGTAGGTGAGCGCTTCGGTAACCAGATGCGCGTGTTCCGGCACAGCGATGGCCGCATCGGTCATGGGCGGTGCCAGGCTCGCCGCCCAGGCACTCTCGATGTCGCTCAGGACGTCAACCGTCTGGTTGGGCACGTCGGGCGCGCTCAGTGAATCCAGCCGTTCGGCAAGGTGGCGCGACCATACTGAATTTCCTATGAGACGTCCGCCGCCAATCGCTACGTGTACCTCGGGCTCACCCGTCACCGTGATCGATCCGTCAGGCCCCATCATCATTCCGTCCCCGCGAAAGAGATCAAACGCGGCGCCGGCAGGATCGGGTAGCGCGAACCAGACCTCCGCGTCGCTCACGGGCCGAAGCCCGGGCCACTGAACCGTCCATCCTGCGACCAGTGCGGCACTGGTATCCGCCGCTCCGCCATTGCCCGCCGTCGGAGGCGCAGACAGCGCAGCCGTGGTGTCCGTCGTGTCGGGGACAGGTGCAAGGGATTGCCCGGGAGCCGGAAAGAACAGGTCGCCCGCACCTATACGCATCCGCAGTAGGTGCTCCGCTTCTCCGGCCGTTTCAATGCGATCATAGACGATCGGTATCGCAGACGTGTCGCGCTGAGCGGGCTGGACGAGGAGGGAACTCGATAGGAGCATACCCCATGCGCGCGAATTCGCCCGCCCGCCCGGCGCGAACGGCGTGCCGATCAGCGTCGCCACCGAATGCTCGCCGCCGCCGGGCCATTCGAGATGGGCGACATGAAAGATCGGAAGTGCAGAGGCTCCGTAGACGTGGCGCTGTACGAGGCGGGTGCCACTGCTGTCCTGCTGCGTCCAGACTGCTCCGTTGTCGAAGCCGTGGAGATGCAGCCAGCCCTGCAGCAGCTGATTCGAGCGAAAGAAGTCGTGCAGCTCAGCCGATGTTCCGGCAAGGGTATCCGGATCCGGCAGGGACGTCGATGCCCAGGCGAAGAGGCGCTCGATCGCGAGCGAATGCCAGGGCTCCCACGGCTCAGGTGTTGTTTCGAGCAGAACAAACTCGTTCGCCAGCCGACCGCGTCGCATCGACAAGGCGGCGTTCACCCCGCGTGCATAGGCATCAAGGAATTGCTGATCCCCCTCCGGGAGGAGTGCATAGGCTTCCTCTGCAAGCCGGCCGAGACCGAGTCTGCGCGCCAGGCGATCCAGCGGTATCAGTCGGCCTCCGAACCATTCGGAGAGTCCGCCGATTGCCGTTTGTCGCCACAAGGCCATCGTCCAGGCATGCTCACGTGCGTGCAGATAGCCGAGCGAAGCATAGGCGTCGTCACGACTGGCAGCGCGGACGTGCGCCGACCCGCCTTCGTACAGCTCGACCGACGAGGAATCGGATAATCCAGCCACCTGAACCGACGCACGAGACGGGTCGGAAATGCCATAGGCCATGTACAGCATGGCACCGACACCGAGCAGAAGCAGGAGAACGGCCAGGACCGCGATGAATAGCGTGCGCACCATTTCAGACGTGCGTGATCCCTTGGCGCGTGCGCTGCTTCTCCAGCCACTCCGTGAAGGCGTCGAGAGGCTTCGCGTTGAGACACTGATCGGCCGTCAGCCAGCCCTTGCGGGCCACGGCGACGCCCCAGCGCATGAAATCCAATTCATCAATCGAATGGGCATCCGGATTGATGGAGATCAGCACGCCGCGATCGGTCGCCGCGCGAACCCAGCGCCAATCGAGATCGAGCCTGCGGGGATTGGCATTGATCTCAATCGCTACCTGGTTGGCGGCGCAGGCCTCGATCACCTTCTCGTGATCGACCGGATAGCCTTCCCTCCGAAGCAGCAAGCGGCCCGTAACATGACCGAGAATGCTCGTATAAGGATTCTCGACAGCGCGGATAATTCGGGTAGTCGCCTCCTCGCGCGTCATGTTGAAGCGTGTGTGCACGCTGGCAACGACGAAGTCGAAGCTGGCCAGCACTTCGTCCGGATAATCGAGCGAGCCATCGTTCAGGATGTCGCTTTCCGTGCCGCTAAAGATTCGAAAGGAAGGGGGATTGGCATCGTTGATACGCCGAATCTCTTCTTGCTGCTCTCGCACGCGATCGATGCTCAATCCGTTCGCAATCGCGAGGGACCGGCTGTGATCGCACACGCCGTAATAGGAGTACCCAAGAGATTTAGCGGTCTCCGTCATCTGCGCCAGTGAGTGGGCGCCGTCGCTGTAGGTAGAATGGTTATGCAGGATACCGTGAAGGTCGTCCTCGGAAATCAACTCCGGCAATCGACCGGCGCGAGCCGCCTCAATCTCGCCAAGGTTCTCCCGAAGTTCCGGAGCGATGAAGGGCACTCCGGCCGATTCGAATATGGCCGTTTCGTCGTCAGCCGCGCTCGGGACCTCGAGCTGTTCCTCGAAGGCTATAACGTGCGCGTTCGAGCCGGTGCGCTCCCACAGCTCCTTTCCGTATCGACTCGGGAGCACCACGTGAATCTCAAGCGGCAGACCGTCGGTGAGCTGTCCGCGCAGCGTTCGGCAGCCGTCGCTCAATTCGTCCGCGGTCTCCCAGAAATTTTGCAAGTCCTCGCACGCGGCGTTAATGACGTCCGAGGAGGCCACGAATTCAACCTTCTCGACCGTCTCCAACTTTCGCCGAAGGTCGCCGGCAAACTCGGCCCGATCGATCGAATCGACACCCCTAATCTTTAGCAAAACGGGTTGCGCGAGGAGCATGGCCTCATCGTAGCGGCGGCGCGAGCCGTACTTCTTCAGCAGAGCGATGTTTTTGAGGACGTTCTTCTGCGTCTTCTCACCGAACCCCGGAAGTTCGGCCAGCCGGCCGACGTGCGCTGCCTCCTCGAGACCTTCCAGCGTCGTGATCCCGAGCGACTGCCAGATCTTCCGGACCTTCTTCGCCCCGAGACCCTTGACGCGCAACATCTCGCCGAGCCCCGGCGGAATCGCACTCAGCAGATCCTCGTACACGTCAAACGTTCCGTGCTCCAGAATGTCGGCAATTTGGGCAGCGAGTCCGGACCCGACGCCTCGGAGCTCGGCCAGTCGATCCTCTTCAACAAGCTCCTGGACGGGCTCTTCGAGCCGTTCGATCGTCCGCGCCGCCGCGGCGAACGCGCGAGCACGAAACTCATTTCCGCCCGTCAACTCGATGAGCGAGGCGGTATCTTTCAGGAGCCGGGCTACTTCCTTGTTCGTCAGCATGGGCATTCAACAGCGGTAGGCATCGGCGACTTCTCACGGATCAGGCTACCGCGGGATCCTATCGAGAATGCTCCTGTACCAAATGTAACAAGAATTCGTGCCTGCCGTCGGGCACGCGCACGCCGGCCCCACTCGATCAAGCGCTCGGCATCCGGAGGTTCAATGCCGCAGTGCCCGATGGAGATCGGTTTTCATTCTTCAGTTCCGATGACGACAGCCTACGCCATCCCGCATTAGTATGAAACGCCACCAAAAGCTCGTCACCTTAGGAATCACCGTTCTGGCGATAGGAGTCTTCCTCGGCATGGAGCTCGGGGCCGTCTTTACCGGAGATGATACGTACGAGTCGCTCAAGAAGCTCGAAAACGCCTTCATGGTGATCAACGAGCGATATGTTCAGGATGTAGACTCGTCCGTGCTCACCGAGAGCGCCATCGAAGGAATGCTGCAGGAACTGGATCCGCATTCCGTCTACATCGATGCCGACCAGATGAAGGACGTGCAGGAAGACTTCAACGCATCCTTCGAAGGAATCGGGATCTCGTTCGAAATCCTTGAGGGCCCGGATGGTCGAGATACCGTCACGGTCTTGAATCCGCTGCCGGGCGGGCCCAGCGAGGCAGCCGGCTTGCACTCAGGTGACCGCATCGTCGCCGTTGACGACTCGTCCGCCATCGGATTTTCCACCGCCGACGTGCAGCGTACGCTGAAAGGCCCTCGCGGCACCAAAGTGGATGTCACGGTGAAGCGCCCCGGCTATCCCGAACCACTCCAGTTTACCATCACTCGAGACAAGATCCCGCTCTATACGCTGGATGCCCGGTACATGCTCGATGAGCGAACCGGATATATTCGCCTGAATCGGTTCGCACGCACCACGTACGACGAGTTCCTTCAGGGACTGACGGAGTTGAGGGCGGATGGAATGGAGCGCCTAATCCTGGACCTGCGCGACAACGCAGGTGGCTTTATGGATATGGCCATTAAGATTTCCGACGAGTTTCTGGACGAGGGCGAGCTGGTGGTGGAGGCGAGAAGCCGTCACGACGATTTCAACCAGCAGACCTTCGCTCGCGGCGGCGACTCCTTTGAGAATGGTCCCGTCATCGTTCTCGTCAATGAGAATTCCGCTTCGGCCAGCGAGATCGTCGCTGGGGCGCTTCAGGATCAGGACCGCGCCTTGATCGTCGGTCGACGCACCTTTGGCAAAGGCCTCGTGCAGAAACAGTTTCCGCTGCGCGACGGCAGCGTCCTGCGTATGACGATCTCGCGATTCTATACGCCGTCGGGTCGCCTCATTCAGACGCCCTACACGAACGGCGTCAGGCGGGATTATTACGAATCGAAGGTCGAGCGATTCAAACGCGAGCGCACGCTCGGCGTCGAGGAGATCAGGGACTCGCTTCCCGATTCCCTCCGATTCACCACGGACAGCGGCCGCATCGTCTATGGAGGAGGAGGTATTCTTCCTGACTATATTGTTTATCCGGATTCCCTCACCGACTTCGAACGGGCCGTACTCGGCCGTTCATTGGACAACGATTTCTCGCGCGTATGGCTCGATCGCCGAGTCGATACGTTTCAGCAGGAGTGGGAGGGTCGGATGCAAGAGTTCGTTGACGAATTCGTGCTCACCGAGAGCGACTATGCGGAATTTCTCGCGTTCGTTGAAGAGCATGATGTACACGTCGTGCCCGATTCTGCTATGTTACCGGACGACGAGGAGGCCGAAGGCTCCTACTTCACCGAGCAGCAGGTTTCCGACGCCCGCGACCTGATGCAGACCCGCATCAAGGCGCGTATTGGGCAACGATTCTTCGATCGAACGGTCTGGTACATGGTGATGCGTGAGGCGGACACGCTGCTTCAAGAAGCCGACCGCCTCTGGCCCAATGCCGAGCAACTGGCGCTGAACTAGCCCCCAAACAACTCGTCTGACCGCGGCCGGCAGTGGATGCCCCTCTCGTTGACAATCCTGGACGTAATGGGTATACTCTGCCGATGCGGCCGCTCGAGCATCCCGGGTTACGCCGGTGTATGCGTCCCAATTTTCGCAGGTTACTGGAGCCGTACCGGGTTGATATCCCCAACCCGTTTCATTCTTAGTAATAATAACATCGCGTTTTCCCGGAGGAACTAGTCCATGAAGGTTCTCACTCTGATGATGCTGCTTCTGCAGGAGGCGGCCGCAGATGAAGGTGTAATAAATGTTCTTGTAGAGCGGTTCAATGAGGGCGGCCCCTGGATGTGGCCCGTCCTCATCTGTTTGATCATCGGCCTCGCGATCGCATTCGAGCGAATCATCACGCTGAACCGGGCGGACATCAATACCCGTAAGTTCATCGTAGATGTCAAGCGTGCGCTGGACGAAGACGGCATCCCGGCCGCCGAAGAAGTATGTGCGAAGACTCGCGGCCCCGTCGCTTCCGTCTTTCAGGCAGGTCTCCTGCGAGCGGACGAAGGCATTGAGGCCGTCGAAAAGGCCGTCGTCTCCTACGGGTCCATCGAGATGAGCTTCCTCGAACGAGGGCTCGTCTGGCTGTCGCTCTTCATCTCTCTGGCTCCGATGCTCGGCTTCCTTGGGACGGTCGTCGGCATGATCGCCGCCTTCGATGCCATCGAGACGGCAGGCGACATCTCACCAAGCCTGGTCGCAGGCGGCATCAAAATCGCCCTCCTAACGACCGCTTTCGGTCTTATCGTGGCCATCATCCTCCAGTTCTTCTACAACTATGCCGTGTCGAAAATCGACCGGATTGTGGTGGAGATGGAAGATGCGTCGATTGAGTTGATCGACTCGCTCGTGCTAATGCAGGCAGGCCGGTCCGTCGCCTCGAAAACGATCCGAGATCGAAGCACAAGCGATTCCCCGTCGACCACGGAGACGAAGAGGACGGGACCCGACACCACCTCCGCCCCCTAATCAAGAGCTGAGAGATCGATGGAGAACATTGTACCTATTGCCGTCTGGGCTGCCATCATCATCATGGGGCTCGCACTGCTAGGCCTCGTGCTGTTCGGCGTGCGGAGCATCATCCACGGAAAGATCAACTTGGTGACCGGGTTGATCATACTGATTCCTGCCGTACTGCTCGTCATCCTTGGATTCGTCACGGGAGACTGGGCGTCCGCAGGAATCTGGACGATGGCCATCATGTTTGTCCTCGCCGCACTAGCCCTGTTCGTATCCGGACTGAGAGGGCTATTTACCTGATTTGTTCGGCCCGAGGACCTTTAGTGGCACTTTAGACGTGTAGAAGAGTGGGCCTTGACGGGGGCCCTACACAACGTAGCATTCGCATCAAGCGCTGGAATCTGTTATGGCTGGCCTGCTGAAGAAAAAGAAGGATCGCGAGGGAGGAGAAATTCCGACCGCATCGATGGCGGACATCGCATTTCTGCTGCTCATCTTCTTCCTCGTCACGACCACGATCAATGTCGACACCGGCATTGGGATGACGCTGCCGCCGAAGCTGGAAGAGGAGCAGGAGCCGCCGCCGGTGAAGGAGCGCAACATGCTGAAGATCCTGGTCAACGCGCAGGGACAGGTGCTGGTCGAAGAACAGCCGTCTCCCGTCGCACGAATCCGGGGAGAGGTCAAGAAGCACGTCCTCAACGAAGGCGCGGACCCCAACTATGCGGAGTCCATGTCGAAGGCCGTCGTCTCGCTGAAGACCGACCGACAGACGCCCTACGACGTTTACATCGACGTGCTCGATGAGATCTGGATGGCCTATTTCGAATTGTGGGATGCCGAAGCCCGTAGCATGGGCTATGCGAACTACGATGCCTATCGGAATTATCTCGACGAGAACGACATCGAGGTCAACGAAATCCGAGAGAAGATAAAGGCACAGATTTCCATCGCCGAGCCGGAAGGCGAACGTACGACCTGATTCGCCTGCAGGAGGCCACCATCAAGCTGATTTAGTCTCATGTCTACACATTTCGAGAAGAAGAGTGCGAAGTCGAAGCCGGCCATTCCCATGGCGTCGATGCCGGACATCATCTTCATGCTCATCATTTTCTTCATGGTCACGACGGTACTTCGTGAGACGGAGGTCCAGGTCCGCACGCAGCTGCCGCAGGCCGAGGCACTAACGAAGATCGAGCAGAAGCGGCTCGTCTCATATATTTACATCGGCCCGCGAAAGCTCGAAAACAATCAACTCGGCGAGACGGCCATCCAGATCGATGACGCGCTCATCGAGGAGGTGCCTACCATCCGCACCGTCATGTACCGGAAACTCTTGGAGCAGCCACGACTCATCGTGTCTCTAAGGGTCGATGAGGAGGCCGAGATGGGCACCGTAACGGACGTGCAGCAGGAGCTGCGGGAGGCCGGAACGCTGCGAATTAACTACTCCAGTCGCACGGAGCAGCCGCAGTAGGATCGCGTCTCTGCACTGTCGCCCTTTCGCTGACATGTACCGCCTCGCCGGGCTTTCCGGCGGGGCTTTTTTGTGGATGGCGCGAGTGCCGCCGCCGGCCCAATCGTGTGACACACCTGTCCTGCAAGCGACGTCGATCTCCCGCGCTATTTTACAGAGTATAAACGATTTGGCCCGCCCGGCTCCGTTATCTTCACTTCTGGCTCGGATAAATCTGATCGCCCCATGGCTTACAAAATAGCGCTTATACCAGGAGACGGAATTGGTCCGGAAGTATCCAGCGCCGCCATACGAGTCCTCGAAGCTACGGGCCTTCGGTTCGAATGGGATACGCAGGAGCTGCTAGGAGCAGCGGCCGTCGAAGCAACCGGTGAGGCGTTGCCCTCAGACGTACTCGATGCCATTCGCTCGAGTAAAGTTGCTCTAAAGGGCCCCGTCACTACTCCCGTCGGGAAGGGATTTAAGAGCGTGAATGTGCAGCTTCGTCAGAAGCTCGACCTCTATGCAAATGTCCGGCCTGCAAGTACGCTACCCGGCATCGTGACGCCCTTCGACGACGTCGATCTCGTGATTTTCCGCGAGAACACGGAGGGCCTTTACTCCGGAATCGAAACGTACGACGAGCGTCTCGACATCGCCGACGCCACCGCGCGGGTTACGCGTCGAGGCACCGAGCGCATTATCCGCTTCTGCTTCGAGTACGCGAAGCAGAACGATCGCCACACCGTCACACTGGCTCATAAAGCGAACATCCTCAAGGTTACCTCCGGGATGTTTCTACGTATTGGTGAACAGATCGCAGCGGACTACCCGGAGATCAGCTTCAATGATCGCATCATTGACAACATGTGCATGCAACTGGTGATGCGTCCGCAGGATTACGAGTGCATCGTCACCACGAATCTTTTTGGCGACATCCTCAGCGATCTCTGCGCGGGGCTCGTCGGTGGATTGGGAGTTGTCGCCGGCGCCAACATCGGCGACGATTACGCGGTGTTTGAGGCCGTGCATGGCAGTGCTCCGGATATTGCGGGTAAGAACGTGGCCAATCCGACTGCATTGATTCGCAGCGGAATCATGATGCTTCAGCACATCGGCGAACCCTCCGCGGCGGCCGCCGTGCAGCAAGCGCTATTCGACACGTACGAAGAAGGCTCGCACCTCACCCGCGACGTTGGGGGGACGGCCTCCACGTCCGAGTTCGCCGACCACCTCGCCTCAAGAGTGGCTGAGAACTCGGCCGTGGCGGGGTGACGTCGGTCACATCCCTCTGTACTCCTTCACCTAGCTCGCAGCATGTTACAGCGCAAACAATCCGTCTACCTACTTCTCGGCAGCCTCGCCATTGTGGCGATGCTCTTCTTCGATGGGATCTGGGAGACGCCGGCCGCCGAGACGCTCGTCTGGTATGTGCCGTCCCTAATAGTTACGGGAATCGTTGTGGTGCTCGTAGCTCTAGTGGCCATTTTTATGTACGGGAATCGGTTGCGGCAGCAGCAGGTCGTCGTCGCGGTGCAAGTCCTAACCCTCATTTTCATGGTGCTGCTCTACGGAGGACTGTTTCTGACGGGTGTCACCACTCAGATTGCGGAGGGCGCCGTGGACGCGGCCACCCTCATAGGATTGGCGCTGCCGATCCTCGCTTACGTGTTCTTTTATCTCGCGAGAAAAGGTATTCAGTCAGATATCGATCTCGTGCGATCCATGGATCGCCTCCGCTGAGCTAATCAATGGCATTGGAGGTCGATCAAAAGGCGGAGCGCCCCGCGGCAGTGTTCTGGGCCCTCTTTGTTGGACTGTCGACGTTCTCGCTCAGTCCGATACTGGTTCGCTTCGCCTCCGATGCACCGGGGATGACGATTGCCGTCTGGCGAACCGTCATCGCAGCCCTGTCTCTAGTACCCTTTGCACTATTTCGGATTCGTGATGAGGTGAGGGCGTTTGAGCGACGTGACTACGGTCTCATTTTGGTCGGCGGCGTGCTGCTCGGACTCCATTTTGCAACGTGGATCGAGTCGCTCTACCACACGAGTGTCGCCAGCGCGTCGGTGCTCGTTACCACGAGCCCGATCTTCCTTGCCGTTCTCGGATATGTCTTCCTTAAGGAGCGCCTTTCGCGGCGTGTGAATGCGGCCATCGTGATGGCCGTCGGTGGGGCGGCGCTCATCGGCCTCGGGGATCTGTCGGCGGAGGTAGGAAGCGCGCCGCTGTTCGGAAATGCCCTCGCACTGACCGCCTCGCTCGTCTTCAGCGTCTACATTCTCGTCGGCCGCGTCGTGCGCCAAAAAACCTCGTGGCTGGCGTACGTTTTTCCGCTGTACACCGTCACGGCGGCAACAATTCTGGTGATCGCGCTGGTGTTGGGCACGCCGCTATTCGGTTTTTCGCCCTCCTTCTATGCGCTATGTGCCGCGATGGCGATCGGACCGCAGATCCTCGGGCACGGCTCGTTCAACTATGCCGTACGTTACATACCGGCGGCGATGCTCGGTCTTCTTTCTCTCATCGAGCCGATTGGCGCGTCGATTCTGGCTTACCTCCTGTTCGATGAGGCGCCGTCCGGGATTGCGATTCTGGGGATGATCATCGTGCTTGGTGCGATCTCGTTCGCCATCCTCTACCGCCGGCGGCGTCCGATAGAGGTTCACACAGACTAAACGCGAAACCGGCTTTCGGGAAGGTCCGAGAAGCGCCGGCGCTGTCGAATGAAGTAGTCGACCACGACGCTTCCCCGATAGGTCGGGAGAACCGCAGTTGTCGGCCGTTCGGATACATAAGAGGGCATCATCTTGTGGGCGTCCGTGTACGCACGCTTGATCGCCGCCGCTTCCGTAGCCCGTCCGGCCGCCAGTGCGCGCGCGGCAGCAAAGCCGTCGAGCAGCGTCCGCGCAGCGAAAACTCGCCGCCATTCCCGCTCCGGCAAGTTCTTATAGAGGAGAAGCAGGTTGTTTCTGAAGTTAAAGTAGACCTTGCGGACCTCGCCCTGTCGCAGCGATCCTCCGCCGATGTGATAGACGCGGCTCGACGGCTCCACCCGAATGCGGTACCCCGCCCGCCGAAGCCGCCAGCAGAGATCGATCTCCTCCATGTGCATTACGAACCGCTCGTCGAGGAGTCCTACCTCGTCGAGTGCCGAACGCCGCAGCGCCACAGCGGCACCGGTGGCCCAGAATACGTCGCGCGCGTCGTCGTACTGGCCTCTATCCTCCTCCAGCGTGAAAAATATTCGCCCGCGCGTAAAAGGATATCCGAAGCGGTCCAGGAAGCCGCCCGATGCCCCGGCGTACTCGAAACGATTCCGCCGCTCGTGCTGCAAGAGCTTCGGCTGCACCGCCGCAACCTCGGGATCTCGTTCCAGCACATCTACGAGCGGTTGGAGCCAATTCGGATCAACCTCGACGTCGTTGTTTAGCAGCACGACGTAGCGTCCCGTCGTATGAGGAATGGCCTCGTTATTACCGCGACAGAACATCCAATTTTCTGGGTGTCGCACGACGTTCACCTCAGGAAAGCGCTGCTGTACCCACTCCGCCGAACCGTCCGTAGACGCATTGTCTGCCAGCACGATCTCGAAGTCGGGATAGGACGTATCAAGGACGGACGGCAGGCACGTCTTGAGCAGAGGGAGGGCATTCCACGAGACGATGACGATGGATACGCGCGGCCCGCTGACTGGCATCTGAGGTGTTGTAGAACCGACGGGGATGAATCGTATTTTGTGGACGGATCGGCGCGCCGCGCGGATCGTTGTGGAGTTTAGAGCTTCTACCCTCAAGGGGCAAACGATCGAACTGAGAACACGATGAGTTGGCCGAAGACGTACGAAGGCGCCCGCGACGCCCTGCGCGAGCACTGGGGCCATCCTGACTTTCGTGCGGGACAGTGGGAAGTCATCGAACAGGTGCTAACCGGACGCGATCTGCTGGCCATCCTCCCGACCGGAGGTGGCAAGTCTGTCTGCTATCAGGTGCCCGCCGTCTTGAGTGAGGGTCTTACGATCGTGATTTCACCATTGATCGCCCTGATGCAGGATCAGGTGGCCGGCCTCAGCAGTCGGGGAATACCGGCGGCGTTCATCAACAGCTCTCTGTCGATGCGCGAGATTGATCAGCGATGGACGGATGCGGAGCATGGCCGTTACAAGCTCCTCTACATGGCGCCTGAGCGGCTTAAGTCGGAGATGTTTCTCGCCAGAGCAGAGCGGCTCAACGTATCCATTCTCGCCGTCGACGAGGCGCACTGCATTTCCGAGTGGGGCCACAACTTCCGCCCCGCATATCTTGAGATAGCCGAGGGTCGCGCAGCGATCGGCGAGCCGGTGACCATCGCCGTTACTGCGACGGCCACGCCGCACGTTCGGACCGACATCATCGAACAGCTTCGCCTGCGGAAGCCGAAGGTCATCGTACGCGGATTCGATCGGCCGAATGTGGTCTGGTCGATCTTTCGCACGGAGAACAAGCGGACCAAGGTGCTCGACGTTCTTGAGAACGTTCCGGGATCCGGGATCCTATACTCGGCGACGCGAAAGGGCGTGGAACGGTGGTCGAAGTGGCTCGCAGCGCGCGACTACAGCGTCGCGAGTTATCACGGCGGCATGCGCGCTTCTCTGCGCGAGACCATGCAGGAAACGTGGGTGAACGGCGAACGGCGCATCATGGTGGCGACGAACGCATTCGGGATGGGCATTGACAAGCCCGACGTCCGCTTCGTCGTTCACGTGGATCTTCCGTCCACGCTTGAAGGCTACTATCAGGAAGCCGGCCGTGGTGGACGGGACGGCAAGACGTCTTACGCGGCGCTGATCTATCACCCGCGAGATGATGAGACGCCGCGTGTATTGATCGACGAAAGTCATCCAGGTGCTCGAGAAGTAAGGACGGTCTACGACGCCATCTGCAATCTAGCGCAGATTGCCGTCGGGAGTCAGCCGGAAGATCCTGTCGTCGTCGACGTCGATGCCGTCGCGCGGCTGACCACTTTTTCCGCCGGGAAGATCAGGACGGCCGTTGACCTGCTCGAGCGCCAGGAGGCCTGGCGCATCCAGCCGCAGAAGCAGCATTTTGGTCTGCTTCGCTTTCAACAGCCGGCCGACAGAATCCGCTCGTTTGCGGAATCGGCAGGCGGCGGCCTCGCCGACTTCGTAGGCGCCGTGCTTCGCACGGTCCATGCGGAAGCGTTTTCGACGTGGTGGGAGGTCGACCTCCGAGTGTTGGAGCGCCGGTCGGCCATGCAGCGAACGCGCCTGCTGAAAGGCGTGGAGTATCTACAGGAGCGAGGCCTACTGGACTGGCATCCGCCGGACCGGGCTCTCCGCGTCACATTCTCTCATCCACGCAGTGCCAAACTTCCCGTGGATGGCCGCAAGGTCAAGCGCTCCCGGCGAACGGCCGAAGAGCGCCTTAAGGAGATGATCCGATATGCACGCTCGAGCGAATGTCGGCGCCACTTCGTGCTCACCTACTTCGGTGAGGTGTCGCCGAGCCGGTGCGGAACGTGTGACGTTTGTCTGGGAAGGCATGAGCCGTTCGCGCCGCGCCCGGCGGACGAAGAGATTCTAGGTAGAATTCTTGCGCAGATCAGCGAACAGCGGCCGCGAAATTCCTGGTTCGAGCACGCTCCCGCACCACCTTATCGGGTTGACGGACTGGTCAACTGGCTGATCCAGGAGGGATACGTCGTGCAGCCACAGCCGCTGCAGAGCCGATTCGAGCTCACCGATAAAGGGACACGGGCACTCGCGCAGCGCGGCACCAGAAAGCCCGAGTCCTCGCAGTGAGGTGGGCGCTCGCGTCCGACTTTTCCGCTGAGCCGCTCTTACGTCGCTACGGTATTTGCGGCGCCATAGTATCGGCCGGCGGCGCCGTCACGTCGGACTCACCTTGTTCGTCCACTGGAAGACGTTCCGCACTGAGGCGATCCAGCACCCGTCCGTAGATGCGGCTGTACTCGTCCGGAATATGCGCGTAGTAGGAGATCGCCTCGGAAAACGCCGTGCTGTCGACACCGTACGACCTCAGGATCGAATCCCTCGGCACCGGCAACGGCCGATCAGTTAGTTCGATGCGGGCGTTCGCCAGGTGTAGCTCTACCAGCAAATCCACCATCGTGCTGTCCGCAATGGTATTGGTTTCGGTCTCGCTTCCACAGCCGACCAGCGACGCGGCAGTTGCACCTAACCCAACGAGGAGGCCGGTTCCCAGAAGGATGCGCACGACGGTCCGTAGGAGCCGAAGCCGGTGCATCCGCACTACGGAATAATCTTGTTCAACTCGAACTCGATGATGCCTTCCGCCCCGGCGCGCTTGAGCTCCGGAATGAGTCGCCGCACCTGTCGCTCTTCGATGACTGTTTCGATGGCGACCCAATCGCTTCCATTGGCCAGCGGTGATACGGTCGGCATTCTCAACGCAGGCAGAAGGTCGATGATGTTGTCTGCATCATCTCGCCGCGCATTGAGCTTCAGCCCGACACGTCCTTCCGCCCGGATCGCGCCCTGCATCAAGAGTGCGATGTTCTCGATTTTCTGCCGCTTCCACGGATCAGCCCACGCCTCTCTGTTGGCGATCAGCTGTGTGTTCGATTCCATCAGGACCTCGAGGATCCGCAGATTATTCGCCCGAAGCGACGAACCCGTCTCGGTCACCTCGACGATGGCATCGACCAGATCCGGACATTTCGCCTCTGTTGCTCCCCAGGAAAATTCGACATCGGCCTCGACGCCGTTCTCGGCAAGCCACTTTCGAGTGATGTGGACCACTTCCGTGGCAATGCGCTTGCCTCCGAGATCGTGCACCGATTGGAAGTCGGAATCCTCCGGCACGGCCAGGACCCACCGTACCGGCCGCATGCTCGCTTTCGAATAGATGAGATCGGCGACCGGTTCGACGTCCGCATCGGTCTCGACGACCCAATCTTTGCCGGTAATCCCGGCGTCGAATACGCCATCCATGACGTAACGCGCCATCTCCTGCGCACGGACCAGCATTGCGGTCAGCTCGTCGTCATCGGTCGACGGAAAGTACGAACGTTCGCTGACGGAAAAGTTGTAGCCTGCTCGGCGAAGAAGTTCGAAGGTCGATTCCTGCAGACTTCCCTTCGGCAGGCCCAGGCGCAATACCTGGGGAGCCTGATCAATAATGTCTACCGTTCGTGCTTTTGTATGCGTTTCGATGGCCATCTACTCGTCTTGTGAGCTATTCCGTTCTAAATCCCGGCTAATTGCGGCTCGCCACCCGCCCTTCAGCGGTAGCATCGCCACGCGTGCGAAACGTGTGTGCGATGACCTCCATCTGCCGCAGGAACTCCCTTTTCTCGTAGCCTGGAGCGAAGACCATTCCGTCAATCATGTAGATGCGGCCCGAGGGCTGATCGTAAAAGGTAAAGGTTAAGAATGGCCCGCCCATACCGAACTGCGTTACTTCACCGTTCTCAATGCCGACCATCTGCCAGAGACCCCGAGTTTCGAATCCATATCGCCCGAGGAAATCGATGTTCTCCGTCTCGAGGGGGCGTATGTCACGCCGGTCAATCTCCACCCATCCGCCAAGGTTGCCTTGAACGTACTGCCTCGTGAGCGAGTCGCGCGTATCGTAAATCCACTCGGGCGAAAGGACGCCGGGGTTTGCATCCTCAATGTAATAGATGAACAGACTCCGCCAGGTTTCGGGCAGAATCCGCCGCAGCCAGACGAAATTGGACGTGTCGAGGGCGATTTGATAGTCGTGTTGGACGTTGACGGCGAAGCCGTGCTCCTCCATCAGGAGTTCCTCAAGGTCGCGCTGTCGACCCCGATCAAACATATCCTCTGAGAGGCGCTGGCGTGTGGCCTGGTTGAACGCGGTGGAGAGTTCATTGGAGCGTCGCAAGATGGCATCGACGACGGCTGCCGAATCGGCCCCGGTGATATAGAAGATTTGCTGATCGCGCCTAAACATGTCCGCACGAGAAATAACCGCTCCCTGGCCGGTACGAATGGCTTCCTGGGCCGTCGAGTCAAACACATTCTTGATGTAGACGGCCTCGTTCGTCGTATCGTCCAGTGGTGCGACAAAGATCACGTTCTTGTGGCGTCGGGCCATCTCCAGATCTTCTTCGGTCTCGAGGTCGATCTGCCGCAGATCGAACTGCCGCTCCGGTGCCGGTAAGGTGCCGACCCACTGTCCGACGGTCTGCTGGAGGGCGTCACCTATTGAACCGTTCCAGTGATTTGAATCGACGACGACGACGATCTCGCCTTCCTGCCCTACGGCCCGCGGCCGGAAGTCGCCCGATCCGCAGCCGGTCGCAGTGAACAGCAGCCCCGCGAGAGCGAAAACCCCGAAGTGTAGGAGGAAGCCGTTTACAGATTCCTTCATTCTATATGTGGTTCATGAACGGCTCATGGAAGTCCGCTGCCACGCCGTCTGAATTGAAAGGCTGTCGAACAGCGGTCTTGGTGGGCCATTCAAACGCAAAGGCATGGGAAGGGTTGCTTTGCTCCAAGATGCAGAGCGCGCCCGTCCCCGCTGCTCACACCGAGGGTCCGGCAGTTTAACCGCGAGGTGAGGAAGCAATGGCTTCGCCGTGCTTCAGCCGGCGGACGAATGCGCCCACGTGACCCAAGCGAGCGTTGAGATCGGCAGCACTATCTTCCCAGAGCTCTTCAATCAGCTCGATAAGAGCCGAGCCGACGATGAAGCCGTCCGTATGTGCACTCAACCGAAGGGCATCCTCGTGGCTCCGGATACCAAATCCAACGAGAAGGTGATTGTTTGACACCAATTTTCGAGCTCGCTTGAGATATCCCTCGACGCTCTCCATCGAACCGAGCCCGGAGCCCGTCAAGCCGGTAATCGAAACCGCGTATACGAATCCCGTCGTCATCTCATCGATCCTCTTGATTCGCTCGTCCGATGTATTCGGAGCGATGAGATGAACCATTCCGAGTCGGGCAGATGCCGCTTCATCGGCAATCGTCTCGCCTTCCTCGGGCGGGAGGTCGGCCAAAATCAGGCCGTCCACCCCGGCCTCGCGCGCATCGCGGCAGAACGCACGCACGCCGTACCTCAGTATCGGATTGACATACCCCATGAGCAGGGTAGGCGTATCGCTGCGGGATCGAAAAGCCTCGGCGGTCGCGAAGGCATCGCTCATACGGGCGCCGTTCCGAAGGGCTCGTTCGCTGGAGCGCTGGATGGGCAAGCCTTCGGCAAGGGGATCGCTGAAGGGCATGCCCAGCTCCACAAAGTCGGCCCCGGCCTCATCCACGGCACGGAGAATAGGCAGCGTACTCTCCCTGTCCGGAAAGCCGCTCGTGATGAAAAGCCCCATAGCCTTCTCCTCGCGTTGTCGGCAGGAGGCCAGCGTTCGGCTTAATCTGGACATTCGTCAGACGTGTTCAGAGATCGTTCCCATGTCCTTGTCGCCCCTTCCTGAGCAGTTCACTACCACGACCTCCTCATCGCGCATGTCGGCTGCGAGCCTCTCGAGGTATGCGATAGCATGCGCCGTCTCCAAGGCCGGGATGATCCCCTCCGTTCGAGAGAGGAGCTTCACCGCCTCGAGCGCCTGCTCGTCCGTCACGGATGCGTAGGCAACACGGCCTGAGTCCTTCAGATAGGCATGCTCCGGACCCACGCCGGGATAGTCTAGACCGGCGGAGATCGAGTGCGCCGGCTCCACTTGCCCCTCGTCACTCTGCAGCAGATAACTCATCGTCCCGTGGAGAACTCCCGGTGTGCCGCGGGTGAGTGTGGCTGCATGGCGCCCTTCGAGGCCTTCGCCGGCGGCTTCCACGCCATGAAGCCGGACGTCTGCATCGTCAAGAAAGGAGTGGAAGAGTCCGATCGCGTTCGATCCACCGCCGACACAGGCGACGAGCGCATCAGGTATCTCGCGCCCTTCAGCCTCGAGGAGCTGTTTGCGCGTTTCCTCTCCGATGATTCGCTGAAAATCCCTCACCATCATAGGATAGGGGTGCGGCCCGACGACGGATCCAATAATGTAAAACGTATCACCGACGTTCGTCACCCAGTCCCGAATGGCCTCGTTGGTGGCATCCTTAAGGGTTCGTGTTCCACTCGCCACCGGTCGGACCTCGGCCCCTAGCAGCTGCATCCGAAGAACATTGAGATGCTGCCGATCCACATCCTCCTCTCCCATGTAAACGATGCAGGCAATCCCGAACTTGGCACAAACGGTCGCCGTAGCGACGCCGTGCTGTCCGGCACCGGTCTCCGCGATGATGCGAGACTTGCCCATCCGCCTCGCCAACAGGATCTGGCCGATGGTGTTGTTGATTTTGTGAGCGCCCGTATGACAGAGATCCTCGCGCTTCAGGTAGATGCGCGGTCCGCCGATCGATGTGGTCAGTCGCGGGCAGAAGGTGAGCGGCGTGGGCCGACCGACGTAGTCACGGAGGAGCCGGCGGTACTCGTTCTGAAAGGCATCACCGCGACGTGCATCCTCGTACGCTTCTCTGAGCTCGGCCAGGGCCGGAACTAGCACCTCGGGCACGTAGGCACCTCCGTAGGCGCCAAAATGCCCTCTCTCGTCCGGTATCATCAGCGCTGGCTTCTCAGACATTGCGGCGGTCAGCTTTCAACGCGGCTCTCAGAACGTACGTCTTCGAAGGCGTCTATAAATGCGTCGATCTTCTCAAAATCCTTCGAACCCGGTGCCGTTTCTACCGAACTCGAAACGTCGATGGCGAACGGCCTGGTTACCCTTACGGCCTCGGCCACATTCGACGCGTTGATGCCCCCGGCCAGAAACGTCTCATACTCGGCTGCGACCGACCGCGCGATCGACCAGTCGAAGACCTTCCCGGTCCCGCCCATTTGACGGCGCGAGAACGTGTCCAGCAGGAAGTAGTCGACCACATCCTCGTACTCCTGGAACTGACGGCGCAGCGCGTCCTCAGTCGTTTCGGGATGAACGCGCAGAGCCTTGATGACCGCTCGCTCGATGGACGCGACCTCAAACGCCGGCTCCTCACCATGAAGCTGCACGATCTCGAAGCCGGCCTCATCGGCCGCTCGATTCACGTGATCCGCCGTAGCGTTGACGAACACACCTACCGGCGCCGGTCCGTAGACCCATTCGATGATCTGCGCGGCGGACGTCGGCTCGATGTAGCGTGGACTCTCCGGATACTGAATGAACCCCAGATAGTTGGCGCCCTTGGCGGCACAGTACCGAGCATCCTCCAGCCTCGTGATGCCGCACATCTTCAGTCGAATACTCATGATTCAGGCGCCGCTTGCAATTCGTTCATCAGTCGTGCGAGCTCATCACCGGGATCCGTAGCGCGCATGAACGCTTCGCCGATCAGCGCGGCGTCGACTCCATTCTCTTCAAGATAGATCAGCTCTTGGGCCGATGAGATGCCGCTCTCCGAGACCCGAAGAACATCCTCAGGAATCGCAGCGAACACGCGCAGTGAGTGACCCAAGTCGACCTCAAACGTTCGTAGGTCTCTGTTGTTGACGCCGACTACCGAGACGAGGTCAAAATCGATGCGCTCAAGCTCCTGCTCGTCGTAGAGTTCCACGAGGGCCGTAAGAGCGAGCTCCGAGCAGGCCCGAAGGAGTTCGCTAAGCTGCACGCGGTCGAGCACGGCGGCGATGAGCAGCACCGCATCCGCACCATAGGCGCGGGCCTCAAAAAGCTGGTAGACGTCGACAATGAAGTCCTTGCGCAATAGTGGGAGGGATGTGGCCGATCGAACCTCCGACAGATGCTCGAGGGAGCCCTGGAAGTGCCGGGGTTCCGTTAGCACCGAAATGGCTGCAGCACCGGCTTGTTCGTACTGTCCTGCAATCTCACGCGGCTGGTAGTCGTGCCGAATCACGCCTTTCGAGGGCGATGCCTTCTTTATCTCACTGATAATGGAGATTCCGGGCTGTGATAATCCCAGGCTGAAGTCCAGCGGCGTGCGGCCGAAATGCTTCGCGGTCTCCAGGTCGGACAGCGGGACTGCGGCCTTGCGCCTCGCCAGATCCTTGCGGGTGTCATCAACGATGAGATCCAGAATACTCATGAGTGCCTCACGACGAGCCCGGCGCCTTATTGGACGCCTCCACCAGGCGCTGCAGCACGTGCTTAGCCGCGCCGCTGTCGATACTCTCACGAGCCGCGTCTAGGCAGGTATCGATGCCGCTGTATTTGCCACTCGTGTGAAGCGCGAATGCAGCGTTTAGGAGCGCGACTTCCCGCGGCGGACCGTCCTCTCCGTCGAGAACGGCGGAGATGATGCGGGCATTCTCCTCTGTCGATCCTCCCTCGATCTCGCGCCGCAAACGGCGGCCCAAACCGAAATACTCCGGACTGACCTGCCTGCCCTTCGTCGAGATTTCCTCTTCCGAAAGCTCCACGTCACCCACGTACTCAAAACGTCCATCGTCTTGATCGGCGGCGTTGTATTCGAACACCGTCGTCTCCGCCGAGATTGAGATTTCGTCCATTCCGTCGTCTGAATGCACGGCGACGACGTGCTTCGCGTCCAGCGCTTCCAGAATCGCCGACATCGTCTGCGCCGTCTCCACGTCGAATGCGCCCGTCAGCTGCCGACGAACTCCCGCGGGATTACAGAGGGGTCCCAGGATGTTGAAAAACGTGCGGACGCCGAGGCTGCGCCGAATAGGCATGACGTGCTTCATAGCGGGATGAAAGTTCGGTGCAAACATAAAGGCCATTCCCGCTTTCTCGAAGCAGTACTCCACGCCTTCTTTGCCCAGTTCAACGCTCACGCCGAGTGCCTCCAGCACGTCAGCCGACCCGCAGCTCGACGAGACGGAACGGTTGCCGTGCTTCGCGACGGTCACTCCCGCGCCGGCGGCTATGAGGGACGCGGCCGTTGAAATGTTGAAGGTGCCGCTGCCGTCGCCACCGGTCCCACACAGATCGATGGCATCCGGATCACCGGCATCGACGTGCACCGCGTACTCGCGCATGACGCGCGTGAATCCCACGAGCTCGTTGAGTGATTCTCGACGTGCACGCAGTCCGATCAAAAAAGCGGAAACGTGTTCGGGTGGCGCCTCGCCGCGCATGAGGAGGTGCATGGCGCCCTCGGCATCTTCCAGGCTGAGATGCCCGCCGTCAGCGATGGTGTTCAGGTATTCCCGCATCATGAAAGGCGGTCGTGTCTAACGTCGTGCGTCATGCCGCTACGGCAAAGACTCGTTCAATCCAGTTCGCTATCAGTCTCGGGCCTTCCGTGGTCAGCACGCTCTCGGGATGGAACTGGATACCCTCCACGGGATGGTTCCTGTGCCGCAGCCCCATGACGACTCCGTCCGGCGTCTCGGCCGTCACCTCCAACTCCTCGGGCACTGAGTCGCGGTCGACGATCAGCGAGTGGTAGCGCGTGGCCGTAAATGGCGTCGGCACGCCCTGAAAGACGTTGCGTCCGTCGTGCGTAATTTCACTCGTCTTGCCGTGCATCAGGCTCGGAGCGTAGGTAATCCGAGCGCCGTAGACCTCCGCAATGGCCTGATTACCGAGGCAGACGCCCAGGATCGGCGTCGTAGGACCGAGATCACGGATCAGCGCTTCCGTGATGCCCGCGTCGGCAGGTCGTCCTGGTCCCGGCGAGATAAGGATCCCCGCGGGTTTCCTGTTCGCGACCTCCTCAACGGAGATGGCGTCATTACGCACGACCTCAAGCTCATCCGTGTGCGAACCCACCAGATGAACGAGGTTGTAAGTAAAGGAATCGTAATTGTCGATGATGAGGATCATCCTTCTCTCGAATCGGTCGTGATGAGCCCCGTCGCGTCTCGGGCTCGCGCCATGTACTTCTCTGCTACCGCTCGTGCCTGCTTTCCACCTTCGCGCAACACGTCCAACACGTAATCGGGTCGTTGCTCAAGCGCTCGCCGCCGTTCGCGCGCCTCGCCGAAATATTCGTCGATGAGCCCGATCAGCTCCTTCTTCGCATGGCCATATCCGTAGCCGCCGGCACGGTACGCCTCCGCGATGCGCTCGCGCGTAGGACGATCGGCGAAAAGTTTGATGAGTGCGAAGACGTTGTCGTTCTCCGGATCCTTAGGTTCCTCGAGCGGCGTCGAATCCGTAACGATGCTCATCACTTTCTTCTTCAGATCGCTGCCCTCATCGAAAATCCCGATGGTATTCCCGTAGCTCTTCGACATCTTCCGCCCATCGATGCCCGGCACAACCGCCACGTCCGTCAGGATGTACGGCTCCGGAACCGGGAAAATTGGGGCCTCCTCGTCGCAATACGTCCGATTAAACCGCTCGGCGAGGTCCCGAGTCATCTCAATGTGCTGCTTCTGGTCCGCACCGACCGGCACGAGTGTGCCACCATACACTAAAATGTCTGCCGCTTGGAGCACCGGATAGTTGAGCAGTCCCGCATTCGGTACGAGACCCTGAGCGACCTTGTCCTTGTACGCTACACCCTTCTCGAGCTGGGAGACGGTGGTGAGGTTATAGAAGATCCACGCCAGCTCGGTAACAGCCGGCACGTCGCTCTGAATGAACAGATGCGCCTCATCCGGATCAAAGCCGAGGGCCAGATAGTCGAGCGCGACGTCGATCGTGTAACGGCGCAGCTCCTCGCTGTCCCGCATGGTCGTCATCGCGTGATAATTCACGATGAAGTAATAGGCCTCATACTGCTTGTGAAGCTCGATGTGTTGTCGAAGGGCGCCGAAATAGTTACCCAGATGCAGCGTACCGGAAGGCTGAATTCCCGATACCACGACGTGTTCGGTGTCGCTGAGTGTCACGTCCTCGCCGGTATCCGTGTGTGCCTGAACCTCGCTCATCGTGCCTCGACCTTCCTTGTCCGGCCGAACTTCTTCTCGAGACCGCGAAGGAATTCGAGGCGAGAGCGACTGTTCTCAAGCACCACGGAGAGAACGGCCCTTGTACGGATCTGGTGTTCAAGGCCGAGCTCGTCCGACAGCAGCTGCGCAAAATCGCCTTCGCTCTCAAGCAATTGTCGAATGATCGCGGCCTCATCAGTCTCCATCTTGAAATCTTCGGGCTCCAGATCGACGCCGGTGTAGGCCGGATGACCGGCGCTCAAAACCGTCTCACTCAGCTTTCCGACGTCGGCGCGTGCCGTCTTCTGAAGCGTGCTCATGCTCTGAGCCGCCTCGCGATCACCGACCGTGCGGATCGCCTGTTCGTACCTGTGATTGAGCTCGTAGTGGCGGCGGATGAGCGGATTGATTCGATCCGCAGTCTCTTGACGCGACAGCGTCTTGCCGGCCCAGCCCTTATTCAGAAATGCTTCCTTCAGTCCCATAAACGTCGATCATGTTGTGTTGGATGGCTATAACAACCCCTCTGCGGCCATTAGGATCGCTTCCTTCAAAGCGCGAGCCTTGTTCACCGTTTCCTCGTATTCTCGCGATGCATCGCTGTCGGCGACGATGCCTGCACCGGCCTGCACATAGATGGTGTCCTCGTGCACCAACATCGTCCGGATCGCAATACACGTATCCATGTTACCCGCAAAGTCGACGTGGCCGACAGCGCCGGCGTACGCCCCCCGCTTGGTCGGCTCCAGTTCGTCGATGATCTCCATCGCACGAACCTTCGGCGCACCGCTTACGGTGCCGGCCGGGAAACAGGCGCTAAGGACATCCATGAGCCGCCGACTCCGGTCGAGCCGCCCGGAAACCGACGACACGATGTGCATCACGTGCGAGTACCGCTCGACGAACGCGTACCGATCAACATGTACGCTTCCGAACGCGCACACGCGTCCGAGATCGTTTCGGCCGAGATCGACGAGCATCAGATGCTCAGCCCGTTCTTTCGGATCGGAAAGGAGGTCGGACTCCAGCTGGGCATCCTCGTCCGCCGTCAACCCTCGCGGGCGCGTACCGGCGATGGGAAGGACCTCGGCCGATCCGTCTTCAACCCGCACCAGCACTTCAGGGGATGATCCAATCAGTGCAAACTGCTGGAAATCCAAATAGAACAAATACGGCGAGGGATTTACCTGTCGAAGCGCACGGTAGAGGTTGATGCGATCTCCGCGAAACGGCATGGAGAAGCGCTGCGACAGCACGGCCTGGAAAATGTCCCCTTCGTAGATGTATTGCTTGATCCGCTCGACGGACTGCTCGAACGCGGGCCGTTCGAAATTCGAGCCCATCTCCGGATCGAGAATCTCAACCGCTTCCGGACTGTGGATCACGGTCTCTGCAAGCTCCGATGCCAGGTCGCCGATTCGCTGCTGCGCTCGTTCAAAGGCTTCCTCGAGCTCCGTCTCCTCATCCAGGAACGCACCGGCGATCAGCACGAGTTGATGCTTTACGTGGTCGAAGGCCACGACCGTATCGTAGAAGCACCAGACGGCATCGGGAAGTCCGAGATCGTCGTGTGGCGTGTTGGGAAGATACTCGATGAGTCGCACGGCATCGTAGCCGAGGTAACCGACTGCGCCGCACGTGAAGCGCGGCAATCCACCCACCGTTACCTCCTCGTACCGCTCGAGCTCGCGCTCGATGGCCTCAAAAATGTTCCCTTCAATGGGACGCCTCCCCTCGGCGTCTTCGACGACGACGGCCGATCCGGTAGCTCGGAGAACCCGGTAAGGATTCTTTCCCAGAAACGAGTACCGCGCCAACTTTTCGCCACCCTCCACGCTCTCCAGGAGAAAGCTGTAGGTGCTGTCCTGCCGCAGTGCAAGAAAGGCGGATACCGGGGTGAGTAGATCGGCGCTCAGCCGCCGGAAGACGGGAACGACGAGGTGCCGCTTACCGCGCGCACGCTCCGTTCTTACCAACGATGTGAATTCGTCAAACGTCACGAGTGACTTTCGCCTAAAACAAAAAACCCACTGTCCGACAGAACAGTGGGGAAGATTCTCGATCGACTCTCTTGCTCAAGAATGCGTCACGCGCACGTTGCCCCCCACTGCTTCACGGCGGGCCACCACCAGCGGCCGTCCAGGGAGATATGCGTGCTCGATCCTTTCATGGTCGCGAAAAGTACATCCACCGGCGCCTAAATGCAAGCGCTAGGCGTCCCCGGTCGCCGCTCGATTGCGCCGAGGCCTACGAAATCAATGCCGACGATTTCGACGGCGTTTGAGGCCGCACTCGAGCACGCTCTAGGGGCGTTCTGAGGGGATCATATACACTACGCCATTGTTAATTTCGCCGACGTTGCAGGCTCCCTCCCTCCATATCGTTGCCATGGCAACAAAGAATCCGTCCTCTTCTCAAAACGCGTCGTCATCTCCTTCCTCCTCGCGACTCGCCGCCTATCGCCCGTTCCTCGATCGTGCCATCTTCGCACTGGCCGTCCTTGGGCTGCTGGTGGCCGTTCATCTTACGATCCAACAGTCACGCGGCTTCGAAGATGGCTGCTTTGGATTCGCCGATGCGCAGGCGTCGGCCTTTGATTGCGGTGCGGTGACGCAGAGTGAGGCATCAACGTTATTTGGGATTTCCAATTCGATCTGGGGCATCCTTTTCTATGCATCGATCGCACTCCTGACCGGCGCCGCGGCCTTCAGTGGCATCCAAGGCCGCGCGCGCTTTAAGTGGGCTCGGATGATCCTCATCGGAATAGGTTTCGTCTATTCGATGTATCTCGTCTATTATCAATTCGTCGAGATTTCCGAGCTGTGTGCACTCTGCCTCGTATCGGCCGGGATTGCCACGCTGCTGGCCGCCGCTCAGGCCGCCGACCTAGCCAGACCATCTCCATCAACATCCACAGAAGACGTAGGAATGACTGTCAAGTCCAAGCACGAGTTTGCATACATGGGATCCGTAGTGGCTCTCGCGATCGTCCTGATAGGAGCTGACGTCGTATACCTGGGAAGCGGCGCCGACCCCGAGCCCTACATGCCGACGGCAGAGACGGTGGCTCGCCAGGAATCCGAGCCGTCGAGCACGGCCGAGATCAACCGGTCACTGCCCGCAGAGTGCCGCTACGACGTCGATCGCGGTCCCGTGGAGGACTTCGAATCCCTCGTTAACTTCTACGATGCCGCCAAGGGTGATCCAAGCGCTTCCGTGACGGTGATCGAGTATTTTGATCCGAACTGCCCGCACTGCCGAACCCTTCACTCCGTCATGGAGGAGGTGATCCAGACGCACGCCGACCAGGCGCACTTCGTCTTCAAACCCTTCTTCCTCTGGGAGCATTCCGTCGCACAATCCGAGGCGCTCTATGCCGCCGCCCAGGAGGGCAAGTTCTTCGAGATGCTCGAGTATCAGTACGCGATGCAGCAGCCGCAAACCGGTCTCGCGGCGAAAGATCTCCAGAGCATCGCCGTTGAAATCGGCATGGATGCGGATGAGTTGATGCAGCGCCTCGAAAGCGGCATTTACCGAAGTACGCTGGTCGAAGAGAAGCAGGAAGCCGTCGCCATCGGCGTAAACAGCACGCCCACCGTGTTGATTAACGGCCGCTTCGTGGCCACGCAGTCGCGGAGCGCGGAGTGCATACGAAGAATGATCGAACAGGCAGCACAGAGTTGATGTAGGCTTTCCAAAAGCCTTTTTTCGATTTCGTGCACTCGAGTCTTTGACCCCCGCTGCGCCGCCGCCCTGAATAAACCACGCCTTCTATGCCCGTCGCCTCTCAGCCAGACTCACCCATCGAGACCGATACCGCCGAGCTCTCCATCAACACAATCCGCTTTCTCGCTGCCGACGCCGTTCAGAAGGCCAATAGCGGGCATCCGGGCATGCCGATGGGCTCGGCGCCGATGGCGTACCTGCTCTGGCAACGTCACCTGCGCCACAACCCTGCCGATCCACGCTGGCTGAACCGCGATCGCTTCGTGCTGTCGGCGGGTCACGGCTCGATGCTGCTCTACGCCCTCCTGCATTTGACCGGCTACGACATGGCCATGGAGGAGCTTAAGAATTTCCGCCAGTGGGCGAGCAAAACGCCTGGCCACCCTGAGAATTTCCTCGCCGAAGGCATCGAAACGACCACCGGTCCACTCGGGCAAGGCTTCGGTAACGCCGTCGGAATGGCCATCGCCGAGAAATATCTCGCGGCACAGTTCAACGAGCCCGGTTTCGAGGTCGTTGATCACTACACGTACGGCATTTGCTCCGACGGCGACCTGATGGAAGGCATCTCGCACGAGGCGGCGTCGCTAGCCGGCCATCTCGGACTCGGCAAGCTCATCTTTTTCTACGACGACAACGAAATCTCCATCGACGGAAGCACGGATCTGGCTTTCACCGAGGACGTTGCTCTTCGCTTCGAAGCCTACAACTGGCACATCGAGCGGGTAGACGACGGGAACGACTTGGAAGCGATCGATGCCGCTATCGGCCGTGCCCATGCCGAATCGGATCGCCCCTCGCTCATCCTCGTTCGAACGGAGATCGGATACGGTAGTCCGAACAAGCAGAACACCGCATCGGCGCACGGTGAGCCGCTCGGCGAGGAGGAGCTTCGACTCGCAAAACGTAACCTGGGTTGGCCGGAAGACAGCTCCTTTCTCGTGCCGGATGAGGTCTACGGACATATGCGCGACACAACCCTCCAAAAAGGGCGGGAAGCGCAGGAAAAATGGGAGATCCTGCTCGAGTCCTACCGTGCAAAGTATCCTCAGAAGGCGGACAGATATCAAGCGTGGGTCGAGGGCCGACCTGAGGACGGATGGCTTGATGATCTGCCCGAGTTCGAAGTCGGTGAAAAGCTGGCTACTCGCGCTGCGGGAGGGAAGGTTCTCAACGCCATCGCTGACAAGGTGCCGTATCTCTTCGGCGGCTCCGCGGATCTGACACCCTCCAACAAGACGGACATCAAGGGCCGCGACGATTTCCAGAAGGCTTCCCCGACAGGCGGTTACCTTCGATTTGGTGTTCGCGAGCATGCCATGGCCGCAGCCTGCAACGGCATTGCGCTACACGAGGGACTCCGGCCGTACTGTGGCACGTTTTTGATCTTTAGCGACTATATGCGGCCGTCCGTGCGGCTCAGTGCACTCATGAAAGTGCCTGTCGTGTACGTCTTCACGCACGACTCGATCGGACTCGGCGAAGACGGCCCGACGCATCAACCGATCGAACACCTCATGTCGCTTCGCGCAATACCGCAGCTGACGCTGATTCGTCCCGCGGACGCGACGGAGACTGCGGAAGCGTGGCGGTTCATCGTCGAACATGCCGATCGGCCCATTGCGCTCGCGCTCACGCGGCAGAAAGTGCCGACGCTCGATCGATCTAAACGCGCTGACGGTGACGGGCTCCACAGGGGTGCCTATGTTATCAGCGACTGCGACGGCGAGCCGGAAATCATCCTAATCGGTACCGGCAGCGAAGTGCAGCACGTCGTTGCGGCGGCCGCCGAGCTTCGTGGCGAGGGGGTACGCGCTCGCGCCGTCAGCATGCCCTCGTGGGATCTGTTCGATGCACAGCCGGAAACCTACCGCGAACAGGTACTCCCCCGTGGGGTCACGAAACGTCTCGCCGTCGAAGCCGGAGCGGCTATTGGATGGGAGCGCTACGTTGGACAGTCCGGAGCCGTCATTGGAATGACCCGCTTCGGCGCGTCCGCTCCCGGCAGCGTCACGATGACGAACTTTGGATTCACCGCCGAAAACGTGGCGGCGCGGGCGAGAAAGCTGCTGTCCCGTTCGTAGGCGTGGATCGGCCGTTCGCCGACCTACAGACTATCGAGGACGACCCGGATGGCGCGCCCCGGTCCGCTCAGCTCGTTCGTCACGGTGGCTCGCACCCATTGCCAGCGACCGCCTCCGGTACGCAGCCGAATGAGCCAGCTGGCCCGGGGCTTCCCGTAGCACACCATGTCTGCCACGTCCCGCATCACCTGGTACATGTTTCGTCCGTGGACGTGCGAAAAGAAACACGGCGCGAGGTCCTTGTCGTGACCATATTCAAGCATACGGCGTGCCGACGGGCTGATATTCCGAATCGTGCCATCTCCGCTGAGCACGACCAGAGGGACGTGCCCCGCCTGGAAGCGCTTCCAGGCGGGCTCAAATTTTTCCCCCGGCGTAGAAAAGGCAGATGGGGGCTGGGTATGCTCGGACATACTCTCCTCGAATACTGATAGGTGAGATGCGCGGGTCGCTGAGTTTCGGTAATTCGATCGCGGCGGTCCGACCCGGCGATACTTCGTCGATGTCACGGCAATAATATGACAACCCGACGAAGAACGATCCAGCCCCCAACTTGCCCTTGTCCACATCGTCACAGACGACCCCGATGGAGTCTCCAAAGCACATTGTTTCACTGCTCCCGGCGGCTACGGAATGGATCGTCGCGCTGGGTGCCGGCGACAGGCTGGTAGGCCGCTCTCATGCCTGTAATTACCCGCCCTCCATCAGCAAACTTCCGGCCCTTACGAGACCCGCCGACGACGGAGCACGTTCGGGTGAGATCGACCATGCCGTCCAAGTCCGCATCAGCGCCG
>CAZQAS010000019.1:32989-36297 GCA_964591285.1 uncultured Rhodothermales bacterium
AGGTATGGCGTTTCTGGCCGAAAAGGAGCGAGGTTTGCGAGAGCTTCAGGACCGCATCGGCAGTTTCAAAAGCGACGATCGCGGTCAGTCGGTCCTCTGCATAGAGTGGTTGGAGCCGCTGATGACCTCGGGTAACTGGGTTCCCGATATCGTGGACCTTGCCGGCGGACGCGCACTCTGCACGACGCCATCCGAGCCGTCGTCGATACAACATTGGAGCGAGGTAGCCGGCGCGAATCCTGATGTCATCGCCCTGATGCCTTGCGGCTATTCCATCGAGCGAACGTCTGTTGAGATCGAGGCTTTCACCCGACGAAAAGGTTGGAAGTCATCCTCCGCCGTTCGCAATGGAAGGGTCTTCGCCTTCGACGGTGAAGCATATTTCAACAGGCCGGGTCCGCGGCTCTACCGATCGATCGAGCTGATGGCCGCAGCGCTCCATGGTTCGAAGGCCGAAGTCGAACTCCAGCCGTGGGAAATGCGACGCCTTAGAATTGCGCCCGAAGCTGCAGGATGAAGTGCCGGGGAGGTGCAAGAATGGCCGGCCGCTCGACGTAATAGTAGTCAAGGGCATTCTTCAGATGGGTCGCCACCTCAATTCCCCAAAGCGATAGTCCTGCCCGTAGATCGAGAACGTGGATCGGCACGATCTCCTGCGCGTCCTTAACGAACATCGCGAAGTCGGAATCCACGCGGTCGGGCTTGTTCGCAAAGCGATAGTCGGCGCCCATACGGACGCCCCGCAGTACGAGCGAGCCGCCGAGTTTCACGAGGTGTGAGGACCTGAAGACAAGCGGACGATCGGCCGAGAGATCTCTCGCGTTCAGGAACGTATATCCCAGCTGTAGGGACGTATTCTCTGACTCACCGGTCAAGGTGGCCGTGATCTCCGCTCCTCTGATCCGCGCCCGCGTCAGATTGATGAACTGGAAGGCCCGCTCGGCCGGCACAAAGGTCGGCTCGATGAGCTGCCAATAATCGCTCCAAAACGCGGCGCCGTCCAGTACGACGGACAGCCCCCGCAGCGGTGGATAACTGCGAATTCCGATCTCGTAGCTCCGGCTCGTCTCCGGCCTCAGATCGAGATTGGAGACGAGAGGTAGGTAGTCCGCATTGCTGACGAAGCGCTCCATCACACTCGGAACGCGAAAGCCCTTGCCAAACGCGCCGCGCACGATCCATCGATCCGTTACGGTATACGAGGCGCTGAGCTTCGGGCTCAATTTGGACGTGATCAGGTCCGAGCGAACGCGATACACGTCGAAGCGGCTTCCTGCCGCCAGGGTTAAGCGTCGCACGCTCGATTCTTCCCACTGCACGTACGCTCCCGCCTCCGGCTGTTTCAGCGTTTCGCGGTCTTCAAAAAAGCTCGATCGTGCCGCGTTTGCGTCCACCGTAGCCCCGACGGTGATGGTGCGACTCGGATTGGGTGCGAAGTCGGTCTGAACCTCGCCGCCGTAGCGGAGCCCCATCGTCCCCTGCGTGATCGGCTTCGGATTGCCGTCTTCGTCCAGCGGCTGGATGAGAACGCCAAATAGCCGCCCGCGCGCGGTGACGAAAAGGGTCGGACTGACGACATCGGTGTAGACCGGAAAAACGCTAAACTCGTTGATCAGGTTGTCCTCGGATCCGCTGCCGCCGTCTGGTCTGCCGAAGTCAATCCGGCCCGGATTGAGGGGATCATCAAGACCGTTCCAGAAGAGGAAGTTATCCGACGTTCGCCTGGTTAATCCGCCGAGAATGGTCAACCGCGCATCGCTGAAAGGACGCGTTGTGAACTTCGAATAGAGCTGAAGACTTTTCCGCCGATCCAGCCGCAGATGGCCGGCATCATATCGGTACGCGACGTGACCCCAGATGCCGGATCGTTGGCCCAGCGGACGCCCATGCGCGGCTGAAAACCCCACGAGTGGTTGCGGCACGTCCCCATCCTCCCACTGGCGCCGCCATGCACCGTATCGTACCGGCTGGTAGGCCCCGCCGAAGGCCGTCACCGACGTGGCCGGAGATTCTGGATAGTCCTTCGTGATCACATTGATGACTCCTCCAAGCGCCCCACCGCCGTATAGCGCAGAACCCGGTCCCTTGAGGACCTCTATCCGCCGTACCTGCGACATCGGGATGGCCTCGTACGGGATGCCGTTGACGTCCGGTCGGAGCATCGGCGATCCGTCCATTAGCAGCAGTACCCGACTGCCGGTGTTGAATGAGAATCCGGACGAACCGCGGATGTTGATCTGATTGCCGGCCATCTGCACCCCGGACACATGGCGAAGAGCATCATCCAGATCCACGGAGTGGCGCGCGGCGATCTCGCGCGAGGTCACGGTACTTACGCTCGCCGCGATGCCGCCCGATAGTCGCTCCCTCCGCGAAGCCGTCACGACGACTTCACCAGATTGGATGGCGATCTCGCTGAGCGTAAAGTCTGCGATGGCGACATCGCCTACGGCGACGTCAACCGCCCGCGATTCTCGCTGATAGCCGATTGCTGATGCAACGACGGTCTGCGTGCCGGGCGGAACGCCGCCGATGCGGTACGTCCCATCGAGTCGAGTTGCACCACCCAGGGACGTGGATGGGATCAGGACGTTGACCTGCGGAATCGGATTGCCGGCATCATCGACGACGCGGCCGGCGACTGTGCCTGTCTGCGCCCACGCCACCTGAACGAGAATCAGGAGTAGGGGGAGCGTCGCACAAGAATGGACGAAACGTCGCCGCAAAACCTTCAGTCGTTTGTGCGAATCGAATCCTGTCACTTCGCCGTCCGGTCTCCGGACCAGTCCGCCGCCGAGGACATTGCGGGCGGCGGGAAAACGGGTGGATTCCGGAAGTCGACAGTGACTTCGACGTGCGTCGTCTCGCCGGGACGAACCAGAAACACACCGTCGGCGTCCTCCACCAATCCCACGGGACGCCATGCGAACGGATCGGTGCCAAATTTCTGTGCTACGCCGGCGTATAAAAACGGACCCGCCTCGACGTCCGAGACGCCGGCTGTCTCTGAGCTAACGTTGTAGCGCAGCCGATCGCTGTACACCATTCGGTTTAGCTGTAGAAAATCCGCCGTGTCCGTAGGGACAAACCGCATTGCAACAAAGCGTAAATCCTGCAGGGAATCCGACGTCGGCCAGGATTCGGGATGGCCCGCGTACGAGACGCGCACAATGATCTCGCCGGTCTGCGGTGACGTCGGCGGTGCGAGCCCGTGATCACAGGCTGCGATCACGGTAGCAATCAGGAGGATCAGTCGTTGAAGGCGGAATCCGCAACGGCAGCGTACACGCTTGGAAACGCAGCGAGTA
>CAZQAS010000020.1:0-35815 GCA_964591285.1 uncultured Rhodothermales bacterium
TGGTAGTGATTGCGCTGGTTCTGTTCGCCGGTTGTGCCGGACTGGGCCGGCAAAATGCGGAGACCATTACGGTTGAGGGTGAGGTGACCGCCCAAGGCCAGGAGCCTTTCGCCGAGTACGTCCTCGAGACCGAGGAGGGACGTCTCTACGTGGTCGATTTTGACGGACAGGCCGGCACCGATTTCTCCACGCCTGCTCGGCTGCGCGTAACGGGTCGTCTCTCGACCACCATGTGGGACGGTAGTCCATTTCCCCACATCGAGGTTGCCGAATGGGAGCGCGCGCCTTAGCGTAGCTGGTTGCTTCTAATCCCTGTTCAAGAAGCGGCCGGCCCACGACTCCATCTCCGGTGCATCCTGAAGGTAAGATGCGCCGAGATACACGAAGACGTAGACGGCGAGGACGAGGAGCGCCTCTGCAGCCACGTGCCAGTCAGGGAGCACGAGCCAGACCACGATCGCCGGAATCACGGCGAAGATCGCCGTTGCCGTCATCCGACGGACGCGATCCCACGGGAGCCGCACCACTGGTACCATCGAACGTAGGGAGTGTGTGAGACGCCAGAGCTCGATCCACGCACCTACGGTGGCCCCAAGGGCGAGTCCCACGCTCCCGAGATAGAGCAGCCGGTCCGGCGTGACCGCCGGAAGCCCAAAAAGTCCACCAACGGCATTCACGGTTTCCGACACGGAGAATCGATCCAGGAACAACATCAGCGGCACCGCCACCACGGCGGATACGGCGACGCGGAGCGCCGCAATTTTGGCCGGCGTTTTCGTGTTGTTCAGCGCATAAAAGGCGTTCTGAAGCAGCCGAGACATCGTCGTCGCCAGGAGTCCGATTGAATAGCCGCCGAGCACGAGATAAACGAGCCAGAGATCGTTCAGCCCGAACTCGCCGGTTCGGAAAATCGCGCCCACGATCAAGAACCCGAAGATGAGGTATCCAACCAGCGTCGGGATAGTCATAAATAGCATCTGACTGAGCGATCGATCGAGCCGTCGAATGAACGCCTGGATCTTGTCGGAACTGAATCGAGAAAGCTCCGGCAGTTCCGAAGCCGCGACGGAGAGGCCGAAAAGACTGACGGGGAGGATATACAACATCTGAGCATAACGCAGGGACGAGACGGCGCCGGCGGCCAAGAAGGAGGCCAGAAACATGTCCAGATAGGAGGAGACCTGATATACACCGCGACCGGCTACGACCGGGCCGAACGCGCGGATCGCGTCCTTGACGCCCTCAACCTTCGTTGAGAGAGTGACTTTGAATCCCTTCAGCAGGCGCAGCACCAGCGGTAGCTGCACGAGAAATTGCAGAAGCCCCCCGAGCAGCGCCCCGAAGAAGGCCGCAAAGAGCAGATTGTTGCGCTCCTCGACGTCCACGTTCTCCAGGCTCCAGACGTTTACGTCCGGATCAAGGACCAGGTACGCCGCCGCGAACAGCCCACCTATAATCGCCATGTTCCACAATACTGGTGCGAAGTACGGCAGAAAGAACTTGCGGTGGCTGTTCAGCACGCCCAGGCACCACGCCGATAGAACGAGGAAGCCCGTCATGGGAAAAATGATGCGTACCGCCTGCACGGCCAGTTCAAAGCGGTTGATTGGCAGCTCGCCGGCCGCAACCTCCGACGCATCGTCCAGAAATCCCGGGGTGAACACCGTGACGATCGGTTCGGCGAGCAGCACGCCAATCGCGGACATTGCCAGGGCCGCGACGAGGAGAAGTCCGAAAATGGCGCCCGCGAACCGGCCGGCATCTTCCTCTCGGCCCTCCTCTATCATCCTGCTGTAGATCGGGATGAATGCCGCCGATATCGTGCCCTCGCCAAGCAGATTCTGCAGCAGGTTCGGCCCGCGAAAGGCAACCTGAAAGACGTCTGCGTGCGCACCGACCCCGAAGAAATGGGCCACGGCCCGCTCGCGTACGAAGCCGATGATACGACTCGTAAAGATGCCTGCCGCAACCGTGCCGGCCGAGCTCTCCTGTAGTGCAGACGAACCGTCTTCGGCCGTCTCCTCCGCATCTTCTACGTCGAAACCGCGAGGATTTTCGTCCGGGACCTCAGCCATGCGAGTCCGCGGATCCCGTTTTAGATCCTTCGACGAAATACCGGACGGCCAGCTCGTATCCGCTTGCACCCAATCCGACGATCTGTCCCACCGTCGCCGCCGCGGTCACCGAACGACTCCGGAATTCCTCGCGGGCATGGATGTTTGAGAGATGTACCTCGACAACGGGGACGCCGGTCGCGGTAATGGCATCGCGGAGCGCAACCGAGGTATGCGTGAAACCGCCTGGATTCAATACGACCCCGTCTACGCGGTCCGATGCGGCTTCCTGGAGCCTATCGATCAACTCTCCCTCGTGATTGCTCTGGTAAAACTGAAGCTCCAGATCCGAAAACTCCTCACGTAGGCCCGCCTCAATGTCCACAAGTGACATGTGGCCGTAAACGTCGGGCTCTCGTGTGCCCAGAAGGTTCAGGTTCGGACCGTTGAGGATGAGGAGCTTCACGTCGTCACACCGCTCATTCGTAGGATGGTCAGCGCTGAATATACACATTACCGGCGCGCGGGCTTCCCGGGGCGAGCCCGACCGGCGGGAGGTCTACTCCCGCACCGTAAACGCAAGACCGTCGTAAGCCAGATTCAAACCGTCCGGCAGCCGAGCGTCCGTCTCCGCATGCAGTACGCTGTGCGTCATGTGCGTGAAATACGTCTGGCGGGCCCCGATACGCTCGGCGACGGCCACGGCTTCATCGATCGTATAGTGAGTTGGATGGAAGTTCTCTCGGAGCGCATCCAGCACGAGCACGTCGAGCCCCTCTAAAAGCGCAAAACTCTCATCAGGAATGAAGTTCGTATCGGTAACGTAGGCGAAACTTCCGATCCGATATCCAAACAGGGGCAGATCTCCGTGGCTGGCGTCGATTGGAACGACATCTATCATGCGGTCCGGATCTTTCCGGCTCGAAACGGCGAACGGTCCCTCGACGGTCTGCAGCGTAAGATCGGGGACGCCGGGGTACGTTCCGTCCTGAAAGATGTAGTTGAACATGCGCTGCAGCACCGAGGTGGTATTCTCGCGCGCGTAACAGGGAATGGAACGATCGTTCTCGAAAAAAAAGGGACGCAGATCGTCGATCCCGACGATGTGATCAAAATGATGATGGGTGAAGAGCACGGCGTCGATGTGACGCAGGTTCTCGCGAAGCGCCTGGATCCTGAAATCCGGTCCCGTATCGATGACGATGCTCAGGCCCCGATGCTCGATGAGGCATGAACATCGCGTTCGCTGATCTCGCACATCGGGCGACGTGCAGACGCGGCAGCCACATCCGATAACCGGAACGCCGGTCGACGTGCCCGTGCCGAGCAGCGTTACCCGCATCCCACTGCCGTCATTCGTCATCGCCCCCATCGATCTCCAGCGACTCGTCGCGACTCCATACTTCTTCAAGGGCACTCCGTACGGCGGGCCTGAGAAATACGCCGTCCATCGGCAGATCTCGCAGACTCTCAGCAAGTACGACGAGTTGCGCCTCCGGTAGGTGGCGCTTGTTCAACATGATGATCTCCTCGCCGCCCACGACGCAGCGCCCCCCACGAAAATTGCCCTTCTCTGCGCGTACCTCGTAGCCGACCTGGCCGGCAGCTTTCTTCAGCTCCTCGATGATCTGTTCTGTTTTCACGCTGCTACCAATTTATGCCGAGCGTAACCGCGTGCTCGGTGCCCGAATAGTCGAACACGTCGTCGAGATCCTCGCCGAGGAGCTCGGAGGCGCCGACGTTCCAGACCTGTGCACGAAATCCGTAGGACGCCGATATGCCGAATCGATCAACGAGGCGAAGCGAGTGCACTTCGAGCACCGAATCGATCAGATAGGATCCACCGGCGGAATCGCCAAAAGCTCTCAGCGCCAGTCCGGCGCCCGGCACAGCGCGACCGACGACGCGGAAGGTCTCGCCCAATCCGGCCGTATACGAAAGGCCTGCACCCAGGCCCAAAACGGTAACATTGAAGGCGTCCACGAGTGAATCTTCACTACCCTCCGGAGCGACACGGCGATAGTTCGTGATAATCGCGATGGGCACCGAGAACCCCGTTCCCGCTCCGCCCCCGAGCCACAGATCGCCCCACGTCATGATCGCAGCCTGCAGCAGTTTTAGATCATTCTCCTGCTGTCGAGATTGCCGACCGTAAGCTAACGAAGCGCGCAGGTTTGGCCGTGTGTACAGCACGCCGTAGGCAGGTGCATCGTAGTCGAAACGCACGGCGACGTCCGAACCGCCATCATGTCGAAAATCGATGGCGTGATACCCGAACGAGAGTGACTGCACCGCCTGCGGACGGTCCGCGGCATACGAAAACATCTGCGCCTGCGCCGAAACTGCGACAATCACCGCTGTACCGAACGTGCACAAACCCGCAACTGCGGCAACGCGGAGAATCCCTGAAACACTTCGGCCGACGTCGCTTCGGGCAGGCACGTGCAAGATGTCGACAGTCCGACCCCTGACCTCAGACATCCGACCTCCCGCTGCCCTCACCCTTCACCCCCGGGCACGGAAACCTTGTCCGTCAGATCCTCTCCGGATCGGGTGTCGTAGAATCGGTAGGACAGCGGCGGCAGCTTGTCGTCCGTCTCGAGTCGGACGCGAACGAGATGCTTCATGAACCAGCGCGTCGGATGATTAGGGACTTTCCGATTGAGGTATGCCGCCGTGAAGGGGTGCACCCGCAGCGTTACCGCGCGCCGATTGCCGAGCGTCTTGTAGTCGACGAGCCACTGTTCCATTTCCGATAGGATTTCGGACGGATCACCCGTTTCGATCGTTTGGAGGCTCGCCTCCGCGGAATTGTTGGTCCCGGTATGCCCCGCCGTGGGGGACTCTTTTGCACGCTCACGGCTCGGCTCGGCGTCCGACCGGCTACTCGACTGCCCGTCCGGCTTGGCCTTCGGCTTAGCCGGCGACTCCGGCGCGGGCTGCTCCGCTTTCGTCGTGGATTTAGACTCCCGAGAGGTCCTCGAGCCGCCGGGCTTACTCGATGATCCGTTCTTCGTGATGAACTCCGGAGTATCGTGAGAGACCGTTATACTCGGCCGGAGACGCTGCCGCGTGATCTGTACGAGTCCGAAGTCGCTCATCGGCAGAATCTTCGAGACGGCCCGGTCCTTCTTGAACTCCTTCTTCATCTCGTCATAGACCTTGCGCTTGTTCTTCTCGTCACGCAGGTCGATGAAGTCAATGACGATGATGCCGCCGAGATCGCGGATTCGAATCTGCTTTGCAATCGCACGGGCGGCTTCCAGATTCACGCGGAGCGAATTCTCTTCCTGTGAGAGCCCGCGACCGGAGCGTCCCGAGTTCACGTCCACGACGTGCATCGCCTCGGTGTGCTCGATGAACAGGTATCCGCCGCCGGGGAGATTGACGCGACCCTCGAAGGCTTCCTGGATATCATTGTAGATTTTCGCAGCCTCGAAGACGTGCTGCTTCCCCTTGTGAATCTTGATGGCGTCGACCATCTGCGGGGCAACCGCCTGGATGTAATTCTTGACGTTCCTGTAGAGTTTTTCGTCGTCGATGAGGACCTGATCGTAGTCCTCGGAGAAGAGATCGCGCATCACCGAAGAGAGCATATTCACGTCCTGGTGCACGACCATCGGCGGCTTCGGCTTGCCCGCCAGCTTCTTCTCAAGTTTCCGCCACTTTTCGAGGAGAAGTTTCAGGTCCGTGTCGAGCGTCTTCGCATTCTTTCCCTCGGCTACCGTGCGGATGATCAATCCAAACCCGTCGGGCAGAAGACTTTTCGCGAGGGCCTTGAGCCGCCGGCGCTCCTTATAGGAGTAGATCTTCTTCGATACGGCGACGTAGTCCCCGAACGGTACCAGCACCAGAAAGCGGCCGGCCATGGAGATGTCGGTCGAGACGCGGCTCCCCTTATTGGAGATGGGCTCCTTAACGATCTTCACGAGGATCCGCTGATCGCGCTTGAGGACGTCCTCGACGCGGAAGTTTCGATATCTCCCGCGCCCGCCCTTCTTCGAGCGCCGCTGCGTCGAGCGACGCTTGCCGCGCGACTTGGCGTCTCTGCCCTTCTTCTGCTTTCCATCGGAACCGCCGGAACCGCCTTTCCCACCTTTCGGCTTCACGCGCTTTCCGCGCTTGCGGTTTCGCTTATCTTCGGACGAGCCGGAGCCGCCGATGTGAGGGTCCTTCTCGTCCACGAAGGAGAGAAGCTGCGGCAGATTTTCTGCTACATCCGAGAAGTGCAGGAAGGCGTCTTGCTTCTGGCCAATGTCAACGAATGCAGCCTGAATGCTCGGCATGATCTTGCGGACCTTGCCGAGGTAGATATCGCCAATCGTACGGACGTTCTCAGGGTTCTCGATGTACAGTTCTACGAGATCCCCGTTCTCCAGTATGGCGATTCGTGTTTGCGACTTCTCTGTATTGACAACAATTTCTTTACCCATATAAGACGTAGGTGCACGTCTCCCACGAGCCTACCGCCCCGCCTCATCCCCGCATTGAGCGGACGCACAGAGGTGCGCTGTCGTGATACCCGAACGAAATCTTGAGTGAAAGATAGACAGGCAGACCGGCCGCGCGCGATCTCTTCACGCGGGCCGGCGAGCTCGGGGATCAACCGGCACGATCCAACGTGCCCGGCAGCTACTAGAATAGCGGAATGGGATCGGCTCAAGGGGAGCGTGTTGCACTCCTTGAATAATGTGAACAACTCTTGTGAGATATAGAACGCCCCAAACAGGGCGCCTAAGACTGTAATGAAATCCAGCAAGTTTTCGACGAGACTAACTCCTTGGGCGGAGAACGAGCGTCCTTACAATATCCGCCTCAGCGCGAATAATACCCTGCCTTCAGGTGCCTTCCGTCCACTTCAGCGGAAAGAGAGGCCGTGCAGGATGTAGGAAGGACCGGGAGACGCTATGAAAGCGTCCCTGAACGCGTGTCGTTAGTATTCAATTCTCGCCTGAAATGATCCCGTGATCCACACCTTCAAGCCACGCCGCGAGCAATATGCGTCACCGAAGTACGCTCCGACGCCCGACCATGCATCCGCTTCGGGCAGGCACCATGAAGGCGATCGTGCGTATATGAATTCGCCGGTGAGTGCGCCCGGACCACAAGATTTGAGCGCCCATCGCCGAGCTTGATCATCTACTTCTATCTGTAGCCTCCACCATGCCAGAGCCACTCACAAATATATCGGGTGACGGATCGAAATCGGAATCAGCCCCGACGCCGGCGAAGCCGCGCGGACTGGAAGGCGTCGTCGCTCTCGATTCCCAGATTTGCTACATCGACGGCCAGAGCGGAAGCCTGATCTACCGCGGGTACGACATCCATGACCTGGCAGAGAATGCGACGTTCGAAGAGGTGGCGTACCTCCTCTGGAACGGTGAGCTGCCAACTCAGCGTCAACTGGATGACCTTCGAAAACAGCTCTGCGATGAGCGCGACCTCCCGTCGTCCGTCCTGGCGACGATCCGTCTAATGCCTGCGGATGCGAATCCGATGGCTGCGTTGCGGACGGCCGTGTCAGCCCTCGCGCTGGAAGACGAAGAGGCCGACGAGGTAACTCGCGATGCAAACTACGGCAAGTCGGTCCGATTGCTCGCACGAGTACCAACTGCCATTGCCGCCTTCGATCGAGTCCGCAAGGGTCTCGAGCCCGTCGCTCCGAAGAAGGACTGCTCCGTGGCGCACGATTTCCTGTACATGCTAAATGGAGAAGAGCCCGGGCAGGCTGCCGAGCGTACGTTCGACGCTTGCCTCGTCCTCCACGCGGAGCATGGCTTGAATGCATCCACATTCACCGGCCGCGTCATCGGATCGACGCTCTCGGATCTTTACTCCGCGATCACAGGCGCGATCGGGGCCTTGAAGGGCCCGCTCCATGGCGGAGCGAACCAGGAGGTTATGCGGATGCTCCTCGAAATCGACGAGTCCGGCGCCGATCCGGCCGAATACGTGCAGGCCAAGCTCGATCGCAAGGAGCGCGTGATGGGCTTCGGCCACCGCGTTTACAAGACCATGGATCCGCGTGCGGCCATTCTACGCGAGATGGTCGAGGAACTCAGCGAGGAGACCGACTCCCGCAAATGGTACGAGCACAGCTCCGCGATCATGGAGCGCATGAAGAATGCAAAAGCGCTCTATCCGAATGTCGACTTCTTCAGCGCCTCCGTCTATTACATGTTGGGAATCGACATCGATCTGTACACACCTATATTTGCCTTGAGCCGGACGACGGGATGGACCGCCCATCTGCTCGAACAGTGGGAGAATAACCGCCTGATTCGGCCGCGCGCTGAATACGTGGGCCCCCAAGGCTATAAGGTCACGCCGATCGCCGAGCGATAGCTCCATCCGGTTTCAATTTAATCGGCTAGGGATTATCTAAGGGTGAGCTTGCAACAGCCTCTCGAACCCTACAGACGAAAGCGGTACGACATCAATAGACATGGCCAACCAGGTCAAGAACGGTAAGCCTAGTATCTGGTCGGCGCTGACCTCGCCGATCGGAAAGAAAATTCTAACCGGCGTGACGGGGCTCGGATGGGTGATCTTCATCATCCTGCACATGATCGGAAACCTGGGCTATTTTGCGGGACCGGATACCTATAACGTGTATTCCGATTTCCTCGTGGGTACCGGCCCGCTGCTCTATTTCATAGAGTTTCTCCTCGTGCTCGGCCTTGTCATTCACGTCGCGGCAGGCGTGAATATTTACGTTCGAAAGCGGAGGGCCCGAGAGCACGACTACACCGAGTACAAAAGCAAGGGGAGGCCGAGCCTACTATCGACGAGTTCGCGGACGATGATCTTCACGGGTCTTATCCTGCTCGTCTTTCTGGTCATCCATCTCGGCACGTTTAAGTTCGGCCCGGGCGTCGATGCGGGGTATGTCGCAACGGTAGGCGGAGAGCAGATCCGCGACCTTCGAAGCCTGGTCACTGAGAAATTTCAGAGTCCCTATTACGCATTCGGCTACACGGCGGTCATGCTCCTGCTCGCCCTTCATCTTCGACACGGAATCTGGAGCGCCTTCCAGTCGCTCGGAGCGATGAATCCGAGACTGACGCCGATCATCTACACGGCCGGCACAGTGCTGGCGATTGGGCTGGCCGTCGGCTTCCTCATTCTTCCGCTCTACATCTATTTTGCCGTGTAGATATAAGCCCGCCAACTATTTCGCAGCCTAGCATCGCGTTACTTCATGAGTCTGGAGTCGAGAGTCCCGTCGGGGACTTTGCAAGAGAAATGGGAGAACTATCTCAACCGTGCCAAGCTCGTCAATCCCGCCAATAAGCGGAAGTACACCGTTCTTGTTGTCGGTACCGGACTCGCGGGAGGATCCGCTGCCGCGACGCTCGCCGAACTGGGCTACAACGTAAAAGCTTTCTGCATCCAGGATTCCCCGCGCCGCGCGCACTCGATCGCGGCCCAGGGCGGGATCAACGCTGCAAAGAATTATCCCCACGACGGCGACACCATCTGGCGGCTCTTCTACGACACCGTGAAGGGCGGCGATTACCGCTCACGCGAGGCGAACGTGTACCGCCTGGCCGCCATCAGCAACAACATCATCGACCAATGCGTCGCTCAGGGCGTGCCGTTTGCGCGCGAGTACGGCGGTCTCCTCGCGAATCGATCCTTTGGTGGTGCACAGGTGTCGCGCACGTTCTACGCGCGCGGCCAGACCGGTCAGCAGCTTCTTCTCGGCTGCTACCAGGCACTCGAGCGCCAGGTCAGCCGCGGCAAGGTCGAGATGCTCCCGCGCCGCGAAATGCTGGAGCTCGTCCTCGTCGGCGGGCGCGCCCGCGGCATTGTCACGCGTAACCTGGTGACCGGCGAGCTCGAACGCCACGTCGGTGACGCCGTGCTGCTCTGCACGGGCGGCTACGGAAACGCCTATTTCCTTTCCACCAACGCGAAGAACTCCAACGTCACGGCCGCCTGGCGCTGCCACCGGCGGGGCGCATACTTCGCGAATCCGTGCTTTACGCAGATCCATCCGACCTGCATCCCCGTTTCCGGCCACTATCAGTCCAAGCTCACCTTGATGAGCGAAAGCCTACGGAACGACGGCCGAGTCTGGGTGCCGAAAGGCCAAAACGACGAACGGCCGCCGAATCAGATTCCTGAGGAAGATCGCGACTATTACCTCGAGCGGCGCTATCCCAGCTTCGGCAATCTCGTTCCGCGCGACGTGGCCTCACGTGCCGCCAAACACGTTTGTGATCAGGGCTACGGCGTCGGGCCCACCGGCCAGGCCGTCTACCTCGACTTCGGCGACGCTATCGACCGGCTCGGCCGTTCGATGATCGAGGAGCGCTACGGCAACCTGTTCGAAATGTATGAGCGGATCACCGACGACAATCCCTACGAGGTGCCGATGCGCATCTATCCGGCCGTTCATTACACGATGGGCGGGCTGTGGGTCGATTACGAGCTGATGAGCACCATCCCCGGCCTCTTCGTCCTCGGTGAGGCGAATTTCTCGGATCACGGCGCCAACCGCCTCGGAGCCAGCGCGCTCATGCAGGGTCTCGCCGACGGCTACTTCGTCATACCCTCCACCCTCGGCGACTATATCGCGTCATCGGACCTGAGTGACGTCAAGACCAGCGAGCCAGCCTTCGACGATGCGGAAACCGACGCCCGAAACGGCATCGAACGACTGCTCGGCATCAACGGGAATAAAACGGTCACCGAGTTCCACCGTGAGCTCGGCCAGATCATGTGGGATTACGTCGGCATGTCTCGAAACCGCGAAGGCCTGGAGCACGCCATCAGTGCCGTCCGGGACCTACGCGAGGAGTACTGGAAGAACGTCCGCGTACCGGGTAGGAAGGACGCGCTGAACAAGAACCTCGAATTCGCCGGTCGCGTTGCCGACTTCCTCGAACTCGGTGAGCTCATGGCGCGCGACGCACTCCATCGTGAGGAATCCTGCGGCGGCCATTTTCGCGAAGAACATCAGACGGCCGAAGGTGAGGCCCTCCGCAACGACGACGACTTCACCTACGTCGCTGCCTGGGAGCACACCGGTGATATGGCCCAGCCGGCTCTGCACAAAGAAAATCTCGAATTCGAGGCCGTAGAGCTTACGACCCGTAGTTATAAGTAACGCCCATTCCATGGCTGATACGATCAACATACACCTCAGAATCTGGCGTCAGCCCGCACCGGACGCCGAAGGCAAGATGGTCGACTATACCGTCCGCGACGTGAACACGGACATGTCCTTCCTGGAAATGTTGGATGTCCTCAACGAGGAGCTCATCATGAAGGGCGAGGATCCGGTTGAGTTCGACAACGATTGTCGAGAAGGGATCTGCGGCACGTGTGGGGCGATGGTCGGCGGTAGGGCGCATGGTCCCATGAAGCAGACGGCCCTCTGCCAGCTGCACATGCGCCACTACAAAGACGGCGACACGATCGTCGTCGAGCCGTTTCGAGCTCGCGCATTTCCCGTTATCAAGGATCTCGTCGTCGACCGGTCGGCCTTCGACCGGATCATCGCGGCCGGAGGATACATTTCGGTCGATACGGGCGGTGCCCCGGACGCCAATACGATTCCGGTCGCCAAGGAGGAGTCCGACACGGCGTTCGACTTCGCAACGTGTATCGGCTGCGGCGCGTGCGTCGCGGCGTGTCCCAATTCATCCGCGTCGCTGTTCACGGGCTCGAAAGTTGCCCATCTCGCGAATCTTCCGCAGGGAAAGGTCGAACGCAAACGACGCGTCCTGAACATGGTGGCACAGATGGAGGAGGAGGGTTTCGGCGACTGCTCGAATCACGCCGAATGTGAAGCCGTCTGCCCGAAAGGAATTTCGATTTCCTCCATCGCGGAAATGCGACGAGAGTATCTCAAGGCGCTGTTCCGCTAGAGCGGAGTTCTCTATCGGATCGTTCTGTCTACCCGTGGATCGTCCCTGTCTACCCGTGGATCGTCAGTGTCTGCCCGGGTCGGATGGTCGATGAACGGAGCGAGTTCCAGCGCTTGATGTCGCTGATGCTGACGCCGTACTTCCTTGCAATCAGGTAGAGGGAATCACCCCGCTGTACGCGGTGGGTGACCGTGCTGGACTGCCCACCCTGGATGGTCAGTCGCTGCCCGACGCGAATCGTGTTCGAGCGAAGGTCATTCCACCGGCGCAGATCCGAAATCCGCACGCTATAGCGGCTCGCGATCTCACTGAGCGTATCGCCGCGGCGGACCCGGTAAACGGTGGTCGTTACCTCAGCCTTCTCCGGATTGGCATCATACAGATACAGCTTCTGTCCGGTCTGGATGCGACTTCCGCGGATACTGTTCCACTCGCGAAGATCGGAGATGGTTACGCCATACTTCTTGGCGATCTCCGTCAAATTGTCGCCGCGCCGCACCGTGTAAACAATCCGCGTCCGTGCCGGCTCTTCGTCGGCTTCCTCGGCGGAAGGCTCCGCTCGGTCCGTCGTCTCGGCGGGTGCCGCTTTGCCGGCATCGTCCGTCGCCGGCTCGTCTTCCGGCGGCCGGGCGTCACCGGCGGCGCGGGCTGTCGTGCCGCGATCGGCCGACATACTCGTGCGAACCACCGGCGTGGCACGACTTCGACTTCGTTGCGTCATGCTGCCCTCAGCCAGCACGGGCCGACTCTTCGAGCGGCCGTAGTCAACTGTGAACACGTTGTCGCCGTCGGCGTCGGCCAGCACGGGACTGTTGTCGTAGGAGGGCACTGGAACGACCAGGCGCTGCCCGACCCGAATCGTCGTGCTGCTGAGTCCGTTCGTCCGCATGAGATCTCGCACGCTCACGCCGTATCGACCGGCGATCTTGCCCAGCACGTCGCCACGCTTAACGGTATAGGAGATGGTGGACTTTTTCTTCTCGTCAGGCAGATCCGCGTATGCTTCGGCGAACTGCTCGTATGTACCCAGCGGAATGCGCACGTAAAAGGCATCCTCGGCAGGCGGAATATGCGATCGGCGCAGCTCCGGATTGAGCGCGCGGATCGTGGCCTCCGTCGTTCCGGCAAGATCGGCGATCTCCTCAAGCGAGAAAAAGCCGCGTATCGGCACGTAGTGGTACTCGTACTCGGGCCCGGGCTCAACCTGGCTGAGATCCACGTCAAAAGCATCCGGATTCGACGCCACCAGCGATGCCGCGATGAACATCGGCACATAGTTCCGTGTCTCGCGCGGGATGTCATTGTAGATGTCCCAGAAAGTCGGTTTCCGATTCAGCCGTCGTTCGGCGCGGCGGAGTGCTCGCCTGATCCGTGCCGGGCTACAATTGTATCCCGCGAGCGCGAGCTGCCAATCGCCACCGAACATCTGGTGGAGATCGCGCAGGTGCCGTGCGGCCGCCCGCGTGGATTTCTCCGGATCGAGCCGTTCGTCGACCCAGCTGTTCACTTCCAGGCCGTAGGCTCGTCCGGTAGCCGAGATAAACTGCCACATTCCGTTGGCTGCCGCCCAGCTTCGGGCACGCGGGTTCAGCGCACTCTCCACCATCGCGAGATATTTGAGCTCGTCCGGCATGCCTTCCTCCTCGAGGATCCCTTCGATCATCGGGAAATAGGTCTCAGCCCGGCTCATCCAATTATAGAGGTGCTTCTCGGGCGAGCGCAGAAGGTAGGCGATGCTCTGCTCCACAAGTCTATTCTGCGTCATCGGAATCGTCGTGGCCACCGGCGTAAGGCGGGGCAAATCGACGTCCTCGAGAAGCGGTTCGCCCACCTCGTTGAGCGCCTCGAACATGTCGTCGTGAAATGCGAAGATCTCGCCGTTCGGCAAGGAGAGCGAGTCCGCGGGCGCTCCGTAGTAACGCTCATACTCCATCAACACAGTCCGATAGAGCTCGCGAAAACGGGGCCGAGCTACGACTTCCGGATAGGCCAGCAGTTGCTGGATCTCCTCCAGCGCCGCCGCGATCTGAGTTTCTACCTGTCCGTGATCCTCAAACGCCACAGCCTCCAGAAGGCGCGCCTGCCGCTCATAAATGCGGCCGATCGAAGACAGGATCTCGCGGTCCGTGAGCGGTTCGTCATCCGTCTTGCTCCGCAGGACCACGCGCACGTCGGACCCGACCGGAATCGAAGACGGCGGACGCGTCTTCAGTCGCTCGGATGTCTGGGAGGTCGACGCATGGTCGCTCGATCGGTCCATCTGCTCCTGGGCGAGAACGACGCCCGTCGGCGGTGCGATCTGGATGGCTGCGAATAGGACGATGAGGGATATCAGAAGCCGCAAGGAATCCTCCGAAGGATTGTGCACCGGGGTGCGAAGTTAAAGAGAGACATTAGGTGGACCTCTCTAGGCGCCGATACAATACGGCCCTAAGCACTATTTTGCAAGAGAAAGCGCACCGGAGTAGACCTATTGGGTATCGGCAAAAACGCTCAGAACGTAAGGTCCCCCCACGACGATTCACGCACGCTAGAGGGGGATATTGCCGTGCTTCTTCCTCGGATTGTTCACCACCTTGTTCTTCAGCATCTCCAGTCCGCGGATCAGCCGGTATCTGGTTTCACTCGGCAGAATCACGTCGTCTATATAACCCCGCTCGGCGGCGATGTAGGGATTCGCAAACTTGTCCCGATACTGCTCGATGAATTCCTCCTCTGCTGCTTCGGAGTCCTCCGCCTGCGAAATCTGCCTCTTGTAGATGATCTCGACGGCCCCTTTCGGGCCCATCACCGCAATTTCAGCAGTCGGCCATGCGAGATTGAGGTCGCCGCGAATGTGTTTGGAATTCATCACGTCGTATGCGCCCCCATACGCCTTTCGCGTTATCACCGTCATCTTGGGCACGGTAGCCTCGCAAAAGGCGTAGAGCAGTTTCGCCCCGTGCCGGATGATGCCGCGCCACTCCTGGTCGGTCCCCGGCAGGAAGCCCGGGACGTCTTCGAACACGACGAGCGGAATGTTGAAGGCGTCGCAGAACCGGACGAATCGAGCAGCCTTCAATGAGCAGTCGAGGTCCAGCACCCCTGCGAGGACAATCGGGTTGTTGGCCACGATGCCCACCGACCGGCCTCCCAGGTGGGCAAAACCGACGATCATATTCGCCGCAAAGTCGGCGTGGATCTCGTAGAACTCTCCGTCATCGACGATCCCCTCGATGACGCGGTGCATGTCGTACGGCTTGTTCGGATTGTCCGGGACGAGTTCGTTGAGCCGCTCATCTTCCCTGTCGTGCGCGTCCTGCGTCTCGACCACCGGAGGAGGATCTTCGCAGTTTTGTGGAATGTAGCGGAAGAGGTCACGAATTCGATGCAGGCAGTCGACCTCGTTCTCGCACGCCATGTGCGCCACGCCGCTCTTCGAGGCGTGCGCATCCGCACCGCCGAGCTCTTCGGCACTCACATCCTCCTGCGTGACGGTCTTCACGACGTTCGGCCCGGTCACGAACATATAACTCGTGTTCTTGACCATATACACGAAATCCGTAATGGCCGGGCTGTAGACGGCGCCTCCTGCACAGGGGCCGAGCACCGCGGAGATTTGCGGCACCACGCCGGATGCGAGCGTGTTGAGGAGGAAGATTTCGGCGTAGCCGCCCAGCGAATCGACGCCCTCCTGGATGCGCGCACCACCCGAGTCGTTCAGTCCGATGATGGGGGCGCCGTTCTCCATCGCCAGATTCATGATCTTCGTGATCTTGCGGGCGTGGGCCAGACCGAGCGATCCACCAAACACGGTGAAATCCTGGCTGTAGACGTACACTTGACGCCCTTCGATCGTGCCGAATCCGGTAATCACGCCGTCGCCATAAGGGCGGTTCTCGGCCAGACCGAAGTCGTGCGTCTGATGCCGAACGAAGGTACCTAACTCCTGAAATGAATCGTCGTCGAGAAGAACGTTCAGTCGCTCTCGAGCGGTCAGCTTCCCTTTTTCGTGCTGACGCTCGATGCGTTCCGGTCCGCCGCCGAGTCGTGCCTCCTCGCGCCTCCGCTCGAGATCGGCCCTCAGTGCGTCGTGATCACTCATTCGGTGATGTTCGCTGCGAACGAATGGATGCTTCGTGCTTTCGCGCCGGCCCGGACATGGTCAATTGCGATACCGAGATTCAGCAGCATCAGTAAAGGCCACGGCCGGATCACTGTAAATATTGACCTGATGCTTTAAGAATACGTCCTGCGCGATCACCTTGGAAGCCTCCGACCAGCTCCCTACGTGTTGCAGCTTGCGCAACGTCGATTCGTATTCATCCGGATTTCCCGAGAAGAGGTGACGCACGAACAGCTCGCGATTTCGCGCCCCGCGCGAACCGAGCACGGATTCTTCCAGATCGGCGAGTGAGGAATCTCCGGCAGACCGATCGCTCTGTGCGGAGGAGTTGCTCTCAGATCCCGAGCGAAACTGTTTCCACAGTGGTTCCGAGGAGCCGCCCGGCGACCGAGGCGGTGAATCGGCCACGCGTTCCTCCGCCGAGACCGGCGCCCCCTGCTCGAATTGCTTCCACAGAGGAACCGGGCTGCGCGCCTGCTCTCGCGAAATACCAGCCCCCGGCGCATGCTCCGTCTTCCGGAGGGGCGTGTCCGTTCCGTCACCGGCATCCTCCAGAAACAGCTCCGACAAGACCTCGGTCGCGACGCGTCCTTGAGATCCGTGTGCCTGACGCAGACGCCGGAGCGGCTCGTCCGCACCCTTCTCGTCCAGAAATGCGGCCAGTACGTCGACCGGAAGGTCATTTCGATAACCCGCCGCCCGCAGCACAGACAGGAGCGGCCGCAGAAGCCGCATCCATTCGACCGATCCGTAATCGCTCGTCATCTGACGATCGATCCGATTGATCAGCCCCTCGAAGCGGTCACGATCGATCCGCGCGATGCCCTTCTGCTCGAAGTACGCTTCGACGACCTCCCGGAAATAAGGATAGGCCGTGAAGTAATCGAGCTTCTCAAAGAGCGGATCGGGATCCACGACCGTCCGACCCTCCGCAAACACGATATCGGTCAACGCGGAGGAGGGCCGCACGAGCACCCTCACCGTCTCGTCACAGGCCCGTTTGAGCAGGGCTGCCCATCTCTCGGCCGGGATGCGCTGGTGTTCGGCCAACGTCTGCAGATACGTGGCTCGTGCACGCTGCACCTCCTGATGCTGCGCGTCTACCCAATTTTCCTCATCCGGGCCCGGAGCGGCCCGCTGCAATCTCCGGCGCAGTTCACGCTTAAGATAGTCTGCAACGGGACCCGGCATCGGATCGCCGGATATATCGCTGAGGGTGTACGACCGGTTCGGCGGAAAGGACTCGACTAGACGGTCGTAAAGTTCGTTGACAACCGAAGTGACCATAAGAAGAAGCGACAGCGGCGGACACAATACACCAGCTTACCGGGACGACGCGCTGAGATGGGTGGAAGGGCAGTCGCACGGCGTCCAAGCTCGGTACTCAACCGCTATGTTTTGCTGAAGGGGATGTTCCCTGCTCTCCTCGCTCACGAAACGTGACCGGTACGATCGACCCGCTCGGACGACCGATGCTGAAGAGCTCCCAGTGATCGTCATAGCTCCGGATGAACTCGCGCAGCCGGTCGATTCGGGCCGACTCGTCGGAGAGTCCGGTCCAGTCACAAGATTCGATGCGATAGTTCATGTAGTGTCGCCGGCCTCCGATGCGCACCTCCAGTTCAACAGACCGGGCTTCTTCCAGGGGCGGTATTCGGATGCAGATCTGATTCATGACGCCATTCTGTTCATGATGGCATCCTGATTTCGGCTAAATCCTCCCGCTCGATCCGGCCATCCAGTAGATGAATAGTTCGCGTTCCGTATTGAGCGAGCGCCTCCGAGTGCGTGACCTGAATGATCGTCACACCATCCTCCTGGTTCAGACGCTGGAAGGTCTCCATGATTTCCTGCCCCTGCGCAGACTGCAGGTTGCCGGTCGGTTCGTCCGCAAGGATCAATCTCGGGTTGATGATGAGCGCCCGCGCGATAGCCACGAGCTGCTGCTGGCCTCCCGAAAGCTGGCTCGGGAATAGCTTTTTCTTCGCAACGATGCGGAATCGGTCGAGGATATCTGCCACGACCGCCTTGCGCTCCGAGCCCTTCACTCCCTTGTAGAGCAGTGGGGTCTCGAGATTCTCGAATACCGTCAGGTCGTCGATCAGGTGATAGGCCTGAAATACGAATCCGATGAACTGCCGGTGCAGTTCCGTACGCTTCCGCTCGCTCATCTTGTGAACGGGCTGATCGAGGAAGTAGTACTCGCCGGTGGACGGCTCGTCGAGCATCCCCAGAATGTGGAGGAGCGTGGATTTGCCGGATCCGGACGGCCCCATCACGGATACGAACTCGCCTTCCTCCACCTCAAGGTTTACGTTGCGGAGCACGAAGGTCCGGTTGAAGCCTTGAATGTACGATTTTGTGATGTCCTGCAGCCTTATCATTCCGGCTCCTTATTTCTTTCAATTCTCGATCGTGAGTACCCCTTCCTTTCCCGCCGTCGGTGTCCGGCTGAAATCGGGAGCGAAGACCGGCTGCGGCCGGCCGACCCCGACAAAGAAGTCCGTCGGCGGCCGGTCGATGCAGGTAATATACGAGAGCATATCCTGTGCCAGGCGCCTCCACGGCACGCGGGTGCGTCCAAGACGGCAGCGCCGCCTCCCACGGTGTTCGCCCGCGACACAGGAGCTGTTCGATACCGAACAACCGCTGCGCCGATGGATGGCGATTTAACAGAACGATTTCGGAAATTCGTCGCCCAAACTGGCGACGAGCCGCTCGAGCTAGTCGTCGATCGGGCGGAAGGACCGTATCTCTACCTCGACGATGGACGGACCGTGGTAGATTTCATCAGTGGAATCGCCGTGTCCTCCCTCGGCCACGCCCATCCGGCGGTCCTCGACGCTATCCAGCGCCAGGCATCCCGGTATCTCCACGTGATGGTCTACGGCGAGATGATCCAGGAGCCTCAAGTGAATCTCGCCGCCCTGCTGGCCTCCGTACTTCCGCCCGAGCTGCAGGTTACGTACTTCACCAACTCCGGGACGGAGGCCAACGAGGGCGCGCTGAAGCTTGCGAAGAAGGCCACGGGCCGGTCACGGATGATCGCCTTCGAGGGCTCGTTTCACGGCGATACCCACGGTTCGCTATCGGTCACGGGCCGGAGCGTCTATCAGGACCCGTTCCGTCCCCTGCTCCCGGATGTCGATTTTCTTCCGTTCAACGATGCGCGCGCGCTCGAGGCGATCGACTCGCGAACGGCCTGCGTCATCACCGAACCCATCCAGGGCGAAGGCGGTGTCAATGTGCCGAGGTCGAGTTGGATGCGTGCGCTGCGCCGGGCGTGCGACGATGCCGGTGCGCTTCTGATCTTTGATGAGGTCCAAACCGGGATGGGTCGTACGGGCACGCTCTTCGCCTTCGAGCAGTTCGACGTCGTGCCGGACGTGCTGACCCTCGCGAAGGCGTTCGGCGGCGGGATGCCGCTCGGCGCTTTTATCGCGAGCCCCGAACTCATGGCCGTGCTCCGGACTGACCCGCCCCTGAGCCACGTCACGACCTTCGGCGGCCACCCCGTTTCGTGCGCCGCAGCGTTCGCGGCGCTGTCGACGCTTATCGAGCAGGACCTCTCCGCGCGTGCCGGGGAGATAGAGGAGCGGATCCGGGCGCAGCTCGAAGGTCGGAATGACGTGGAGGTGCGCGGTCGCGGCGCCATGCTCGGTCTCCTCCTTCGGGATGCCGATCTCACAAGCCGCGTCGTTCGTCGCTGCCTCGACGAAGGCGTGCTTCTGGGATGGACGCTCCACTCCGATCGCCTCATACGCCTCGCGCCGCCGCTCACTATCGATTGGGACGTGCTCGATCACGCATGTGGGGTGATTCGACAGGCGATCGAGGCCGAGCATTGATGCCGGACGGTGGCGAGCTATGATCACAAACTTCTATACGCTGCAGGCGCTGGTGAATGAGTGGCAGGAGGACGTCGTCCACCGAATCCTTGCTGACGGCTTCTCACAGGAGCCGAATGAGCTCACGCTGGCATTCACGTCCGCGTCCGGCGAGTGCATGCTCCGATTCGGTACCCGCGCACCGCTGCAGTTCATGTTTCGAACGGACGGCTATTCCAAGGCGCGCCGAAACGTCGCGACGCTGTTTGAAGACGCCTTCGACCGCCGCGTGGAAGCACTGACCATCGCACATCGAGATCGTATGATCTTCATAAATCTGGATGATGGTCGGCGCATCCAGATCATGCTTTTCGGGCCACGCGCGAACGTGTTTCTCGTGGACGCAGACGGCATCATCGAAGACGCCTTCCAGCGCAGCGAAGAATTGGCGGGTGAGAGCGCGCCCGATCCGCGTTCGGCGCCTTCCATCGATACCTTCGAAGATCTCGCAAACAGATGGCGTGCAGGCAAAAAGTCGATGGCGCACGCGATCTCCTCGGCCTTCCCGTTGTTCGACCGAGATCTGGCGGCCGAAGCGGCCTTTCGTGCTGGACTGGACCCGGAGGCTAAACCCGCCTCAGATTCCAACTCCGACGAAGACGCCGCCACACTGCGCGCACTCTTTGATGCGGCCAACGAGCTGGAGGCGGAGCTGCAGCGCCCAACGCCGACCATCTATTGGGACCATCTAAATCCGGTCCTTTTTTCCCTCATCGAGATGCGCCGCTCGCTCGAATTCGAGGCCGAGCGATTCGAAACGGTCGACGAGGCGGTCTGCATTTTCGTCCGGCGCTCGCTCGCCCGGCGCAGGTTCGCCTCCCTCTACGACCCGGTAGAGAGCGCCCTCGCGGATGCCGTCGACCACTACAGCGGCAGCGCTGAGAAAATGCTCGAGGAGCTCTCACGCGAGAGCCGGGCCGATCAATATGAGAAATGGGGTCACCTGCTGATGGCCAAGCCCCAGGACGTTCCCACGGGTGCCGACGAAGTCGAAATGGACGACCTCTTCGAGGAAGGCGAGACCACGACTATCCCGCTCGATCCGGCCCTTTCCGCTGTCGAAAATGCACGCCGGTACTACGAGCGTGCTCGCCGGACGCGCCGCTCGCGCGAGGAAGCGGAGAACCGCCTCGCCGCCACGGCGCAGATCGCAGACGACGCCGCTCGACTCCTGCGTGAGCTTCGCGAGGACGTGCACGACGTACGTGCCGTTCAGCAATTCCGGAAGGCACATTCGGATGAGCTTGCGCGCTTCATGCCCGACGAGGAAGCACCCGGGGACCGGATCCCGTTTCGCCGATTCTCGCTCCCCGGCGGTTACGAGGTCTGGGTCGGCCGCAACGCGCGCCAGAACGACGATCTCACCTTCCACCATGCCCAGAAATATGATCTCTGGATGCATGCGCGCGGCGTCCCGGGCTCACATGCCGTACTGCGCAAGCCCAACCGCGATGCAGAGCCGGGTCGGCACATCGTGCAGGCGGCCGCGTCCATCGCAGCCCACTTCAGCAAGGCCCGAGGCAGCGGACTGGTGCCCGTGGCCATGACGGAGCGCAAGTATGTCACCAAGCCGAAAGGTGCGCCACCGGGTGCCGTGCGCGTCGAGCGCGAGGAAGTGGTGATCGTCGAGCCCGGCCTGCCTCCGTGAGCGCCGGCAGGGCCTTCCTTTACGCGAGCCAATCCGGACCTCCTGCCTGATCGTTACCCGAGACTCCTTCACACGAGCGCTCTGGATCAGTACCTTCAGGGCTTCGGTGGCGATTCGCTCCGCACGTATTCATCAGAACGTAATACCGACATCGTATGACTTGGTGGGAAGCACTACTTCTAGGATTGGTTCAGGGACTTACCGAGTTCCTACCGGTCTCCTCATCCGGCCACCTTGTCCTGGGCCAGTACCTGCTCGGCCTCGAGGCCGATGACGTCACTTTCGAGGTATTTGTGCACTTCGGCACCGTGCTCAGTATCGTGACGGTCTACTGGTCGCGAATCCTGGAGCTCGCGCGTCACACCTGGACGGGCATTTCCGAGCCCTCCCGGATGACGCTACATTACCGCGGCAATGAGGATTTTCGATTCGTCGTCTTCATCCTCATCACCATGATCCCCACCGGTCTCATCTACATCCTATTCGAGGAGCAGCTCGAATCGGCATTCGGCGATCCGCGCCAAACGTTGATGATGCTGCTGGTCACGGGGCTGTTGTTACTGCTCACAAAAATCCGATCGAATCCCGAGGGCCCTCTTACCCCCCTAAAATCAATCCTTATCGGAATTGCCCAGGGTGCCGCCCTCATTCCGGGTATTTCGCGTTCCGGCGCCACCATCTGTACCGCGCTCTACCAGAACGTCACGCCCGAGAAAGCCGCCAATTTTTCATTCCTGATGTCGCTTCCCGTCATCGTGGGGGCCACCGCTATCAAGACCGTCGAGCTCTTCGAGGTCGGGATCGGCGCGCAGCTCGTTCCGATCTTGTTGGCGATGGCCATCGCGTACGCCTCGGGAATCGTGGCGATCAAAATCGTACTTGACTTCGTCCGCCGCGGGAATCTGCAGTACTTCGCCTACTACTGCTTCGCCGTCGGAATTCTCGGCCTCTTTCTTATCTGAGCGAGGGGCGCACGAGCCCGCACCATACTCGACAGCGCTTGACTTGGCCGCATTTCGTCCGATACTAGCCACGCATCTTGTGTAAACGTGTCGTTGTGCACAAGTGCCCGCGTTATACCGCATGCGTGCGATAGACGAGACTGCAGGGCGGCACGAGCCCGCCGTGTCGATTGGATACGCACAGGGGAGCCGCTATTTTTCTTGCATCAGGATCAGGTACCATGTCGCCATGAGCTTCCGCGTCTTTGTCGTAGATGATGACAAGCACTACTCCCGCCTTCTGAGTTACCGCCTCGAGAAGAACTCCTCCTTCGACGTGCAGGTCTTCCACAGCGGGGAAAAGCTGCTCGAGAACCTCGACGAGGACCCGCACCTGGTCCTCCTGGACATCATGATGCCCGGCATCAGCGGCATCGATGCCCTGAAAGAGCTCGTGAAGCGGAAGCCGCACGTGCACGTCGTGATGGTCTCTGCTCAGGGCGCCATCGATGTCGCCGTCGAGGCCATGAAGATCGGCGCCTACGACTACATCACTAAGGGGCAGGATGAGTTGCTCAAGCTGGACACCGTCGTCAAGAACGTGCAGGAGAAAATCTCGATGGTGCGTGAGCTCGAGACGCTTCGCAGCGCCGTCTCGCGGAAGTACGGACTGAAGGAACTCGTGGGGGATAGTCAGGCCATGGAGCGCGTCTACCGCCTCATCAACAAAGCGCTCCGCGGAGACATTACCGTCGCCATCCAGGGCGAGAGCGGAACGGGCAAGGAGCTCGTCGCCAAGGCCATCCATTTTAATTCTCCGCGACAGCACGGGCCGTTCGTCGTGGTCAACTGCGCGGCCATCCCGCGAGACCTGATGGAGAGCGAATTTTTCGGTCACGAGAAAGGATCCTTCACGGGCGCCCATGCGCGCAAGATCGGCAAGTTCGAACAGGCCGACATGGGCACCATCTTTCTGGATGAGATCGGCGAGCTGGACCTCGACCTCCAGGCCAAGCTCCTCCGCGCACTTCAGAACCGCGAAATACAGCGCGTCGGCGGTAACAAGACGATCGAATTCGACGCCCGCGTGATCTGCGCGACGAATCGCGACGTCATCCCTATGATCCGCGAAGGCCGGTTCCGAGAGGATCTCTACTACCGACTCTTTCAGTATCCGATACCGCTGCCGCCGCTGCGCGAACGCGAACAGGACATCCTCGTCCTCGCGAAGCATTTCCTGCACGAGTACGTGAAGGACGAACCCGACTTTAGGGACAAACGCTTTTCGACCGGCGCCCGTCAGGCCATCATGCAGTATTCCTGGCCGGGTAACGTTCGCGAGCTAAAGAGCGCGGTGGAGCGGGCCGTCCTGATTTCGGAGGACGACGAAATCCAACCTGCTGACCTGATGCTCGACGGCCGGTCCGCCATTTCTCCATGGGCGGAGCGCGTCACCCTCGCTCAGGCAGCCGACGGCGCCGCCGCGCAACCTGTCGGGTCGGAGAACGGTATGATCGAAGGCGAGGAGCCGTCGGAGCTCACCGGCGTGGTACTCGGCGATCAAGGCGACGAGATCAAGACGCTCGAGCAGCTCAAGCGCCAGGCCGTCGAACGCGCCTACGAACTCTGCGACGGCAACGTCGACAAAGCGGCCGTCGAACTCGGTATCGGCCGGGCGACGATGTACCGGCTTCTCAAGAAATACGAGATCATGACCTGAGTGCCGCAGCGCTACTGTTGTTCGAGCGGCGCTCCGTCGGCATTTCAAATCAGAGAACGAGAAGCCACGTGCGCCTTACGGACTACGAGAAGAATGCTCGCCGCGAAATCGAGAAGTGGCAGCGGGGCGAAGGCTCCGTGCTGTCGCAAGCGCTGAACTGGGCGATGAAGCCCATGGACTGGGTCGTGGAGCGCGTGGTGCCGCCGGAGATTATCGACCAGGCCAGCGAGGCGGTGTCCGAGTTCCTCTCGTTTCTGAACGACGCATCCGAGTGGACCTACGATGCGGACGACCTCCTCCAGGAAGCCCGAAGGGCAGGCGCCGACGCCGAACGGCTTGAAGACCTCCGAAATCAGCCGCTCAATACCCTCGACAAGCTCGCGCGCTCACACTTTACCCAGAATTCCCTGCTCGCGGCCGTGGAGGGCGGCGGTACGGGACTCGGCGGCGCCGCACTCATCGTGGCCGATATTCCCCTCCTGTTCACGATCAACTTCCGACTGATCCAGCAGATCGGAGGATCGTACGGGTTCCCAATGCGAGGGCCCGCTTATCGCCCTCTAGTCCTCTCCATCTACAACGTGGCCGCATCCGGTAGTAGGGATGCCAAATCCGACGCACTGCGGGAGATCAGCGTCGCCGCGGCCGCTTTCGCCCACGAGCAAAACTACAAGGGAAGGGTCAAGGGCACCTTTCGCGATCAGAACCGGCACGTCCCACGTGAGATCGCTAAAAACCTCATCGAGCGGAAGATCGGACAGACGATTCCCATCGCAGGCGCGGCCGTCGGGGCCGGAATCAATTACTGGTTTACAAACGAAACGGCGCGGTCGGCGTACATGCTCTTTCGAGGACTGTATCTCGAAAGAAAGGAACGTCTGTAAGCCGCATGCCTCTCGTTGCTATCGTCGGCCGCCCCAATGTGGGTAAGTCGACACTCTTTAACCGCTTGATCGAAGCGCGCCGGGCGATCGTTCACGATGAGCCGGGCGTAACGCGCGATCGCGTCTATGGCACTGTCGAGTGGACGGGCGCCCGATTCAGCATCGTCGACACCGGCGGCTTCGTGCCCAACTCCGCTGAGGCTTTCGAAGCGGCCATTCGCGAACAGGTCCAGATCGCGATCGAGGAGGCCGACGCCATTCTCCTCGTCGTCGACGTGACCACGGGCATCACGGATCTCGATGACGACCTGGCCCGCCTCCTGCGGAAGACAAATAAGCCGGTCTTCACGGTTGCCAACAAGGCCGACAATGCCGAGCGGCGCTGGCAGGCCGGCGATTTCTATCAGCTCGGCCTCGGCGAGGTCTATGCCGTCAGCGCCGTAAACGGCATCGGTACCGGCGAGCTCCTGGATGACCTCGTCGCCTCCCTTCCGACGGAAGTGGCCGGAGCGGAAGCCGACGAACGACTGCGCGTCGCCATCATCGGCAAACCGAACGTCGGAAAGTCATCCCTCGCGAACGCCATCCTGGGATTCCCAAGAGCGATCGTCACCGAGATCAGCGGCACGACGCGCGATGCCGTCCACTCAATGGTTGATTTCGAAGGCAAAGACGTCGTGCTCATCGACACGGCGGGCCTTCGCAAGAAGTCGCGCGTGAAGGAGAATGTCGAGTTCTACTCGGCGCTTCGTACGCAGCGTGCCATCGAAGAATGCGATATTGCGGTGCTGCTCCTCGATGCCATCGAGGGTCTGCAAGCACAAGACATCCGAGTTCTGAAGCAAGCCGAAGAGCTCCGCAAAGGATTGATCATCGCCGTCAACAAATGGGACCTCGTCGATAAAGAGACGAACACCGCGCGGGACTACCAGAAATACATCTACGATCGGCTCCCGATGCTCGACTACGTACCGATCCTCTTCGTTTCGGCGATCACCCGAAAGCGCGTTTACAACGTGCTCAAAACCGCGGTCGAGATCGAGCAGCAGCGACGCCGACGCATCGCCACGAGCAAACTCAACGAGGTGATGCAAAAGGCCATCGCGCAGCACCATCCGCCCGCCTATCGCAACCAATTTGTTCAAATCAAATACGTCACGCAGGTCAGGGAGAACCCGCCTGTGTTCGCATTCTTCTGCAACCATCCGAGCGGTGTGAAGGAATCCTACCGCCGATACCTCGAGAACAAACTGCGCGAGGCGTTCGGATTTGTGGGCGTTCCCTTGACGCTGGTCTTCAAGTCGAAGTCGAGGGAAAAGGTCGCAGGTCGATAACCGATGACGTTCGTGCCCCTCCCAGCCGTTGTCGGACTCCCGTTCCTTGGCGAACTCGTAGCGCTCTTCTCGATCAGCGTCCTGATCGCGTACGTGTGCTACCGGCTACATCTCGTTCCCATTGCCGGTTTTCTCATCGCCGGCGCAATCGTCGGACCGTATGCGCTTGGAGTCGTTGACGACGTCGAGCTGGTCAATCAACTCGCCGAGATCGGCGTCATTTTGCTGCTGTTCACGATCGGCGTTGAGTTCAGCTTCGAAGAATTGAAGGAGGTGGGAAGCTTCATTTTCACCGGCGGCGGCATCCAGGTCGGCGTGACCGTACTGCTTACCGTCGGAGTTGTTGTAAGCTTCGGAGCCGGGTGGGAACTGGGCATCTTCACGGGGTTCCTGGTGGCTCTGAGTAGCACGGCCGTCGTCCTGGGACTACTGAGCCAGAGGGCCGAAACTGATACGCCTTTCGGCCGGCTGTCACTCGGGATTTTGATTTTCCAGGATCTCGCGATCGTTGCCATGGTCCTGGTCATTCCGCTTCTCGGAGGCGAGGCCACCGGCGTCGGCGGCATCCTCACCGTGCTCGGAAAGGCGGTGTTGCTTATTTTTGCCATCCTCTTCCTCGCTCGACGCGCCGTGCCCTGGATCCTGGAATGGATCGCCCGAACCCGGCGCCAGGAGCTGTTTCTGCTTACCGTCGTCGCGATCTGTTTTGGCACCGCCTGGGTAACAAGCTGGGCCGGCGTCAGCCTCGCCCTTGGCGCTTTTCTTGCCGGCTTGGTCGTCAGTGAAAGCCGCTTCCGTGAGCACGCCCTCAGCGAAATTCTGCCGCTCCGGACGGTCTTCAATGCGGTCTTTTTTGTCTCGATCGGAATGTTATTCAACGTCGACGTACTCCTGGAGCACCCCATCGTGGTCATTGCCGTGGCAGGAGGTATCTTGATGGTGAAGTGGATCGTGACGACCGGGACGATCCTCGCGCTCGGTTACCCCGCCCGTATTGCAATTGCCACCGGACTTATCGTTGCGCAGATCGGCGAATTCTCATTCGTGATCAATACGGCCGGCCGGGAGGTCGGGCTGTCACCGGCCGGGCTCGGAGCCGTTGGTGAACAGGCCTTCATTGCCATCGCGGTTATTCTGATGCTGGTCACGCCGTTCAGCGTTCAGATCGCTCCGAAGATCGGAGCGGCACTGAGTGGATTCGTCCCATCGAGAACCTCGGAGGAGGCCCCGAGCGGCCATCCCACGCCGGAGTTCGAGGACCACGTCGTGGTCGTCGGATATGGTCCCGCGGGCCGCCGGCTCGTGCAGGTACTCCGGAATACTGGTTTGGACTACATCGTCCTTGAACTCAATCCGACGTCCGTCACCGAAGCGCGCCGAGAAGGCGTGAACATCGTCTATGGAGATGCGGCCCGTCTTCCGATGCTGCAGAGTGCCGCGATCCGCAAGGCGAAGGTGCTCGTCGTCGCCATTAACGATCGAAGCGCAACGCAGAGGATCGTTCGAATCGCACGATATGAGAATCCCACGTTGCAGATTTTCGCTCGCACGCGCTTCCTTCGAGAAGTCGGACGGCTCACCGAAGTAGGCGCCGACGTCGTGGTTCCGGAAGAGATGGAGACGACGGTGCGTCTCTTTACCCACGTCTTGAACGCGTACATGGTCGCACCGGACGAAGTAGCGCGCCAGGTCAATCTCATCCGTGCCGACGATTACAGCGTGATTCGCGGCAGCATTCAGGAAGCGCACATGATGGTCCTCCAGGGTTTGGATGAGGAAGGACTCCATACGCGCGCGGTCGCCGTTCGCGAGGGCGCACCCGTCGTCGGAAGATCGCTCGCCGAGCTCGAGCTGCGAAACAGGTACGACCTCACCGTACTCGCAGTCCGGCGCGAAGGACAAACGATTGGAAGCCCCGCCGGCGACTTCCGCGTGCAGGCCGGAGACCGCCTCGTCCTGATCGGCACCGCCGACCAGTTCTCCCAGTGCGCCGACCTATTTCGATCTCAAAACACTCAACCGGATCCGGAGGCCGCCGCGTAATGGCAGTGCACAAATCCGTATGGACGGTGATCAAGCAGACGTTCAGCGAGTTCCTGGAAGATGACTGCCTTCAGATGGCAGGTGCACTCGCCTATTACACGGTCTTCTCGCTGCCGCCGCTGCTCGTCCTGGTAATCATTGTCGCCGGCGTGGCGTTCGGACGACAGGCTGTCGAAGGACACCTTGAGCAGGAGATCGCGAGCCTCGTGGGCAGCGAGGCCGCCGTCCAAGTACAGACGATGGTGTCAAGCACGAGCGAGCGCCTTCAGTCAGGCGACGGCCTTATTCCAACCGTACTCGGCGCGGCGGCCGTCATCTTCGGAGCCACCGGCGCGTTTGCGCAGCTCCAGAAAGCGCTGAATCGAGCATGGGAAGTGCGTCCGTCTCCGGAGAGGCCGGGTATCATCACCTTCCTGATTAAGCGCCTGCTCTCGTTCGGCATGATCCTCGGCACGGGATTCCTGCTACTCGTCTCACTCCTACTGAGCGCGGCCATCTCCGCCTTCGGAAATCGAGTCCAGGACTATTTACCGGATGCACCGGTAGACATACCGACGGTCCTAGACTTCAGCCTATCCATCGTCGTCATTACCGTGCTCTTCGCGGCGATTTTCAAGGTACTTCCGGACGCCCGAATTAAGTGGCGTGACGTCTGGACCGGGGCCGGCGTGACCGCCGCACTTTTTGTGATCGGAAAGGTCGTCATTGGGGTCTACATCGGACGCAGCAATCCCGGAAGCATGTTCGGCGCCGCCGGTTCGCTCGTCCTCGTGCTCCTCTGGATCTACTATTCGTCGATCATGTTGCTGCTCGGTGCCGAATTCACGCAGGTTTGGGCGCGTCGATACGGTAAGCAGATCCAGCCGTCAGAAGGAGCCACCCGCATCGTCCGGACCACGCATGACCTGGGTTCGGCAGAGAATCCCGATCCGAACGGCCCTAGCTCGAGGCAAGAACGATGATCTCGTCATCTGCAGTGAGTGCCCACTTCTGCTCTGATGGCGGGTTGAGATAAACCCCCCCGCCGAGTCGGTCCATCTCTGCGGCAATCCGAACGCCGAGAGCAATCTCCTGCCGCGCTCGCGCTGCCGATTGAATGGCCGGCATACCGACGTGACGACCAGGCAGTTCATAGTCAGCCGCCGAACGAAAAAAGAATTCCGTACCACCCGGCCCGAAGAGTTCTGAAAATGCCGTGCTGAGCTCTCGGCGGAGCGCCACGTGGGCAAGAATGTGACTGAGGATCATTGGACTGATGATCACTTCACCCGCCCGCCGTCGGAATAGTCGGGCATTCTCCGGATCCATCAGCTCGACGAGGACCTCCGGCCGCTGCTCTTTCTCCTTCAATATCGACCGGAGTAGTACGTAGCCCAGAATGGTCCTGGCATCCGACTCTTCTTCGGTATCCATCCAATCGCTAGCCAGAAAAACGACATTGTCGTAGGTCATCGGGTCTACGGCTGCGAGCGTATCCCGATACGTGTAGTCCCCCTGCAGGTGCCGAACTTCGATACGTTCTGTTGCCGCCACGGGGAATTCGGACGGCGTATTTCGCTCCTCCGTTCTAATGCGAGAAAGGACGTCGATCTCAAAGCGCTCACTTTCGTAACCGGCGAATTCCTCGACGAGCGAACGAACTTTATGGCTCCATCCCAGAATGAGCACACGACGAGCAGGATGCGCCGTCGAGCGAGGGGCCGGACTCGAGGCCCTGTGCGCCTCCGTCTGCGCCGGAGCTTCGGATGGAAAGCAGTCCTCAAACCTGCGAGCGATAAAGATCAGGCGGTCGTCATCCATGAGCGTCATTCCGGAGGGCGGATTCAGGTAGGATTCGAATCCGATGTCGACGGGTCTAGCCACTCCGGCGAGAATCGCTTCCGGGAATCGCTCGGAGACGTCCTCAAACCGCTGGCCGGCCCACTCGGGAATCCGCCGGACGTACACCTCGTTTCCCCGCGCGTGAGAGAGCAGCTCCGAATAGACGAACGACAATCCTCGGTGCCGTACGTTCTGTGCGATCAGCCGGCTGATAAACCCGTCGCTGGCGATGACGTCAATTTCACCGCTGAGATAAGCGCTTTCGGCGACGGCCAGCTTTTGCGGATCGAATATCTCGGCGACGACCGACGCACCAGTGCCGCGCTCCGAATTCGACAATGAAACGAGCGTTTTGATGACCCGCGCATCGGTCGACCTCGCACCGCCGAGGAAAAAATCTGCTCCCGGTATGATGATCACCGCCGCATGACGGTAGGCGACTCTACGAAGATGCTCGAGGCGCAGGGACGTGCCCGATCTCAAAATAATCTGATGCTCGGCACCCCGCGAGCCAAGTGTATCCCGCAGCTCCTGCGAAAGTGCGGCATCAACATGTTCGGCCAAAACCACGATTCGAAGAGCCCGAGCACCGCGGCGACGCAGGAAACGCCGCACGCGTCCCTCTGAGAGCAGCAACTCCTGAATGATCGTCGATGTGCGATTCGTCCAACCGAGTATCAGGACGTGATCACGAATTGCAATAGGTGTAAGCCCGCTTTCTAGGCGCCTCATCATCCCGTTGAGCCATTGCGTCAGAATGGCAACCAACGAACCGAGAAACACCACGTATCCCAGCACGGTGATCACCGTGGAGATCGTCCGCAGCAGCGCCCCTTCATCATCACCCAAATAGCCCGGATCCGTCAGGCGAAGAAACGCCCACCAGATCGCATGCCCCACGTGCTCGAAGGCTCCGCTGAACGCCCATGCAACCAAGCCGCCTAGCACCGCAATCAACACGATGACCGCCGCGATGAATGCAAGCTGAGCCGGCGCTCCACGCTGAAGCCAACGCTCGAGGTAGAACTTCAGCCTGTCACGGAATCGATGAACGGTCACTAGGCAGGAATTGGCTGATTAGCGGAATCAACCAAAAAGATAGGACATGCCGCGGTCACCAATGCAGCGGCGCCGCGGACCGATCTCGGACTTTCCTCAAACCCCAGGGCCGTGGGCTCTCCCATGCCGACGCCTGTTCGCCAATTCGCTGGATTTTGCAGAACCTAATGGCGACCGTTGGGCGTACGCGCCACAACGAGCGCACTAACAACGAGCGCACTTTACAACGAGCGCACCAAATACGCATTTCTTTACCATAGCCTGATGCCTGGTAAACCGGCAAACCTCCGAAAGGAAAACGAACGAAAACTCAACTTCTGGGAGCGGATATACCTGCCGGAGGTGTTTAAAGGACTCGGGTACACCTTCCGGAAGATGAAGGTGGACCAGTACACGTTCCAATATCCGGACGAGCAGTGGTATCCGCCGGACAGCTACCGGGGGCGTCCCGTCCTCGTCGAGGAGGAGGGAAAGCCGCGGTGCGTCTCTTGCAATCTATGCGCACGTGCTTGTCCTCCGATGGCCATCTCGATGCAGTCACACGAAATCGAGGGGGCCAAGGAACGCGAGCCTGAGTGGTTCGAGATCAACATGTTGCGCTGCATCTACTGCGGCTACTGCGAAGAGGTGTGTCCCGAAGAAGCGATCGTCATGTCGAAAGAATACGACATGACCTTCCAGAGCCGCGACGAGGCGATCTTCGGCCTGGAGCGGCTGCTCATCCCCAAGGAGCAGCTCAAAGACCGCCTCGAGTATTTGGACAACTACAAGGATCCACAGTTTGGGCAGCAGTGGGACTTTCGGCACGAAAACAACATCCACAGTCTGAAGGACCGCCACTTCCTCACCTATCTCACACAGACGATCGAGGAGGATGTGGCCGACGATATCCACACGCAGACGCCCAGTCCGGCGTCCGAAGACATGGACTGGGGCAGTGATCGGCACGGGCCGCCGAAGTCGGGCCACGCTCCAAACTAGTCACTCCTGAATCCGCAATGAGCGAGTCACCGGATTCCAGCGGCTCGAGCAAGGCTCGAGGAGAAGTGCTTGCGCAGCTTGCTTTGCTCATCGACGAAATCGAAGCGGTCAGGCACCAATTGAAGTTAGTCCCCGACGAGGTGCTTTCTGCCAGGCCGCTCGAGTCTGAGCCCTCGTTCAACGAGATCTATGCGCTGATCGCCCACATCGACGAAACCATCTTCACTCCGGCGGTGGCACAGTTGACAGGCGACGACGGGGGAGACATCGAGGTCTCGGTGCCGGACAGCGGCGCCCTGCTCGAATCCCAGACGTGGAATGAGCACGACATCCGTACGCTGTTTGATCGGGTGCAGGACGCTCGCTCAGAGCTACTCGACCGCTTTGAACGCCTGGAGCCGGAAGACTGGATTTGCCCCATCGTGCTGGATGCGCAGCACACCGACGTGCTCGGGCTCGCTTACGCTATTGCTCGGCATGATGCTGCGTTACTTCAGATCGCCGCGTACCGCTTGCATGAGAGTCGCCTCACGACTCGGGATCAGGAACCGCCCCTGTGAGGTCCAGCGGTCGAGAGGCAGCCGGCGGGTAACGAGGACCGATCACCCTATACGAACTCGGTACAAGCGAGCGAAAAACTACCTTCTACCGTTACGGTCATCCAGCCGCCGGTCGCAGGTGGACATGCCGTGCGTATATTCCCGCCGAGAACCGATGCCGACTGAACAGTTCCGGGCAGGCTTACTTGACTTTGAAGAATGATCGAATAGAATCGACTTGCGGCGCCTGAGACGAACCGTCCTAAGGCAGGGTACGGAAAACGGCCGTATCTTAATTGATCTTAACTGAAGGCGAAGCAATCAAGCAAATGGCCGGTAAGGAAACGACGTACGAGCAGCTAGTTACCGCGTTCCGGCACAAGAATTTCAAACCGCTCTACTTTTTCTACGGTGACGAGCGGTTTCTAGCCGATGAGCTGCAGGACGTGCTTCGCGAGTGCGCTCTAGCTCCTCACGAACGCGACTTCAACCTGGACATCGTCTATGGGCATGAGTCGGACGCCCGTAGCGTACTTGCCTTGTGCTCCTCGTATCCGGTCATGGCCGAACGAAGGGTCGTCATCGTTCGTGACTTCGAGCAACTCAAGGACAATCGCTCGTTTAAAGCCTATGCCGAGCAGCCGAATCCCTCTGCCGTGGTGCTGCTTTCCTGCGGCACGAAGCCGAATCTGTCTGCTCATCCATATCGTGCCTTGAGAAAGCACGCTGTGACATTCGAATGCAAGTCGCTCTATCCAAATCAGATGCATGGATGGGTGAAGAATCGGGCTGAGATGGATGGCTATCGTATCGCGCCCGACGCCCTTCGGATGCTGGTGGACTACATCGGTACCAACTTGCGCGTCGCTGCGACCGAGCTCGATAAGCTTGCCACGTTTGCCGCCGAAAAGGAGACCATTACAGCGGACGACGTCGTCCACGCCAGCGGACAAACGAGGGACTATAACGTCTTCGAACTTCAGCGCGCCATCGGCAGCGGCGAGTCTGTCGACGCATTTCGCATCGCGGAACGGATGTTGCAGCAGGCCTCGAATGCACGCGGTGAGGCGCTCATGATCGTAGCGGTCCTCACCTCGTTTTTCACGAAGCTCTGGAAGCTTACGGCCTGCAGGGGACAGCCGGAGAAGAGCATGGCAAGTCGGATCGGAGTTCCTCCGTTTTACATCAAGGAGTACCTCCAAAGTATCCGCCGCTTTCCGCTCCCATCGATCGAACAGTCACTCAGCGCCTTGCTGGCTGCTGACTTCGAGTTGAAGGGAGGGGCTCACAGAGGGGAGCAGGTGGTTCTCACGCTCGCCCTTCGCCAGATACTTTCAGCCCGCACCTAGCGTGCACGAGGGAATGGTAACAAGCGGGACACTCTCCCGTCTTACATAGAAGCAGAAACCAGGCAAAGACCTCAATGCAGAAGGCAAATGTTCTGAAACGTCGCCAGACGGCGCTCAAGAACTCGAACCCGAACACGCGACATCTCGATACGCTCAGTCAGATGAGCGATGAGGATTTGATGTCACAGTTTCAGGCCGGGACGGTTGAAGCGTTCGATATTCTGGTAAGCCGCTATAAGGACCCGCTGACGAACTACATCTACCGGTTCCTCGGAGATATGAAGGAGTGCGAGGATCTGCTCCAGGAGACGTTCCTTCGGGTCTACCGTAATCGGCACTCCTACCGGCGGATCGCCAAATTCTCTACATGGCTCTACACGATCGCCGGCAACCTGGCACGCTCCGAATACAGGAAGAGAAAGCGCCGACGACTCTACTCTCTGCAGTCCGTAAATCGGGACGATGAGGAGTACGAGGTGGAGGTGCCGGACGAAACATTCTCTCCAGACAAGCATACCGAAAGCACGATTCAGGATTTCTACATTCAGGAGGCTCTGAAGCAGATTCCGGAGGAGTTTCGCGAGGTGGTCGTACTGCGTGACGTGCAGCAGCTCGCCTACGAAGAAATCGCTGAAATCACCGGGTTGCCTATGGGCACCGTCAAGAGCCGAATCAATCGAGGTCGGACGAAACTCCAGGTACTTCTGAAGGATATCTACAGCGTGCAGGAAGAATAACTTTTCGTCCCATCCAGGAAACCATAGGGGGCCGGCAGTTATTCTACTGCCGGTCCCTTATTCGTTTAAATCGATTCTACCTATGTGACGCGTTGCTTCAGTTAGCCTGCCTATGTGTGACGGATACGACCCACCCCTCCAGGACGACCACCCTAACCTTGAGGACGAACTTCTCTGCGAATATGTAGACGGGACCATGGATCCCGTCGTACGCGACGTCTTCGAAGAGTATCTACGCGCGAATCCTGACGTCAAGGAGCACGCCGAGTGTTTACGCGACACGCGTCTCTTGCTCTGCCACTATGGCTGCCGCTGCCGCGCACCGCGCGATCTGCACGACCGACTTCGGCGACAGATCACGTGTGATCTCGTCCACGGAAAGGTGCCATTCCACGTACTGCTGAGCGATCGCCTCAAGGGCGCCACGATGACCTCCGCGGTGGCACTGCTGCTCGTGGTCGGAGTCGCGGGCGGGTTCTCCGTGATGCAGGACACCAATTTCGGTTCCGCCATCGTCTCCGCGTCCGTCGTCACGACCGGACCTGATCGAGCCGAACCACAGCAGTCGAACAGCACGCTGATCACCTTCACTCCGGCTTTTTCCCCACGTATGTCGTCGCTTGGTCCGCTCCCCGCCTCCAACGCGATCGCGAATATCACGATCGACAAACGCGCCAACTTTGAGACGGACACGAGCTTCACACTTCTCCTGGAACGATCCCGTTCTCTACCTTGACATTCGAATAGGAGGGGATTACTATCTGCGCCACGCGCAAGCACGGGCCCTTAGCTCAGGGGTTCAGAGCGCTCGCCTCACACGCGAGAGGTCACTGGT
>CAZQAS010000021.1:0-18217 GCA_964591285.1 uncultured Rhodothermales bacterium
CGACCATCCGCGTCGAGATCCGCGACCGCAATCGCCGCCGCTTCGCCACCGCTCTCGATGACGCTATGCTCGAATCCCTGGGAGCGGCGGTTCTCGTACACGTGCACCGACCCGTCCGAGGCGACGAATGCCGCATCCGGATCGCCATCAGCGTCCAGATCGGCCCATGCGAAATCAACCACTGCCGGCGTGCTTTCAAAGGCTTCGCGCCGCTCGAAGGTGCCGTCCCCGCGATTTCGGAGAACGAGCGGCGGCCCGGCCTCGCGCGCAAGCACCAGGTCGAGATCCCCCTCCATGTCCACGTCCACGGACCACCCGCCCGTAAACGACGCATCGAGCAGAGCACCCCCTACGTCGAGCGAGCCCGTAACGTCGGTAAACGAGGAGTCCGCCTCCTGCCGGTACAGCCGGAATCCGGCGGGCCCGGCCATACCGAGGTCGATGCTAAAATCATAATTGTAGTCCGTGAGGATAAGTCCGCCGGGCGGCAGCCCCTCCGGCACCTCGATCCGCGTGCCGTCTTCGAAAACGAGATCACCGTCACCGAACGCCATTACGACGGGCAGCCCCTCCGCAGAGAGCGGCACGGCCTGTGCCCAGGCCCACTGCTGCTCGCTCTCCTCCGTGAAGAGCGGCTCCACGGCGAATGTGAGCGAGTCGTCCGGCGCGGCCGGCTGCGCCTGCGGCTGCTCTAGCGCGAGAAACTGAGGGATGATGTCCGTCGGTTGCCCGGGTTCGGTTCGAATGCTGGCCAGACTCTCACGGTAGTCGGTCTCCCGCTTCAGCACGTTGCTCAAGAACGCGAGCTGCGTGGCGGCCGCCTCCATGTCACTCGACTCCACGACGCGCTCGACGGCGTCGAGCTGTTCGCGGCTCTCCTCCGACCACGTTGGAGCACGGTCCTGAAGTCGAACCACCGTCTCGCGAACGGTCTCTGCTTCGCCGGCAGACGCGGCTCTGCGCGCACGTTCGATCAGAACGGCGAGATGATTCGGCTCCATTTCCAGAATGGCATCCAGAAGGCGGCGGACATCCTGCTCCGCCTCCGCACCGCCGCGCTGTTCGATCTGCTCCGCCAGCGCATAGATCGCACGTATATTGGTGGTATCCAGTTCGCGGGCCCGCTGAAAGAAATCTATTGCGGCATCGGAGCTGCCGCGGGCCACTTCGAGCAGACCCGAGAGGAAATAGACGCGGCTCTCCTCAGGAGCAAGGGTGCGGGCTCGCTCCAGACGCTCGTCTGCCGTGTCGAACTCATTTCGGCGAAGGGCGAGGAGTCCGAGATTCGCCCACGCAGCCGGCTCCTCTGGCGCGCGTTCGGTGACGAGCAAGAGCTGCTCCTCCGCATGACGATCTTGGCCGACCTGAAGTGCGGCGAGACCGGTATAGAATGCGCTTACGGTCTCCGCGTACGTCTCGGAACCAGGTCCAGGCCTCTCATCCTGCGTGCATGAAGTCAGGCTCAGCAGAATGGTCGCCGCGACGGCGAGAAATAGAAAACGAACGGAGCCGGAAATCTGGTGAAGGATGTTGAACACCTAGAGCCGCTTCGTTTTGATGATCACTACGCCGTTGGCGCCGCGAGATCCATAGATGCCCGTGGCCGAAGCATCTTTCAACACGTCGATCGTGTCGATGTCGGCGGGGTTGAGCCAGCTTAGCCCCTGTCCGGCCTCAACGTGCATCGGCATTCCGTCGATGACGTAGAGCGGCTCGGTGCTACCATAGACGGATGTCGCTCCACGAATCTGTACGCGGATGCCGCCACTCGGCAGGCTCAGCACGCGTACGCCCGATACACCACTGAGCATTTCCTCCACGCGCACGATTGGACGACGCTCGCGCTCCTGTTTGGGATCGACAGAAGAAACGGCCCCGGTCACATCCTCTCTTGGCTGCGTTCCATATCCCACCGATACGTCATGCTCGCCGGAATCCCCATTCGTCGTCTGCCCGGAGTGGCTGCATCCGAACGCTACGAGCGCGAAGAGTAAAATACAAGACGTGAGAACTGCGCCTCGAGGTCGATTGGATGTGTACATGGCGCCTACCTCAATGAGTGCTATAAAGGAATGTACAGGGGCACCAAGCTAAAGTTGCTCAGAACCTGGTGCCCCGCCTAACCTTAGCACCTCACGTGATGGCGCTCGCGCGTCGAATACATGATGTCCTCGTGCGTCGAATTCAAGACTGCTGATCTTGATCGACCACGTCAACAGTAAACGTGCGCGACTCACTGCTCCGCCTGTTGGAGATTTCTACCCGTACTTCATATTCCCCGGGTGCGGCGAAACTGTGGTCCACGCTGAGACCCTTCTTCTCGATCTCATCACCGAAGTGCCAAACCGCGTTAATCGGAAGTGTCGCGGATTCCACGTTCGCGATCACCGAGAAATGTGAGCTCTCCCCGGCCGCGACCTGCTCCGGCACGTCCACCTGCCTGATATGCACGGGGTGAAATCGTTCCGTAAAAAGGCTTGTCACATTTTCTAGGGCCGTGGGGCCTGTGACCATGTGTCGATCATAAGGGTGCAACGGCTGCCCGAACGCCGTTTCGACGCTTCCGATCACGAGCGCCATCATCAGAAATGAGAACATGCTGCGCGTCACCATGTCCACTCACCTCCTTGAATCTATCAGCGTCTAAGATTGAAGATGATGGTTTTAGGTAGTGGCCGGCTCGAGTGCGAACCGCAGCTCTATCGGTTCCTCCAGGTTGCGGTAATCGGTAAACGACAACTTGATGAGCTCGGTATGAGAGCCGGCGTTGAATGCGATCTCTTCATCGTCGGAAAGACTCACGTCCATGAAGGTTTGCATGTCATAGAGGCTGCCAAACGGCGGCATCGCCCCGAGTTCGCAGCCGGGGAAGAGGCTCTCAAATTCGTCCTCGGATGCCAGCTCCACGTCACCGGCGCCGGTGGCTTCTCGCAGCTGATCGAAATCGACGCTGTAGGAAGCCGGCAGCACCGCCATCGCCATGTCTCCGTCCAGCTTTATCATGACGGTCTTTGCCACCTCTTTCCCTGGAATGTGTGCCGAGGCGGCGACTTCCTGGGCCGTGTACGCTCGCGAATGTGTGATGCTGACGTACTTAACACCGTGCTCATCCAGGAACGTCTTCAGCTTCTCAACAGGCATGGCTTCGTCCTCTTCTTCGTTTACCTCCGACTTGCCGCGCTTCACAGGAGCACGGCCGACATACTAGTATATACCGCGAGGGATGCCGAGAGGATCGACCTTCGTGCCGCGGCTTTGCAACAACGACGTAACGCCCGCCCGTGAGGTCACCCAGGTCGACGCCGACTTTTTTGTGGAGACGGGTATAGAAATTCGGTTAGGCGTCGATATATGTAACGAGTAGCCACGAAAGGCTGCATCGTCACCCTCAGATGACGGATACCATCATCGATTTGATGGATATCATTCATCGATTGCCAAGACTAACCGAGCCGAGGCACGTCGGGCAAGGCGTGCTCTCCATGTGCCATCATGGCGTATCAAGCCGATGCCGAAATAAACGAGAAGGCGCGACAAGCCGTCGAAGCTGCCATCGTTACGATCGCGGTCTGCACCTATGCCGTGGCGTTCCCGACGATGTACAACGCTATCGGGCCGGGCACCGGCGCGCTTGCGGTCCTTCCCGTGATGCTGATCTCCTGGTTCTGGGGATCGCGCGTCGGCGTGACCTCATCGATTATGGCAGGACTGCTACTGAACCCGATACTCTTTTTCCGTTTCGAATCCGGAGCCGACGTTCCGACCTTACTGCTCCACTCGCTCCCCTACTTTCTCGCGGTGCTCATCATTGCCGCTCTGACCGGCCGCTTGCGCGACGTACGCGTCCGCCTCTCCAACATGATGTCGGATCACAATCGAGAACAGCTGGAGGCCGAACGAGAAGCGCGCGAGAAAGTAGAGGAGCTCCTGAAGCTTAAATCCGCTTTCTTGAACAACATGAGCCATGAGCTGCGCACGCCGCTCACGGGCATTCTCGGATTTGCGGAGATTCTTACCGAAGAGCTCGGCCCCGAGCATCGCGATTTCGCCCATCGCATCGTAACGAGCGGGATTCGCCTTCAGGAGACCCTCAACTCCATACTCGACCTCGCCCAGCTCGAAGGTGGAAGCCTGGAGCTCGAGGCCGTCCGGCTCGACCTCGTCAAAGAGACGCGTAGGGCGGCCGAGTGGTACATCGATCATGCCGAGAAGAAGGGCCTCGCGCTGAAAATTAATACGCCAACTGAGCGGATCGAAGCGAGCCTGGACCGTGCCTCGCTACAGAGGATCGTCAAGAGCATTGTCGACAACGCCGTCAAGTTCACCGACGAAGGATCGGTAACGGTCAACGTCACGGCCGACGACTCCCGCGTGCACATCGCCGTGCAAGACACGGGCATCGGCATCAGCGAAACGTTCCTTCCGCACGTCTTCTCCGAATTCCGGCAGGAGTCCGTCGGTCACTCCCGCTCCTACGAAGGAAGCGGCCTTGGGCTGGCCATCACCAAGCGACTCGTGGAACTGATGGGCGGCGCGATTACGCTGGAGAGCGAGCAGGGCACCGGCAGCACTTTCACGGTATCGTTCCCTCGGACCGCCACCGACGAACTCCACGTCACTGAGAACGGAGTGCCTAAGCGCTCCAGTCGCGCTCGACGCGAACAGGAAACCGTGCCGAGCCGCGTGCTCATTCTAGACGACAACACCGATACGCTCGCCCTCACGCGGCATCAGCTCCGCGGGCTGTACGATGTAAAGACGGTCGCCGACGCGGATTCAGCCCTTGAGACGGCCCGCACGAGTACCTTCGACGCCCTGCTGCTCGACATCAATCTCGGCGGCGGACACGACGGCATCGACGTCCTGCACGCCATCCGCGAGCTCGACCGGTACAAGGATGTGCCGATCGTAGCGCTTACCGCCTACGCGATGCCCGGCGACGAAGATCGCTTCCTCGCCGCCGGCTTCGACGCCTATCTGAGCAAGCCCTTCACGAAGGCGGAGATCACCGAGATCATCGCCCACGCCCTGGAGTCAAGTGTCGTCGCGGACGCCTGATGCCCGCCTGGCGGCGTAGCACACTTCTGAGCCTTCACCTGAGCCTTCACCTTGTGCCCGATTGCCGCGCCCCCCGAGAGCCTGTTCGGCTCTGACGCAACAGCGGGAGCATTTTCTCCGAGAGCCTGTTCGGCTGTGACGCATCAGCGGGAGCCATTGTCCCCGAGAACCGAGGACGGTGCGGCGGTAGCCGCACCGCCGGACGCGTTCTGCAAACGAGGAAGCACGGCTCTTTGGCGCTCTGATATAGGGGCGCGCTCTGGTATAGGGGGAGGGCCCAGTCTATTAGGGGGAGGGCCAAGTCTATGTATGATGGGTTTCAAGTTTATCTATCATAGACTTCGCTCAAGGCCCGCTTGAGAATGTCACGGACACTCAGTACTCATCGTCCGAATTCGTGAGACATGCGCCGGCCTAAAGGATTCCTGAACCATTCGCGGCTTCGCGCATCCTGAGGCGCGCAGTCTCGTGGATGCCGGGGACGTACTCGAGGGGATTCCAGAGTGGCGGGTCGACCAGAAGAAGTGAACGGAAGTGGATATCGGATAAGGGCATTAGCCGGTGGAGCCGAACGGACGTTTGTCCGCCCGGCATCCACCATTGGCTAATGTCACCACCACCATGCCCACCACAGGCACTTGACGGCCCGTGACACACAACAGTGCGTCACGACCCGATGTCGTACACCGCGCCGGCGTCGGAAGACTCTTGATCTTCACCGGCGTCAGTGCGAATGGTCTCGCTGACTACCGTGGCGTTTGGGTCGTCTGCGGCCATCGTCTGCTCGCTCACGTCCGAACAACCCCGGGGAGTTAGGGAAACGGCGAGAAAGACGACGATCGCGCACGTATAACGGCAAACGGTCATCATAACAGGCAGTCTAATTATCTACGTGAAGAGAGCAGATAGTTGTGGAGATCGAATAGCGGGCGCAAGCTGCTGAAACTGCGCCGGCGTCCGATCTGCACAGACCACCACGTCACAAGACACATACCAACTCCTGCGAAGCACACCAAATCGCCCGCCAGAAGCGAATTTTGCCGTTTCTGATGGCATTCAACGACATGTAGGTCAGAGTGCGCGTGTCATTCCGTAAGCATCCGAGTATTTTCGTAATTGGGTTAGGCCTTCGACGATCGATCGAGCGCAGGGCAGTTATCCGAGCACTGAGCCGGAGGCCGATCGCCCCGAGCGGAGGCCGGGTCGCGCGACCACTGAGCCGAAGGCCGGTCGGCCCCCGTAACGTTGTTGGAATCTCACCCGGTCGTTCCGTATTCGTGGGCAGGCCTCGGGACACTTCCACGGACGACTGAATACGAGAATCCACATCACCTACTCACCTTGCCCACGCACGGACCATGAGATATATCACGAAACTTCGGACGGACCGGCCGCCCCGACCCCTGCGGCGCGTGCTGTTCAGGATTGCGCCCCTGTGCCTGCTGCTCCTGGTGACTGGTTGCGCCGAAGAGGAGGACGGCATTCAGTTGGAATCGGATACACTCGCCACCGACACGACGGCGGCGAACGTAGATACGGCGAATTCGATTTACGACGTGCTCCAGGAGGACGGCCGATTCTCTCAGTTCACCACGGCCATCGACTCAGCGGGACTCGAGCAGACGCTCACGGGTCCGGGCCCGTTCACCGTATTCGCGCCGACGAATGATGCATTTCAGTCTGCACAGACCGGAATCGATACCCTCCTCGGTCCCGAAAACCGCGATCAATTGAGGGGGATGCTTCTCTATCATATCGCAAGCGGCCAAACGATGGAGCAAGACTTGCAGGATGGCGCGTCTATCCGCACGCTTGAGGGCCGCGATCTGACCGTCAGTGGGTCGGCCGGAAATCTCCAAGTCGGCGGCGCGCAACTATCCGAGACGAATATCGAGGCATCCAACGGCGTGGTGCACGTGGTCAGTCGAGTGCTGGCTCCGGAGTTAACTCAGGAAGCCATTTGATTTCGGCCACCTCACCACCTTTCCATGCGAATCGCCCTGAGCGGATCGGACAAGCTTGTAGGCGCGCATCTGAGTCGCTTTCTCGAACGTGGAGGCCACGAGGTGCGGCCTATCGTGGAGAATCCGCCGGAAGATCCCGATCGAGAGATCCACTGGAATCATCGCGAAGACATTCTCGAGCACCAGAAGCTGGAGGGCGTGGATGCGGTGATCCATCTTGGTGGCGATCACTTGCTGTCGCTTGCGAGGTGGAGCGAACAGAAGAAGTTGGAGATTCTCAGCAACCGTGTTGGGGCCACCGAGCACCTTGCCCGTGCACTGGCCCGACTCACGAAACCGCCACGAATCTTCCTTTCGGCCTCGGCGATCGGCTACTATGGAGATCGCGGCGATGAGCTGCTGGACGAGTCGTCGCCGCCCGGTGACGACATGTTTCTGTCGGCATTGTGTCAGGAATGGGAGCGGGCAACGCTGCGCGCAGCCGAGGAAGGCATTCGTACCGTTCAGATGCGCGTTGGGATAGTCCTTACTCCCGAGGGCGGCGTGCTTCGATCGCTTCTCGTTCCCTTTCGTATGGGTCTCGGCGGCCGCTACGGCGGACGGAATCAGTACCTGAGCTGGATCGGGATCGACGACGTGCAGGCGGCAATCTACCACCTCCTCGTCGACGAGACCATCGAAGGCCCCGTCAATCTGACGAGCCCGAATCCGGTCACGATGTCCGAGTTTGCCAAAACGCTCGGCCGCGTCGTTTCGCGACCCGTTTATCTGAACATGCCGCCGTGGCTCGTGCGGCTGTTGCTCGGAAAGATCTCCGATGACGCGGCGCTGATGAGCGTCCGCGCCACGCCGAGCCGCCTCCTCGAGAGTGGATACCGGTTCGCCCATCCGCATCTGGAGGACATGCTTCGCCATGCGCTGGATCGCTCTCCCGAACCGATCGAGGGCCGCGACGTTGAGGAGGCGGAAGAGGTCACCACCGCTCATGGTTCACGCCGATGATGCCAACCAGTCCATCGACCGAGGACGTTTCAGCCCGCTATGAGGCCGTTCTGAAGCGTATCGATGCCCTACTCGACGGTGAAGATGATTGGGTCGCAGCGATGGCTACCGTCGCCTGTGAGCTCCACAACAGCTTCTCTAAGTTTCATTGGACCGGGTTCTACCGCGCCGTCTCGGAAAATCTACTGGTAATCGGCCCGTATCAGGGCGGACACGGATGCCTTCGCATCCCCTTCTCGAGAGGGGTGTGTGGAGCTGCCGCGCGGACGCGCCAGACGCAGCTCGTACCCGACGTCGACGAATTTCCGGGCCACATCGCGTGCTCATCCTCGACGCGCTCCGAAATCGTCGTGCCGGTCGTATCCCCGGCCGGACGACTGCTGGCCGTGCTCGACGTCGATTCGGATGATCCGGCGGCGTTCGACGACACGGATCAGCACTTTCTTGAAAAGCTGGCTGAGCGGCTCGGAAGAACGTACGCGGATACGTCCCAGGCGTAATGTCTGATTCGCGCCGATTCTGTCGCGGGCGGTCGCCCGACGCTAATAGTAGACCCAGTACCAGCGTACGTCCGGCGTGAGCTGCAGCGCCGGGGCCGGAAGCCGGAGGAACGAAAAGAAGCCCGCGACTGCGCGAAACGGCTGCGGCCAGTCGTCCCGGAGCGAGAGAATATCCAGGTCCGGTCCGACGTAGATCTGCCTCTGGTGAACGGGACCGCCGCGGTGCCCTTCCTCGGAGCGACCGGAGAGTGGATGCGCAAGCCCCGTCCCACTATAGCCCAGCGAGAGGCCGAGCCAATTCGGCCATGCTTCGATCCGCGCCGATGGACGCACGACGAGCCAGTAGGAAATCCCGTCATAGTCCTTCAGGGCGTTGCCGAGGTAGCGGAATGGTGGAAAGGAGGAGACGTCGTCTTTGTAGTAGGGAGATGGGTGATACGAATACTTCGCATCAAACCAGGACAATCGATCGGGGAATGCCACCTTCGCGCCGCCGATCGCCCCGCCAAGGACGTTCGCCAGGATATCCGTCCCCGAGGCTCCAAACGCCTCAGAAAATCCATCGAACAGCTCGATCTGGCTCTGAAAAGCCGCGCTCATCAGGCCGCCAAAGATTCCGGCGTCGCGGCGCGAAAGCCCGCTCCATTGTCCGTACTCGCCGAACACGCGAGCGAGGTGCCAGGCCACGAGGAAATGCCCGGCCTTGTCCTGCTGCGCGTACGTGCCCCAGTCATTGTACCAGTGGAAGCGGGTCCGCTCGTGATCGGCATACCACAGCCGGTTAAGTCCCCACAAGATCAGGACGTCGGCCGCAACGAAGCCCGCAACGCCGGTCCAGAGCCGGCGGGGCCGAAAGATCGTCGTATCGGATAGGGTGTCGATGTGAGCTGACAGCGTGCGCTCGACCGCCCCGCCGCTGACGGCGTGTGCGGCATCGACGGCACCGAGACCGAGACACAGAGTGATGCCGACAAGGACTCCACGCACGCTTTGGGTACTATTCCGCCATCTCATTCATACCGAGCTGCTCGGCCGCATCTTCGATCAGTCGCTCTGCTCGCTCAGCCGACTCCGCCTCTGAATAAATGCGAAGCACCGGTTCCGTTCCCGACGGCCGCACCATCAGCCATCCGTCCGCGAGCATGTGCTTGAAACCGTCGAGCGTCCTCACCTCCACGACGGACGCTCCGTCGATCGACCTCAGTCCGCCCTCTTCCCGTAGCTGCTTGAGCACGTTCTGCTTACGGGCTTCCGTCGTGTGAAGGTCGACCCGACGGCACACGTGCGTACCGAACTCTTCGTGGAGCTCGGCGACGAGCTCTGACAGCTTCTTGCCGCGTTCCACCATCATCTCGGTGATGAGAAGGCCGATAAACAATCCGTCGCGCTCGGGAATGTGCCCCTTCACGGCGATGCCGCCGGACTCTTCACCGCCGACGAGCACGTCCTCCTCGACAATCTTCGCGGCGACGTGCTTGAATCCGATGGGCGTGACGTCGACCTCAAGGCCGTAGGCGTCCGCCATGCGGTCAATCAGGCTGGTCGTCGAGAATGTCTTGACAATCTTTCCGGTGAGCCCGCGGTTTTCGTGCAAATACTTTACGAGCAGCGCGAGGATGGTGTGGGAATCGACAAACCTCCCGCGCTCGTCGCACATGCCGATGCGGTCTGCATCACCGTCGTTCGCCAATCCGGCGTCGCAGCCGTGCTCGAGGACCGTCCGCATAAGCGGTGCGAGATTTCGCTCGATCGGCTCGGGCGCCTGGCCGTGAAATCCGGGGTTCCAGTCGCAGCGCAACTCGACGACGGAGTCGGCGCCCAGTAGTCGCGTAACGACACCCTGCCCTGCTCCGTACATCGCATCGTGCGCAATTCGCTTCTTGGAGCGTTGGATGGCTTCCACGTCGAGACGCTCACGCAGGTAGTCGAGGTATCCCTCCGTGATGTCGCGCTGCTCGATGCGCCCCAGACCGGCGAGTCTTGAGTATGGAGGCGGCGGAACGGCGTCGCCGCCTAGTCCGGGGATCTCACCTTCGACCTCGGAGATCATGTCCGGAGTCGCCGGACCTCCGAAGGCCGCCTTCAATTTGTAGCCGTTGTACTCCGGCGGATTATGGCTAGCGGTGATCACGATTCCCACGGCGCAGCCGTAGGCCTTCGTAGCCCAGCTGATCGCGGGCGTTGGCGTGAAGCTGTCGGCAAGGATGACCTGAATTTCCTGCGAGGCGAACACGCGGGCGACGTACTCCGCAAACTGCGCGCCCATGAAGCGCGTGTCGTAGCCAACGATGGCTGTTCCTTCACGGCCGTGATGCCGGTGAATCCACCGAACGGTCGCCCTGGCGACGGTGTCCAGATTTCTGAACGTGAAATGCTCTGCGATGACAGCTCTCCAGCCGTCCGTTCCAAAAGAAATGTGCGTCATGGATGAAGTTACTACCAGGAAACTCGGGCGGCGACTCGACTGAGCAGCGGTTGAGGGTGAGTGAGTCTTACGGTACTAAGTGATGACGATAAGCGCAACGTATGCTCACGGCACCGAACCTCGCGGCAAGCACGAGACACGATCAGAAGGTCGTAGCCCGTCAGACATCATCGTTTCGCCGCGTTCATAAGCTCACGGGCGCTCTGCAGCGCCGCTTCGGTCACGTCGGCCCCGCTCATGAGCCCGGCGACGTGTTCGGCTCGATGGTGCTCGGAGAGGCGACGAATTCTCGTCTTCGTGCGCCCACCGTCGATGTACTTTTCGACGAGGCAGTGCACGTCTCCGCGTGCAGCAATCTGCGGAAGATGGGTAATGGCAATGATTTGATGGCTCGATGCGAGGTCGTGCATACTCTGCCCGACCTTCGATGCGACGGAGCCCGAAATGCCTGCGTCGATCTCGTCGAACACGAGGATTGGGAATTTCTGATGCTTCGCGAGGATGGTCTTTAGTGCGAGCATAATGCGGCTGATCTCGCCGCCCGAAGCGATTTTAGTTAGCGGCTTCGGTTCCTCGCCGAGGTTTGTTGAGATGTAGAATTCGACGCGGTCCGCGCCGGATTCAAAGGCGCGAAGGCGCCTTGACGATCGCGCAGATCCGTCTGTGTGAGCATTGCCCTGCCCGCCGCCGGAGCCCCTTTCAGCGTCGTCATCGCTCGCGAGGCTCATGCCCCCGAAGCCGTCGCGTGCATCCTCAAGAAAGATCCACCCTTCCGCATCCGCGACAGCGTCGAACCGAACCTGGAAACGGCAGTTCGGCATACCCAGCTTCGCACATTCCTCCTGAACGGCCTCCTCGATGCCCACCGCGGCCTGCCGCCGCCGAGCGCTTAATTCCCCCGCCACCACGCTGAGTGCGCGCTGCGAATCACGAATGCGCTCGCCCAGGCGCTTTAGCGTTCCCTCAAAATCCTGTGCGGCCTCGTACGCCTCGCCGATCTCACGCCGGTGGGCGAGGACCGATTCCATCGTACCGCCATATTTACGCTTCAGCCGGTCGAGCTCGCCAAGCCGATCGCGAATTTCCTCGAGCCGTTCCGGGTTGAATTCAACGTCCGCGCTGTAGTCCTGCAAAAAACTCGCCGCCTCGGAAGCTACGATGCAGGCGGAATCGATTTCGTCGAGGGTCTCCTCGAAACCCTGATCGATACGTGCCAGATTGCGCAGCTCATCGCGAATCACCACGAGCTGGTCGTGGACCGCGCGATCTCCGTCGAAAAGCATATCGTAGAGCTTCGTCGTGGCTTCGAAGAGCTGCTCCGCATTCTCGAGCACGCGGCGTTCGCTCTCGAGCGCGTCCTGCTCTCCCTCCTGTGGGCCGATGCGATCGATCTCCTCGATCTGAAACCCGTAGAGCTCCTTCTTCTGCTCCATCTCGCGCTGCCGCGAGCGGAGTTGTTCACGGTCTTGGATGAGCGAGGCAACCGCCGCGTAGTGCTCCTCGTAGCGCGCGCGCTCCTCGGCCAGCCCTGCGAAGCTGTCGACCAGCTCCAGATGCGTGGCGACCTTCAGCAGCGACTGATGCTCGTGCTGTCCGTGCAGGTCGATGAGATGCGAGGCCACTTCGCGCATGACCTGAAGCGTAGCCGGGGAGTCGTTGATGAAGCCGCGACTCTGCGTACTGGTGATCTCACGCCGAAGAATCACCATCGGCTGCTGATCAATCGCGTTCTCCTCCAGAACGGAGCGTATGGACGGGTCGTCGGCTTCGTCGAATATCCCCTCGATAACGGCCTTGGCAGCGCCGGAGCGCACGGAATCCGTCGACGCACGCTCGCCAAGTATCATCTGCAGCGCACCGATGAGGATCGACTTGCCGGCACCCGTTTCGCCTGTGATGATGTTGAGCCCGGCGTCGAATTCGACGTCCAGCTCCTCGATCAGCGCGAAATCACGTACGTAGAGTGAGCGTAGCAAGGCGGCAGACGGAAATGGTCAGGGTACTAATATATAGACACACAGAACTCGAAAACGTCACCTCCGGCAGTACGCGGATCGGCCGCGCCGTCAGTCAGACGTCCGCCGGCACGGCACGTCTTCGCCGGCGGAGACTACGACAGGAGCACCCAGCCTTCGTCGATCTTCCGCTCGGCGTACTTGTACTTCAGCGTCTGCGTCTGGCCGGTGGCGGGATTCTGGATCGTGACGCGCTCGTTGCGGCCGATCTTCTCGCCGACGACGACCGTCTCCTGGCCTGCCGACGGATCGCGTTCTGCGGACGATTCCTGAGATGCGCCGGCCTTGACGCCGTAGGTGGGCTCCATCGAGTCGTGCTGGACCTTGGCCCGGTTCGGATCGAGACGCCGGCGCGGAGCCGCCTGTTTGCGTGCCGCCTGGTCGCTGACGAGCGGACCGGCCTTGAAGACGAAGGAGACGACTTCTTCGTTGACCTTCTCCAACATCTGCGTGAACAGCTTGAAGGCCTCCATCTTGTACTCGACAAGTGGATCCCGCTGACCGTACGCACGCAGTCCTATACCTTCCTTTGTCTCGTCAAGCTCACGCAGATGCTCGGTCCACTTCTCGTCGATGATGTTGAGCATCGCCGTGCGCTCGAGCGTGTCGTTGATGATCCGACCTCGCGTACCGACGGCCTCCTCTACTTTGACCACTGCGCGTAAAAGCCGTCGTCCGTCGGTGAAATCAACGAAGACGCGGCTCGGCCGCTTATCTTCGTCCTGCTCCATGACCTGCTTCATGCCGTCGTGGAACGGACGCGCCAGCGCATCGCGCTTACGGCGGTAGAACTCAAGAGAGCGGTCATAGATGAACTGGCCGACACCATCCTCGCCCAGCTTGACGAACTCCTCGCGGTCCATCTCGAACTCAAAGGCGAGCTTGCGCAGCACCTCCTCGTGCAGCTCGTCGAGGTCGCCCTCGCCGTAATGTTTCTCGACGATCTTGGCGATGACTTCCTGGAGCATCTCCATCACCTCGCCGTGGAAGCGCTCCCCTCGCAGCGCATGCAAGCGCCGGTCGTAGATCACCTGACGCTGGGCATTGAGCACGTCGTCGTACTCGAGCTGCCGCTTGCGAATGGCGAAATTGTTCTGCTCGACCTTCGACTGAGCTCGCTCGATGCTCTTGTTCACCCAGGGGTGAGTAATGACCTCACCTTCCTCGATGCCGAGCCGGTCCATGACCTTGGCCACGCGATCGGATCCGAAGAGCCGCATCAGATCATCCTCCAGAGAGACGTAGAACTGGCTCTCGCCAGGATCACCCTGACGACCCGACCGGCCGCGCAACTGCAGGTCGATACGCCGGCTCTCGTGCCGCTCAGTGCCCAGGATGGCCAGCCCGCCGACCTCGCGGACGCCCTTTCCGAGCTTGATGTCCGTTCCGCGACCCGCCATGTTCGTGGCGATCGTGACGGCACCTTTCTGTCCGGCCTCCGCCACGATCTGCGCCTCGGCCTTGGCCCGATCCCGCCGTGCATTCAGTACGTTGTGCTTGATGCCGGCTCGCTGGAGCATTCGGCTTAGTGTCTCGGAGACCTCCACCGACGTGGTACCCACGAGGACGGGCTGCCCCTTCTCGTGATAGGCGGTGATCGTTTCGATAGCCGCTCTGACCTTCTCGCGCCGGCTCTTGAAAACCAGATCGTCTTTGTCGTCGCGTGCGATCGGTTTGTTCGTCGGCACGACCACGACGTCCATCTCGTAGATCTTCCAGAACTCCTCCGCCTCCGTCTCAGCGGTACCGGTCATGCCGGACAGCTTGTTGTAGAGCCGAAAATAGTTCTGCAGCGTGATGGTCGCATAGGTCTGCGTCGCCGCCTGGACCTCCACCTGCTCTTTGGCTTCGATGGCCTGGTGCAGCCCGTCGGAGTAGCGCCGTCCGGACAGCACGCGTCCGGTGTGCTCGTCGACGATCTGCACGCGACCTTCCTGGACGATGTACTCGACGTCTTTTTCGTAGAGCGCGTAGGCCTTGAGCAGCTGCTCGATCGCGTGGAGGCGTTCGGCCCGATCTGAATAGAGACTGTATAGCTGACGCTTCTCGTCCTCCTCTTCCTTCTCAAGGAGTCGGAGGTCGTTCATCAGCTTATTTTCCTTCTTTTCCTCGGTGAGCGACTCATCCTGCGCGATCTCCTCCTCCAGCTCGCGCCGCTTCTCCACGTACTTGCTCTCGATGGAGGCGATCTCTTCACCCATATCCGGGAGCACGAAGAGGTCCGTATCCTCGCCCGCCGACCGCGCGGCGAACTCCCGCCCCTTCTCCGTCATCTCGATGGCGTGCTGCTTCTCCTCTAGGGCGAAGTAGAGCTCGTCGTCGACGAAGGGCATGTTCTTCGCATTGTCCTGGAGGTAGAAGTACTCCGTCTTTTGCCTGAGCTGCGCAACTCCGGGCTCCTGCAGTAGCTTCTGGAGCTTCTTGTTGCGCGGAAAACCGCGCGAGGCGCGCAGAAGTGCGAGGCCCGCCTCATCCTCCAGCGCGGATGCCTTCTTGCGATCCCCGGCCTCGAGCGCCTTGTCGCGCTCTTTCAGCTTTTGCTCCGCTTCGCTTGCAAAGGTCGCCACCAGCTTCTGCTGAGCGTAGACGAGCTTCTCGATAGGGGGCTTGAGCTCGTGAAAGCGATCCTCATTCGACTGCGGTACCGGACCTGATATGATGAGCGGCGTCCGGGCTTCGTCGATCAGCACCGAATCGACCTCATCGACGATCGCGTAGTGATGCTCTCGCTGCACGAGCTGCTCCGGCTCGACGACAAATGAATTGTCGCGCAGATAGTCGAAGCCGAACTCGTTGTTCGTGCCGTAGGTGATGTCGGCGCGGTACGCCTCGCGGCGGCCCTCCGAATGGGGGTCATATCGATCGACCACGTCGACGGTCAGGCCGTGAAATTCAAAGATCGGGCCCATCCACTCCGCGTCGCGCTGCGCCAGATATGGGTTGACGGTGACGAGATGGCAGCCTCGGCCGGTCAACGCATTCAGGTACAGCGGCAGAACGGCAACAAGCGTCTTGCCCTCACCGGTCTTCATTTCAGCGATCCGGCCCTGGTGCAGGACGATCCCGCCGAGTAGCTGGACGTCGTACGGTACCATGTCCCACGTCACGGTCGCGCCGCCGGCTTCCCATTCCTCGCCGAGCATGCGCTTGCACGTCTCCTTCACAACGGCGAAGGCCTCCGGAACTAGGGTATCGAGCGTGGCCTCGACGAGTTCGAGCCATTCGTCCTCGAGCTCATCCATCTCTTCGTAGAGGGCCTGGCGCTCACGAAGCGAAAGCTCTTCCTCCTCATCGGCCCCGTCGCCGGCGGCGTCGAGCTCGGCCGCTCGGCCATCGCTCGTCTGCCCATCTTCCGCGGCGCGGCCGTCCGACTGCGGCTGCCCGTTCTCCCGGAGATCCGCACTCAGATCGGTCAACGGCGACTCACGTACGTCCCCGCGGAGCTGCGATCGAATTTCATTCTGCCGTGCTTCGTTGTCGGCGACGGCGTCTCGGATGCGCTGCCGGAATTCGTCGGTACGGGCACGGAGTTCGTCGTCGGAGAGATTTGAGAGATCCTCGCATCGCTCGTTGATCTGCTCGACAATCGGCCAGAGCTGCTTGAGCTCACGCTCGTTCTTGTCTCCGAAAAGGGATTGAAAAAACTCTATCATATCGCGTGGAATTCAAAAACGCGTGGTGATCGTGGCGAGGCCGGAATCCGGTTGAGATCTGTCTTTGCGGTGGCGGTGCAGTGACTGGTCAAGAATCGGGCCAAGCGCCGGCGGCGTCTCGTGCGCTGTTAAAACGGCCGGAGGTACGTGATGTTTTGTCAGCATCGGGCTGAAAGGGCGCGGGCTGAAAATGGAGGTGCTCCTGCCGAAAAAGAAGACGCGTGCACGCCGGATCTATCTACAACGAAGCCAACGAGTTACGGCCGAGAGTCTCACGCCATGAAGGTGGATCCGTTCCCCTGATTCAGGCCGTACGGAAGCCCGAAACCGTGTCGGTCAACGACGTCACTGCATGCTGTGTGGGACGACTCCTGGCAGCGGGCCGAGTCTCAGCAGAGAGAATTCCTTGCCTTGTAGAACCCCGCCCGCCCGGCGTAGTATGACGCCTCCAAAGCGCCCGGACGCCACGCTCGGCGCCGGCTGAATTCTTCCCGCTCTCTCTGCTATTCTTCGACGCCCATCGATCTCGGCTACCGCACGTTGCTCCTCCTATCGCAACCGACCCCTCTGCTATGCCGTCCGGATCGCCCGCCATGCCGTTCAGATCGCCGCCTTCTCTCCTGCTGCTCCTGTTGTCCGGAGCCCTAATGCTGGCCTGGGCGGGCATCGGTTCGCCGGCCGCCGGACAGCCGGGACCCGCCACGACGTTCTCATTCCTACGACTCGAACCCTCCGCACGCGCATCCGCACTGGCCGGATCGTACGCGGCGGTGTACGACGACGACGTCAACGCCCTATTCTACAATCCCGCCCTGCTGAACGAGGAGATGCATCGCGCCGTCTCCTTCTCGTACCTGAACCATCTGGGCGACGTGAATGCGGGATTTCTCGCCCACGGCCGCCACATTGAGGGCGTCGGGACGTTCGGCGCGGGATTGCGCTATGTCGGATGGGGGAACACGGACGGATACGACGAAAACGGCGATCCCACGGAGGAATTCGGCGCATCCGATGCATCACTGACGCTTTCGTTCGCGCGGTCGGACGACCCCCGGCTTTCCTACGGCGCGAGCGTGCACGGCCTTTTCTCCAGCGTGGAATCGTACGGCGCATCTGCGCTCGCAGCGGACCTCGGCGTTGCCTATCACATCAGTGAAGTACAGGCGACGCTGAGCGCATCAGTCAATAATCTCGGCGTCGTCGTCAGCTCCCTCGGCTCGATTCGCGATGAACTCCCGCTCGACGTACGCTTTTCCGCTTCAAAGCGTCTGCAGTACGTACCGCTGATGATCGCCGTAACCGGCTACAACCTGAACCGCATCGGAGAGGAGTCCGGCTCCGGCAGCGCACTCGGAGACGTCATGCGGCATGTGACCGTCGGCGGCGAGTTCCAGTTCAGCGAGGCTTTCAACGTGCGGTTCGGATACAATCACCGGCGCCACGAGGATTTGAAGATGAAGAGCCGGTTGGATATGGCCGGATTCGGCGCCGGGTTCGGAATCAAGGTATCGAGCATTCGATTTGACTACGCCTTCAACTCCTGGTCATCCCTCGGCGGGCTCCATCAGTTCACGATTCGCACCGTGATCTGAGGCGTCCA
>CAZQAS010000021.1:18317-20932 GCA_964591285.1 uncultured Rhodothermales bacterium
GTACCATGGCGCATGCGCCGCTTCACCTCCTCGACGTCCATCCCCTCGTTCAGCCAGATCAGCGCCGCCGTATGCGTCAGGCTATGCGGCGAGATGCCCTTGCGCTTGATCTCCGCTGACTTAAGGTGCTGATTGATCCGGCTGCGCACGGATCGCGTGTTCAGCCGCGCGCCGTCGGAGCGGTGCCCGTGCGATACGAAGAGTGGATCGTCGGCCGCGAGGCGGCCCCGCGTTTTGAGATACCATTCGATCTTGTCGGCCACTCGCTCGTCGACAGGCACTTGCTGGTCTTTAACCGTCCGTCCTTTCCCCTGCACCCGGAGAAACCATCCCAGCAGTGTTTTTTCGAAATCCTGGTAGTCGGCTCGGACGATCTCGATCTCACTCAAGCCTCCGAAGAGCATCAGGTAGATGATCGCCTGATCGCGCTTACCGATCTGCGTCGTGGTGTCGAGCGAGGAAAGCAGCTGGTCGATCTCACTTTCCGTGAGCACGGAGCGCGAGTGCGACGAAGGCCGCCGGTTCCCCTTCACGCCTTGGGCCGGATTCTCCTCCAACAGACCGATGTCGACCAGATATTGGCAGAAGCGGCGGAGGGCTGTCAGGTACGTAGAGACGGAGACCTGGCTCAGCTCGCGCGTATCCATCAGATAGCGCTTGTAGTCCTCGACTCCCTTTTCTGAGAAGTGGAAGGTGCCGCGCTGCTGCACGAACCAGCGCTCGAACTCGTTCAACGAGCGCATGTAGGTGCCGATGGTCTCTTTGCTCTTCTCCTTGAGGTACTCTCGCTCGAAATCCTCGAGTCGCTTGTCGAGCTCGCCGAGCGTCAGCGTGAGTCGTGTGCCGTTCTCCGAGCCTGACGTGCCGGTGGGGCGTGGGACGGACTCCATGATGATACGGGTGGTTCGTGGACGAACAGCGCTGCGGATGTGTGCGCTTCCAGGGGATCGGCCCGGTCGGGTGCGCAGGCTCTTTCAGGAGCTAGCTTCTCTCGTCGGTGCGAGGCATGGCACGACGAATTCGTCCGCAAAGGCCGACGAGACTATATAAGGAGCTGTCCGCCAAAATGCAATAACGGCATTAAGCAGTTAGGCGATGCGTGCGCTCGAGAACGAGACCCTGCGTCGCTCGTCGACGCCGTTCGCGAGATGCACCGGCGCCGACCGTTACAGCTCGTGATCCGGACCGACGGCCTCCAGGGCCGATACGAATCGCTGGAGGAAGGAGGCTCCCATCGCCCCGTCGATGATCCGGTGGTCGTAGGAGAGCGACAGATAGACCATCTGCCGCACGGCAATGATGTCGCCCAGGTCGGGATCTTCGATCACCACGGGACGCTTCTTGATCGCACCGACGGCCAATATCGCCACCTGAGGCTGATTAATGATCGGCGTACCCATCAGCGAACCCAGCGAGCCGATGTTCGTGATGGTGAACGTGCCCCCCTGCAGCTCGTCGGGCTGAAGCTGCTTGTTGCGTGCACGTTCGGCAAGATCGGCCGCCGCGTGCGCCAGCCCCGACAGACTTTTCTGGCCGGCGTTTTGTATGACCGGTGCCACGAGTCCCGTCTTCCCGATCGCTACCGCAATGCCGACGTGCAGGTCCTTCTTGATGAGAATTCGGCCTTCGTCGACCGACGCATTTAGAATGGGATGCTCGCGGAGCGCCTCCACGGCTGCCTGCACGAAAAAGGGCGTGAACGTCAGCTTGACGCCCTCGCGCTCCTGAAATTCCTGTTTATTCGTCTCACGGAATTTGACGAGGTTTGTGACGTCGGCCTCCGCAAAGGAGGTGACGTGTGCCGAGGTCGCCTTCGAGCGGACCATGTGCTCGGCGATGATCTGCCGCATCCGATCCATCTCAACGATTTCCACGCGGCCTTCGTAGCCGTCGCCTTCAGACATCGCCTTCGCCACCGGGGCGGCCGGCTTCTTTTGCTCTTCGCGCCCCGGCGCCTCGCGCTTCGCCGGTTGGGCGCGCCGCCCGGATTCGATGTACTCCAGGACGTCCTGCTTGGTGACGCGCCCCTCGCGTCCGGATCCGGCGATCGCTGCGAGTTCCTCCATGCTGAGGCCTTCCTTCTCCGCAATCGAACGCACGAGCGGCGAGTAGAATCGTCCGTCGGGACCCTTTCGATCGATCTTCCCCGCCTCTGCGGGTTCGGCAACGGCGCCGTTCCCGGCATGCGCCTCGACGGCGGCCCTTCCATCGTCGGCCTCCGCTTCTTCGGCGACCGTTTCTGCCTCCTGCGTGGCCGAGGCCTTCTCTCGTCGCGGCTCGGAAGGCGCTTCGACGTCTCCGGCTTCCACTTCGGTCGCGATGATGGCAACCGTGGTTCCGACCTCTACCGTCTCGTTTTCCTGCACGAGAATCTCCTTCAGGACGCCGGCGGCCGGCGAGGGCACTTCCGTGTCCACTTTGTCGGTACCGATCTCGAGGAGCGTTTCATCCAGATCCACCTCTTCGCCCGGTTGTTTGTGCCAGGCAATAACGGTCCCCTCCGTGATGCTTTCACCCATCTTCGGCATCACGACTTCGATTTCGCCGTCGCCTTTGGGTTTGACGTCGAGGTGCGGCTCGATTTCTTCCTCCTCTTCCGCCTCGGCTTCGGCCGG
>CAZQAS010000021.1:21032-33879 GCA_964591285.1 uncultured Rhodothermales bacterium
TTCCGCCTCGGCTTCGGCCGGCTCCTCGTCTGTCGGTGCAGCGGGAGCCTGATCAGCTGCTTCGGGCTCCTCCTCCGGTGGCGCCTCCTCGGGCTCCTCGGCCACTTCGGCTTCGGCCTCCGTCTCCAGATAGGCAAGCGCCGTACCCACGTCCACGGTCTCTCCCTCCTGAACGAGTATTTCGGACAACACGCCGCCCTCCGGCGAGGGCACTTCGGTATCGACCTTGTCAGTGCCGATCTCGAGCAGGGTCTCGTCGGGCTCGACGGCATCCCCCGGCTTCTTGTGCCAGGCTATAACCGTTCCTTCGGTGATACTCTCGCCCATTTTGGGCATCGTGACTTCAACCTTCGCCATGATGGGATAATATGTAGAATCCGATTTGTCGCCGCCTCCGTCTCTGTCGCAGCCGACGCGGCATTGGCATGCCGTACACAGCGGTGAATATACACAACCGCTGCCTGGGAGGATCGGCTCCCGAAGCGCGAGGTGTTCTAACTCTGTAATTCAGCAAAAGTTGAAGGCTGCGGGCGGTGCCGAGATCGGACGAAGAGCTTAGTTACACCGTCTCGGAGTAGCGCGCACGAACCGCACGCCCCGCCTTTAGATTCGCATCGAACGCCATTGCCACGTTGCGGATAAACAATCGCCCCGTCTCGGTCACCTCGACCGCCTCCGGAGAGAGGTTCACCAACCCGTCCGACTCCATCTCATCTAGATCACCCAGCGCATCAGAAAAGTAGGTCCAAAAGTCAATGCCGTACTTCTCCTCGACGGCACCTACCTCAATGTGGAGGCGGCACATGAGCGCAGCAATGATCTCGCTGCGAAGGAGATCATCCTCCGTCATTCGATAGCCGCGCACCGTGGTGAGCGAATCGGTATCGAGCAACGCAGAATAATCCCGCAGATCCAAGACGTTCTGTGCGTACGCCTGCCCGAGCCGGCTAATCGCGGAGACGCCGAAACCAACCAGGTCGGTACCCGCATGCGTCGAATAGCCCTGGAAGTTTCTCTGCAGCGTTCCCTCCTCGAGCGCGGCGACGAGCGGATCACTCGGTCGTACAAAGTGATCCATCCCGACATAGCGGTAGCCTCCCTCGCTCGTTAGCATCCGCTGCGCCTCCACGAATATGCGGATCTTTTCCTCAGACGTTGGCAGCCAATCGTCGTGAATCACGCTCTGGTGCTTCTTCTTCCAGGGCACGTGTGCATAGCTGAAGAGCGAGATTCGATCGGGATCCAGCCTCAGTACCTGGTCGACCGTTTTCAAGAAGCTCGCGACCGACTGATGTGGAAGCCCGTAGACGAGGTCGTAGTTCACTCCGACGTAGCCGAGCTGACGCGCGGTCTGCGTGACGGAGCGAACCATCTCGACGGATTGTTCACGGTTGATGGCTTTCTGGACGCGCGCGTCGAAATCCTGGACGCCTACGGAGAGCCTGGTGAATCCCGATTCCCGCGCCGCCTGCAGATGCGCCGGAGTCAGGCCGCGAGGATCTCCTTCCAGCGAGAGCTCGGCATCTGAGGTAAAGTCGAATCGGCGATACAGATGGGCCATTAAATCGCTGATCTGCGACGGCGTCAGATATGTAGGCGTACCGCCGCCCCAGTGGAGCTGCACGACCTCTTTCGACGCTGCGAGGTGCGCTGCGATGAGATCAATCTCCTTCTTCAGATACCGCAGGTACTCGGCGATGCGGTCGCGGCGGCCCGTCACCACCATGTGGCAGCCGCAGTAGTAGCAGAGCGAGCGACAGAACGGAAGATGCACGTACACCGAGAGGCCGCTCACATTCTCGCCGGATCTCTTCAGTGCCGCACCAAAATCATCCCGACCGAACTCGTCGGTGAAATGCGGAGCCGGCGGATAGCTCGTGTACCTGGGACCCGGTCGGTTGTACTTTCGAACGAGCTCGAATAGCGTCTTAGGGTCGGCGAAGACGGACATACCGCACGGTACCACATTCCATTAGGATCGAGACAAGCCTAAAGCTCGCCATCGACGGCGAGCACCGACGCGAGGCATCTCTTCCAATGGCTGTGGGGGATTCCCGTACTCGTTCCGGTCGGCCGGTCTTGACGCGTACGCCTACGCCAGAAGTGGGGCGATGACCAGCGCCACCACGGCGATGAGCTTGATCAGGATGTTCAGGCTTGGACCGCTCGTGTCCTTGAGCGGATCGCCGACCGTGTCGCCCACGACCGCCGCCTTGTGTGCTTCCGTGCCCTTGCCGTACTCGACGCCGTCGAAGGTGATATTACTCTCGATAAGCTTCTTCGCGTTGTCCCAGGCGCCGCCGGCGTTCGCCTGGAAAATCGCGAAGAGGACGCCCGACACCGTGACGCCGGCCAGCAGTCCTCCGAGCATGCTCTTGTCGATGAAGCCGATGACCACCGGCACGAGGATCGCAAGCACGCCGGGCGCCACCATCTCGCGAATGGCCGCCTTCGTCGAAATGTCGACGCATCGCGTGTAGTCGGCCTTTGCCGTACCCTCGCGGAGCCCGGGGATCTCCCGGAACTGCCGCCCGACCTCTTTGATCATGTCGCCCGCGGCACGGCCGACGGCGCCCATCGCCATCGCACTGAACACGTACGGCAGCATCGCTCCGAGGAGAAGCCCCGCAAGAATCGGCGGATTTGCAACGTCGATGTTCGGCACCTCCGCCTGCTGCATGAAGGCCGCGAACAGTGCCAGAGCCGTCAGCGCTGCCGATCCGATCGCGAATCCCTTCCCGATGGCGGCCGTGGTATTGCCGACGGCATCCAGCTTGTCGGTGCGCTGGCGGACCTCTGCCGGCAGGCCGGACATCTCGGCGATGCCGCCCGCGTTGTCGGAAATCGGACCGTAGGCGTCGACGGCCAGCTGGATTCCGGTCACCGAAAGCATGCCGACCGCCGCGATGGCGATCCCGTACAGACCCGCGAAGTGGAAGGCGCCGATGATCGCCAGCGCCAGAATGACGGCCGGGATGCCGGTCGAGTACATTCCCACACCCAGCCCGGCGATGATGTTCGTCGCTGCGCCCGTGACGCTCTGCTGAGCGATGCCGTGCGTGGGCTTCCTGTGCGTGGAGGTGTAGTACTCCGTAACCAGACCGATCAACGTTCCGGCCGCGAGACCGATGAGCACCGCCCAGAAAACACCGAGCGCGGTGTACTCGGCGAACGCCACACCGGCTGCTTCGCCCGTCACGGTCCACTGCTCCGGCAGCATCGCCGCAATGATAAAGTAGGAGAGCACGGCCATGACGCCGGCAGCCCCAAACTCACCCGTGTTCAATCCCTTCTGGGGATTGCCGCCCTCCTTCACGCGCACGAAGAAGGACCCTAAGATGGACACGAGGATGCCCGCGCCTGCAAGCACAAGCGGAAGAATGACACCGTTGAGTTCGTAAACGTCCGCTCCATTGAACGCCGTGATGAAGGCCGTTCCAAGGACCATCGTACCGATAATCGATCCCACGAAGCTCTCGAAGAGGTCCGCACCCATGCCGGCCACGTCGCCGACGTTGTCACCGACGTTGTCGGCGATCGTTGCCGGATTGCGCGGGTCATCTTCAGGGATACCCTCGTAGACCTTGCCGGCAAGGTCCGCGCCGACGTCCGCTGCTTTCGTGTAAATGCCGCCGCCGACGCGCGCGAACAGCGCGATCGAGGACGCTCCGAGCGAAAAGCCGGAGATGACGTTCACGACCTTGGCCGGGCTCCATCCCGCGCCGTCGTAGGCAAGAAACAGCACGCTAAGGCCCAGCACACCAAGCCCGACGACACTGAGTCCCATCACCAAGCCACCCGAGAACGCGACGTTCAGGGCCGGACCCAGTCCCGTTCGCGCCGCGTGTGTCGTGCGCACGTTCGCCTTGGTCGCAACATTCATCCCAATAAAGCCGGCGAGGCCGGAGCAGAATGCGCCGGTGATGAACGAGACTGCGATGAGCCACGAGGAGTCGACCTCGCCCATATTTGCGACCGCCAGCAGCGCGGCAACGGCCAGCACGAACACCACGAGTACGCGGTACTCACGACGCAAGAAGGCCCTCGCACCGTCGGCGATGTGGCCGGCGATCTCGATCATCGAGTCGGTGCCGGCCTCCTGGCGGTTGATCCAGCGTGCGCGCATAAAGGCGTAAACGAGCGCGATCACGCCGGCGAGCGGAACGAGGAGTAGTATGGTTTCAGCGTTCATTGATTCGATGCGTATCCTGAAATCGGTGGTGTTTTGGTCAGTTAAAGCGGTTCATCGCCGTCGTTATGCCCTCGGTGACGAAGGTAACTGCGGCATCTCGGGCTCGCAGGATCGCTTCTTCTACGATGGGCCGCTCGTCGGCGCTAAACGGTGATAGGACGTAGTCGGACTGGCGGCCGCGCTCGAACTCGCTGCCGATCCCGATCCGCAGACGCGGAAAGTCATCGCTTCCGATACGGTCGATGATGTCCTGCACGCCGTTGTGTCCTCCAGCGCTCCCGCGTGCGCGGAGCCGGAGCTTTCCGGTGGGTAAGTTGATGTCGTCCACGACGACCAGCATCTCCTTCGTGTCGAGGTTGTGTCGCTGAAGCAGCGATCGAACAGACTGACCGCTTCGATTCATGAACACGAGTGGCTTCGCGACACCGAGTGGGTAGCTGCGAATGCGGCCCCATCCGAAGAGGACGTCGCCGCGCTCATGCTCGAGGGTGACGTGAGCAGTATCGGCGACGGCATCCGCGACCATAAACCCGACGTTGTGGCGCGTCTCTTCGTACTCGGGTCCGGGATTCCCGAGACCGACGATGAGACGCTTCGACTTCGGCATGGCCGGCGAGAATGCTCGGTACCTGCGTGCACGGGGAGGGCCTTATTCCTCCTCCTCCTCCTCGCCTTCGAGCGCTTCCTCGGCGCCCTCGCCCTCTTCCTCGCCTTCTTCCGGTATAATCGGCTCGCCTTCCTCGTCGAGTTCGAATTCCACTTCCGGCTCTTCCTCGACCTCGATGGCGCGCGGCGGCACGACGGTCACGACCGTCTGCTCGGGTCGGCCCAGCAGCTCACCGCCTTCGACCGAAAGATCTTCGATGTGAATGGCGTCCCCGATCGTCAGCTCGCTGATGTCCACGTCGATGTGCGACGGGATGTCCTTGGGAAGGCACCGCACCTCCACTTCGTGAAGAACGACCTGCGTGTTGCCGCCCTCCTTCTGGCCGAGGGGCGTTCCGTGGAAGCGAACGGGTATGATGAGCGTGACCATCTCGCCCTCCTCGAGTACGAGGAAGTCTGCGTGGATCGGCCGATCGGTCACCGGATGCAGGTCCGCATCCTTCATGATGCAGCTCCACTCATTCCCGTCAAGTTTGATGTTGACGATGTGCGCCTCGGTCGTATAGATAAGCTGTTTGAGAGACGCTTCCGGAATTTGAAAAGCTACAGGATCGGCGTGGTGTCCGTAGAGGATGCACGGTACGTTGCCGGCGGTTCGAACGGCTTTCGTCGCCTTCTTGCCGACGGCTCGTTCCTGGGCTTCTAGTGTAATGGCCTCCATGATGCTATGGCCTTTCTAAGTTCTACGTAAATCTTGTTATCGCTTGCTGTTCGAGCTAATCGACAAACAGGGTCGATACCGACTCATCCGTGTAGATGCGACGGATCGCGTCGGAGAACAGCTCGGCAACGCTGATGACGTCAATAAATTCGGACGGTCGCTTCAGCGGGATCGTATCCGTGACCACCATCCGGCTCAATGCCGACGACTCGATGCGCTCGTAGGCCGGGCCGGAGAGCAGCGGGTGCGTACATGCGGCAGTGATCTCCATCGCACCGGCCTCACGCAGCGCATTCGCGGCGCTGGTGAGCGTTCCCGCCGTATCGACCATATCGTCGATGAGGATGACGTTGCGGCCATCCACCTCGCCGATGATGTTCATGACTTCGGCCTCGTTCTGGCGCGGACGGCGCTTGTCGATGAGCGCCAGATCGGCGTGAAGTCGCTTCGCGTAGGCGCGAGCCATCTTCAGCGAGCCGACGTCCGGCGCCACCACGACGACATCTTCCAAATCGAGCTGTCGGAAATAGTCGATGAAAACGGCAGATCCATACAAATGATCCACCGGAACGTCGAAGTATCCCTGAATCTGCGGCGCGTGCAGATCCATCGTGAGGACGCGATGGACGCCCGCGGTGGCCAGCATGTCGGCCATCAATTTCGCCGCAATCGAAACGCGAGGCTGGTCTTTTCGATCCTGACGCGCGTAGCCGAAGTACGGCATGACCGCCGTGATCCGCTCTGCCGAGGCCCGCTTCGCCGCATCGATCAGCAGGAGCAGCTCCATCCAGTTGTCGGCACCGGGGTGCGTGCTCTGAATGATGAAGAGATCCGATCCGCGAATGGATTCCCCGTAGCGGACGTAGATCTCGCCGTCTACGAAATTCTTGATCGTGACCTGCCCGAGCTCAATCCCGTAGGCGCTCGCGATCGATCGAGCCAACGCAGGGTTCGAGCGACCGGCGAAAATAGATATCGGAATGTCTTTAACCGCAGTTCGCATGATCTGATCGGACGTCAATAAAAAACCTGTGCCTCACCAGACACAGGATAGGGTACCGAGACCGGCGCCGCGCGCAGCGCTCTTCCAGAGATTCGGAAACACGGCCTGGGGCCGGCTGCTCCGTAGTTGCCCGGGGAGGATTCGAACCTCCACCGACGGCTCCAAAGGCCGCTGTCCTGCCATTAGACGACCGGGCACGGTAACTCCGTCTCGGTTATCGATTATTGTTCGCTCCCCTCCGGTAAACCGAAGTCTTGGAAAATAGGGGCCCGGCGCGCGCAAATCAACGAAGCGGCCAGGAGCGGGTTTCTAGATGAGCGGCCCGTGAACGGTTTCGCAGAGACTTAAAATTGCCGGCCCCTGCCCACCGATTTACTCCATCATCTCAAGTACGGCCTCCACCGGCAGCGCCTCCACCGAGCCGCGATGCCCATCCATCGACCTGGCTTTCAGCAATGAGTTGTATACCGCCTCTTCTGTCGCCTCCACGACGGCCTCGAATAGCGACGACATCCGATCGTTCGGAAGCAGCGTCACGGCAGCGACGCCATCCCGGCGCTCCGGCGTGCGCCGCACTGCCTCCGCCGTCGAGAAGGCGATCGCGTAGTCGCCCGAGCCGTTCGTCATCGGCGAGCCGGTCCGCGCAATGCCGAGAAACGCTCGCCGCGCCATCCGCTCCAGATTGCGATCGGAGACCGGGGCATCGGTAGCGATGACGATCATGACCGAGCCGTCGCCCTCGTCGCTGTCGACCGATCCTCGAAGATAGTACTGATCGAGCTGCTTGCCGACAGGCATTCCCATAATGCGGAGTACGCCACCGTAGTTCGTCTGCACGAGCACACCCACCGTGTAGCCGCCGAGCGACTCCGGGAGGCTGCGCGAGCTCGTGCCGATTCCGCCCTTCCATCCGAAGGCGCGCGTGCCCGTTCCGGCACCGACGGCGCCCTCCTCGATCGGACCGCTCGCCGCCGAGCCGATGGCCCTTCCGATCTGGTCGGCCGTCAGCACGCGCGCCCGGATGTCATTCAGATATCCGTCGTTCGTCTCTCCGACGACGGCATTCACCGAGCGCACCTCGTCGTTTCCCGGCTGAGCGAGCGTATAATCAAGGACGGCATCCGCAGCGCGCGGCACCGCCAGCGTGTTCGTCAGAACGATGGGTGTCTCGATTTCGCCGAGCTCACGCACCTGCGTGATCCCCATCAGCTTCCCGAAGCCGTTCCCCACCGCAATCCCGGCCGGCACCTTCTCCTGATAGAGATTGCCCTCGTGGGGCAGAAGGGCCGTCGCCCCGGTCCGGATGCTCTCTCCCTCAATCAGCGTGAAATGACCGACACGCACGCCGGCCACGTCCGTGATCGCATTGTGCGGGCCGGGCGCCAACACGCCGGGTCGAATGCCGATCTCTCTAGCGCGAGGACGCTCCTGCGCCGCCGCAACGTCGTGAAGAAGGAGCAGAGGCATCGCGAACATCAAAACAAGACGCTTAGGAAACAGGACGATCATGGATCTGCTGCAATGTGGCGTTAGTCGCACCTGCTGAATATACTGCGACACCTCGCGAACCGCCCGCTGCGATCGGAAAGGGCGAGACGAGCCGCGCTCGTACACGCGACGGGATGAATTTGAGAGGACATACACGGCATGGAGAAGGAAAAGATTATTGGTGTCATCGGGGGGATGGGTCCGTATGCAGGCCTGGATCTGATCCGCAAGATTTTCGACCTCACGGACGCGGATCGAGATCAGGACCATCTTCCGGTCGCCCTGCTCTCTTATCCCGAACGAATTCGTGATCGGAGTACCTTTCTCTTCGAACAGTCCGGGCCGAATCCGGCCGAGGCGATCGCGACCATCGCTCTTCAACTCGACGATCTCGGTGCGACGGTGGCGGGAATGCCCTGCAACACGGCCCACGCGCCGGCGATTTTCGAGGTGATCGTAGAGCGGCTGCGGGACGCGGGCGCCTCACTCCAACTGCTGAACATGATCGACGAGACGGTCACCTACCTGCACGAGGAGACGGATCGAATCGAACGCATCGGTCTTCTGTCCACTACGGCCGTCTACCGGCTCGGACTCTACAAGAATGCGCTCGAAGATGCCGGATTTGATCCCGTGATGCCCGACGAAAACGTGCAGGAGACGATCATCAACCGGACCATTTTTGATCCCACCTACGGCATAAAAGCCCAGGCCAATCCGGTATCGCAGATCGCTCGCCAGAGCCTCATCAGCGCGATCGAACATCTTCAGGAGAAGGGGGCCGAGGCCATCGTTCTCGGATGCACCGAGCTGCCGCTGGCCGTTCCGGAGGACGAGATCGATTCAATCATCATCATCGACCCTACGGAAGTGCTGGCCCGTGCGCTGGTTCGAAAGACGTATCCGGAGCGGCTTCGCGGCTGAGTGGATCATATCGGCATATTTCCGGGTTGAGGCATCCGAGCTTGCGGATCTGCTCGGAATGCTCATCCGTCCCTTCCACATCGACCGTCCCCGATGCTCAGTCAGGCTGTCGAAGACTACCTCAAGACGATCTACAAGCTACAGGACCGCGGCGATGCGGTCTCCACCAGCGGCATCGCGCGCTCGATGGACGTATCATCCGCTTCGGTCACGAACATGATCAAGCGCCTGGCGCAGCTGAATCTCGTCGAGTACGAGTCCTACCGGGGAGTCACGCTTACCGATACCGGCGAAAAGGTCGCGCTCGAGATCATCCGCCATCACCGACTCCTCGAGCTCTACCTTCGAGAAGTGATGGGCTACCCGTGGGACAAGGTGCATGAGGAAGCGGAACACCTCGAGCATCACATCTCGGAAGAGTTCGAGGACAAACTCGATGAGCTTCTGGGCTACCCGACCCACGATCCGCACGGCGATCCGATCCCGACGCGCGAGGGCGAGATCGCCGACGTGACGACGGATCCGTTGACCGACGTGCCGTCCGGCCAATCCGTGCGCATCCAGCGGGTGTCCGATCGGGACCCGGAGATGCTCAGCTATCTCGAGGAGATCGGGCTGCTGCCGGGTACCTCCGTCGAAATCCTCGAAAAGGCCCCGTTCCACGGCCCGATCACCATCCGAGTGGGCGCTTCCGAACAGGTGCTCGGACATCGGATCGCGAGCAACATCTTTGTCAAGCCGCCGAGCCGCCAGAGGGGTTAGGTGTCAGTATTCGACGCGAGCTTCGAAGCTCTTCCACGCGTCGAATGGCCGAGCGGCCGCTTCCTGTGCGATCTGCGTCATTTCGATCGAGCGCTCTTCGGGCGCGAGCGACAATTGACGATAAATGAACTCGTCGTCAAAGCCGACCGATTGTGCGTGCTCGCGTGTAGCCGCGTAGTAAACCCTGTCCGGCCGGGCCCAATAGATTGCGCCCATACACATCGGGCACGGCTCGCAGGTGGTGTAAATCTGGCAGCCTTTAAGCTGGTAATCGCCAAGTAGCGCGCATGCTTCGCGGATCGCGTTAATCTCGGCGTGGGAGGTAGGATCGCTGGATGTCGTGACGCGGTTTGTGCCGCGACCGACGATCTCGCCGTCCTTCACGACGAGCGCCGCGAAGGGACCTCCGCTCCCGGACCTCACATTCTCGACCGCCATCTCGACGGCTTCGATCATAAATCGCTCGTGCATCCAGAATGGACGAGTGTTCTACGTGGGCTGGTGGTCGGATGTGTTCGGCCCCTGCATTGCCTTTACGCAGAGGCGCGTCTGGGCCTCGATGACCGCGGCTACGCACTCATCATGTGCTTCTACGAACTTCCAGTCGCAATCGGGAAAGCGAGCATCAAGCTGCCGGCGAGCCTCGCTGCGAAGCAGCCAGTATGCTGCATTCCAGGCAACCTGAGCGTGTTGGTCAGTCTTCATATGCCGTTCTCAGGCCTCGTAAATCCGGGGATGGGCTGTGCCGACTGTATCGGCCACCGGATACCGCGCTTAAGCTGGATGTGGTCGGGGCGGCCGTGCTAACCAAGTACAACGGGCTCCTTAGCCAGAACGTCTTTGGCCTTTTCGTACATGTAGCGCGTGTTGATGTGTAGGCGCATGCTACCCTCCGGCATCTCCGCGACGCGAACGGGTTGCCGCTCCACCAGGTAGGCGAGAAAGCCCGCCAGCCGGTCGCTGTCGCCCGCCTCCGCCAGATAGTCGTCAACCAGCTCAACCGCTGACGGCTGCAGGAAGAAAAGATTCGGACACACCCATTGCGACGGTGGGTCGGCCGGCTTGTCGTGCACACGCGTGACGTGCTTGCTCTCATCGAACTCGATAACCGTGTGCTGCTGCAGCACGGCGGGATGCGTCTCTGGGAAGGCGAGTACGAGTGACTCGTCCGAACTGCGAAACTGCTCCCACAGCGGCGTCAGGTTGAACCGGTAGATGTTGTCACCTGCCGAGACGATCGCACCTTTCGGCGCGTCGAGGCGCCCGACGACGAAATCGAAGTCGCCCACCTCTCCCAGCTTATGGTCGTCGTCGGTAGAACCGTTGTTATGCAGGCGGACGTCGATGCCCCTTTCCGCGCACCGATCGCGCCAGACGGTCCACCATCCGTAGAAGGACGATGCGAAACGGCTGTTGGCCACGACGTGAATTTCCCGGAGGTCTTGTACCTCGAGCAACTGGTCCATCTGGTAGTCGAGCACAGGCCGGCCGGCGATATTCAGAAGGGCGTTCGGGCGCTTTTTGGTGATCGGGTAGAGCCGCGTACCGAAGCCTGCGCATAGGAGAATGGCGATCATCTCAGCGTTTCAATCATCTCAGCGTTCCAATCATGTCTGCGTTTCCCTCATCTTCTAATCAATCGAGTGCGACTGCACCTGTTCGAGAACGTCCAACACACGTTGATGGAATCGTCCATTCGAGGCCACGATGCCGATGTTGTTTTCGAGCCGGGATCCACGACTGAAGTCCAGCCGCTTTCCGTTCAGGTCGGTTACCTGGCCGCCGGCTTCTTCAATCACGAGGGCCCCGGCCGCATGATCCCAGATATTCTCGACGTAGCCGGTGTGCCGCGTCAGCCGAAGGTAAATCTCGGCCTCTCCTGCAGCGACGACGGCGTACTTCGCCTGGCTGTCGATCCGGTACGGATCTCGCTGGATGCCCAGCTCGGCAGCCACAGCAGCCGCCTGGCCGTGTGAACTGTGCGCCGACTCGACGGATTCGCAGAAGCGCGCCTGCGACGGATCGGTGACGTCGCTGACGTAGATGGGGCTCCGATTTCCGATTTCCTCGATCGGACTCCGCTCGGCTCCGTGTCCGCGCACGGCGGAGAAGATGCTCCCGACCGCCCCCGACGTCTCGAGATTCGGGCACGCGAGCGCGGCGACGGCCAGCTCGCCCTCTATGATGAGTCCTAACGCGACGGCGTACTGGTCACCGCGAAGGAAACCCTTCGTGCCGTCAATCGGATCGAGCGTCCAGAAGCGTTCGCTGTAGTCGGCCGCGTTCCCCCGATCGATCCAATCGGTTACGTCGCAGCTTTCGGTGTTCGGAATGACTGTGCGGACCTCGGCGATCACCCGCTCCAGGACGTGGCTGTTATCGGGGTCTCGAAGCGCCGCCGAATCCTCCTCGGCGATCATGGGATCATCCGGAAAGGCGGCGCCGAGGACGCGGCAGATGACTGCCTGGCTGCCAAAATCCGCGACCGTCACAGGAGAGCGGTCGTCCTTCCGCAGCGTCTCCGGATCCAGCTGGGACTGAACCGATCGACAGAGGAGGGAGGCCTGGCGGACCGCTTCCAGCGCCGTATCCAGCTCCTTTCGAAACGTCATGACTTATGATGGATCATTCGGGTGTCGTATCGTGGGGTTCCTGGTCGTCGAATCGAGGCAAACCATCGAGGAACTCGTACCGCCCGGACTCGGAATCGATTCGCCAGCAAAAATGCTTCAAACCGTTGGTCACGGCCAGAAATCGCGCCTCCACGACTCGATTGTAGCTCGAAACCTGATCGAAGGTCGCCTGCACGATCTTTACGTCCGGTGCCTTGCACTCGATCAGCAGAAAAGGTGCGCCCTGCCGACCGTGAACGACGATGTCGGCGCGCCGCATCATCCCCTGAAATCGAAAACCCATCTCAACGGCGATCAGGGCGGCCGGATAGTGTCGATGATCGGTAAGATATCTAAGGAAGTGCTGTCGCACCCACTCCTCAGGAGTTAAGCGCACGAACTTCCGACGAATAGCATCGAAAACGGACCGGCCATCGGATCCATCGCGGATCGGCAGATCGCACCGGGGAAGGTTCAGCCGGACGAGCTCGCCGCTTTCTAAGCTGTCATTTTCCTGTGGTAGCGCCATCGCTCCTTCC
>CAZQAS010000022.1:0-7104 GCA_964591285.1 uncultured Rhodothermales bacterium
AGTAATCCGCGCCCATAAAGACCGTGTTCTTGATCGTCGTGTTGTTGCCGATGAAGGACCGGATGCCGATGACCGAGTTCGAAATCTGGCTATTGATAATCACGCTCGCCTCGCCGATCAACGACTCCTGGAGATAAGAACTCACGATCTTTGCGGGTGGAAGAATTCGTGCGTTCGTATAGAGCGGCGCGCTTGGATTATAGATGTCGTACTCCGGAAAGTGCTTGGCCAGCATGAGGTTTGCATCAAAAAAAGACCGCACGGTACCGACGTCGCTCCAATATCCTTCGAACGGGTAACTGAGCACCCGGCGCGCTTCAATCGCCTTCGGGATGATCTCATGCCCGAAATCGTGGTCATCAGGGTCGGCCTCAAGCATTTCCTGTAGAAGACCTCGGTTGAAGACATACATCCCCATGGATGCGAGGTATACGCGGCCCTCGCTCTTCATCGCATCACTGACAGGGCTGTCTTTGCCTTCGAGATCGTCCTGCGCCGGCTTCTCGTGGAACTCCGTGATGACTCCCTTGGCGTCCGTCTTCAAAATGCCGAAAGCCGATGCTTCTTCCGCCCTAACCGGGATCGTCGCCAGCGTGACCTCGGCATCATGCTCCTGGTGGTAGGCAAGAAGCTTGCGGTAGTCCATCGTATAGAGCTGGTCGCCGGAAAGGATCAGCACGTGCGAGTGCCGGTAAGGCTTCAGATGCGGCATCGAGCGACGGACCGCGTCGGCGGTCCCCTGAAACCAGTCCTTCGATTCGGGAGTCTGCTCGGCGGCAATAATCGTCACGAAGCCCTCGCGGAAGCGATCGAACTGATAAGTCCGCGCGATATGCCTGTTCAGGCTCGCCGAGTTGTACTGGGTCAACACGAAGATGCGATTGATGCTCGAGTTGATGCAGTTCGAGACGGGAATGTCGATGAGACGATACTTTCCGCCCAGCGGGACGGCCGGCTTCGAGCGATGCATCGTGAGTGGATAGAGCCGGCTTCCCGCGCCGCCCCCTAGAATTACTGCCAGCAGTTGGTCCATATCGCTCCGAATCCGCCTTGCCGAGGTTGACGTTGCCGCGACAAGGTAACAACCCCGCTCGACTGTGTCGAACGGCACCTACCGCGTAGCACCCGTTGGGCGAACATTGACGCTCACTTGTGAAACACGCCTCCGATCATTCGGTAAATCTAGACGACCTGCCTTTCTCTCGTAGTGCCTGCCGATGAGCGAACAGTCTCTCGAACTCCTCAACCGCATTCGTGGACGAGTCCAGTCGGCCGCACGCCGGATGACCCTTGCGGACGTTCTGTTTGGATTCGTCCTGACGATAGGTCTCGTTTCGGGAATATGGGCGCTGTCGGCAGGGATCGAGGCCGGATTCTGGCTGGATACCGGAGTGCGAACGGGTCTCTTCTGGACCGTGATCGTGCTGTGCGGCAGCTTGTTCACGTATTTCATCATCGTTCCGGTGCTGCGGCTGCTGGGCGTTCTGCCCGGCCCATCCGTTCGAAACACGGCGCTTCACATAAGCGACCGATTTCCACAGCTCGGCGACCGCCTAATCAACCTCCTCGACCTGTCTGAAGGACGGCGAAGCGATGCTCCCGACGAGCTCGTCGACGGCGCCGTTCAGATGCTCGGTCGAGAAGTCGACCCACTGCCGCTTGAAGAAGCGGAGGACTTCGGACGCGCACGGCGCGCCGTGCGCTTGGCCGCGTTCCCCATTCTGGCAGCACTCGTCTTTGTAACGGCGGCTCCGAGCACGTTCTTTGACGCCTCGCGCAGGATTCTCTCTCCCGGCGTCGATTTCGAGCAACCCGCGCCGTTTCGACTCTTTGTAGAACCCGGCTCCACGGAACTGGCACGCGGTTCGAGCATGGCCATCCAGGTTCGTAGTGAAGGGCATGCTCTCCCGAAGTCCCTCGTGCTCTCGATTAATAACCTCGATGAGGAGCACGTCGAACAAGTACGACTGAGTCCCGATTCCGGGAACGTCTTCCGGCATGAGATCGCGAACGTCAGAAGGTCATTTCGCTACCGCGTTCAGGCCGCTCCAGTCTCCAGCCCCTGGTACACGACGCAGGTGACGGAGCATCCAGTGGTGCGCAATCTTCAGGTGACCCTCCAGTATCCGTCCTACGCCGGCATTCCGGCGCAGCAGCTGGACCCAAACGTCGGTGACTTCTCGGGCCTGCCCGGTACTCGCGCCCAGTTGGAAGTTGCACTTGGAGGATCGCAGCCGGCAAATGCACACATTCAATTCGAGGAAGACGAGCGTACCGAGCCGCTTGAGATCGAGGGGGGTGTCGCCCGCGGCAGTTTTACCGTCTCGAAGCCGGATCGATATCGCGTAGTTCTGGAAAACGAGCAGGGCATCCGAAACCGCGACCCGATCAGCTATTCCATCAATGTCGTATCGGATGCCTCGCCGTCCATCGTTCTCGTTTCGCCCGAGCCCGATGCGGTTCTGAACGAGGACCTTCAACAGCGCCTCGAGGCGCGAATCAACGATGACTACGGCTTCCATGACCTGACCCTCTTCTATCGACTCGCCGAGAGTCGTTTTGGCGAGACCTCCGAATCGTTCTCCCACCTCTCGATGCCGATCGAATCGCCTCGGAGTCTCGACCAGGACGTTCTCTTCGATTGGGCGGTCGCCGAGCGTACGGACCTCGATCCCGTTCCCGGCGACGTCATTGAATACTACGTGCGCGTGCGCGACAACGACACATACGCCGGATTCAAATCCGCCGAAACGTCGATTCAGCGACTGCGACTTCCGTCCCTCGCCGAACAGTACGAGAGCCTCAGTAGAGAGCAGGACGAGGTCGAGTCGGAGATGGAGGACGCCGCAAGTCAGGCGCGCCAACTCGATGAGCAGTTTCAACAATTGCGCGACGAAATTCGACGCAAGCAGGAGGCGGATTGGGAGGACGAACGCCAGATAGAGCAGATCCGGCAGCAGCAAGAGCAGCTCGAGCAGCGAGTGGACGATCTCTCGCAGCAGGTTGAGTCGATGAACGAATCGGCGCGGCAGAACAACCTGCTGAGCGACGAAACGCTCGAAATGTACGAGGAAATGCAGAAGGTCGTGGAGGAGATCAACTCGCCGGAGTTGAGGGATGCGCTGCAGCAGCTTCAGGAGGCGGTCGAACAACTCAACCTGTCGGAGATGCAGGAAGCGATCGAGGATTTCGAGTTCAATGAGCAGCAGTATCAAGAGCGTCTGGAACGTGCGCTCGAGCTCTTCAAGAATCTCCGCACACAACAGGCGCTCGAAGAAGCTGCGCGGCGGGTGGACGAGCTGGCGAAACAGCAGGAGCGCCTCGCAGAGGAGACGGCAGACCTGATGGACGAAGCTCCCGAAGAGGAGTCCAAAGATGAATCAGGTGATCGCAACGCCGAGGGGACCGACTCGGAGGAGCAGGATGCCGAGGGCGATCAGTCGGATGAATCGAAGTCCGGTGAGGGCGAACCGCGCGACAGCGACACGGAACGCGACGCCGACAATCATCCGACGGACGGCCAGGACTCCGAGAGCGGCGAAGACGGCCCCGCTCAGGAGCAAGAATCAGAGGCCGGTGAACAGCGCAACACCTCTACCGAACAGCTTGCCCGCGAGCAGGAGCTGTCACGACAGGAAATGCAGCAGCTCGAGGAGCTGCTCGAGGACCTCCAGAGGCAGGTCGAGGAGCTCAACCGCGGACCCAAAGAAGAGATGAACCGCCTGAATGAATCCGTCCGGCAGCAACAGCTTCCGCAGGAGATGCAGCGCAATGCCGAGCAGCTGCGGAAGAACCAGCTTCAGGATGCCCAATCCGGTCAACAGCAGATGCAGCAGCAGCTCCAGCAGATGCAAAGTCAGCTGAGCCAGATGCAGAGCAACATGCAAGGCTCGCAGATGCAGATCAATCTGGAGGGACTTCGGCGGTCCCTGAGTGATGTCCTCACGCTCTCCAAACAGCAGGAAGATCTCCGCCAGGGCTTACGTAACAACGTTTCGGAGGCACCCTCCCTTCGTGCCGATACCCGACGCCAAGTCGAGCTGTCGGAGGGGCTGACTACGGTCGTCGACTCGCTCCAGAAGCTCTCCGCGAATATTCCTCAGATGAGCCGCGAGGTACAGCGGCAGGCCGGACAAGCCCTTCGAGAAATGGGCCAGGCCACCGAATCCATGACTGAACGCTCGGTCGGCCAGGCGGCCGGACATCAGAAAGCATCCATGATGCATCTGAACGAGCTCGCACTGCTCCTCTCAGAGGTCATGAATCAAATGATGAATGCCTCCGGCTCCGGCTCGGGCAACAGCAGTCTGCAGCAGATGATTCAGCAGATGCAGCAGACCGCGCAGCAGCAGCAGCAGCTCAATAAACAGATACAGCAATTTCTGAATGAGATGCAGGGCAACCGTCTCGGTGTCGACGCCCAGCAGCGCCTCCAGCAGATGGCCGCCCAGCAGCAAGCGATCAAAAAACAACTGGACGAGATACGCCGAAACCCGGAGGCACGTGGAAATCTCCTCGGAGACCTCCAGAAGATCGGCGATCAGATGGAAGAGACTATTGGCGAGCTCGAGCAGCGGCACCTGAATCCGCAGATGGTCGAACGCCAGCAGCAAATCCTCCAGCGATTGCTCGACGCACAGCGCTCGATTCACCAACGTGGCAAGGACGACAAGCGAGAAGCGCGCGAAGGAGACGACTTCTCGCGCGAAAGCCCGGATGCTCTGCCGCCAGAGGAGGCAGCCGAAAAACTGAGGCGCGACCTCATCCGGGCGCTCGAGAGCGGGTATGCACCGGATTACGAGGAACTAATCAAGCGCTACTTCGAGCTTCTCCAGCAGCAGCGATAGCGGATTTGCTCCGTCAAGGAAGGCGATCGAGGGGCGGTTCCCGCCGTCAGCACCTGCGCCAGATGTTGAATATCGGCCCAAAAATCGCTAAATTGTAAGGCTAGATTGGCGGGCCAGGAAGCTCGCTCGCGTCGCCAGGACGTACCCACGCCAACCATCCCCAACCCCACGTTCTTGTACCCCGCACGAAGCACCTCATCTCGAGAATGACGTGACCGGGTGCGTCCCCGCTGGTGCATGTGTGTTCTACTGATCGTACCACTAAATCAATCGAATCCAAGAATGGCAAATTCAACGAGGATCCTGTTTGTCTCCGACGAAGTCGAGCCTTTCTCGAAGTCGTCTGCCACATCGACACTCGTGCGGACGCTCCCAGAGAAGCTTCAAGAGGTCGGGGATTTCGAGATGCGGATCATGATGCCGCGCTACGGCACGATCAGCGAACGTAAGAATCGCCTGCACGAAGTTATCCGTCTCTCCGGTACAGAGATCGAAATGGCCCAGCGCACGGAAACGCTGAAAGTCAAGGTCGCATCCATCCCGGGCATCCGGCTTCAGGTGTACTTCATGGACAATAATCATTACTTCAAACGGAAGGGTGTCTATCGAAACAAGCAGGGCGACCTCTTCGAGGACAATTCCGAGCGTGCACTCTATTTCGGCCGTGCTGTGCTGGAGACTATCCGCAATCTCGGTTGGGGCCCCGACGTCGTTCACGCGTTCGGTTGGATGAGCGGCTTCGTTCCGATGCTGCTTCGTACGGAATACGCCGCCGAGAAGCTCTACGAAAACGCAAAGTCCATTTACACGCCGAACAAGGTCGATTTCGACGAGTCGATCGACAGCGATTTCGCGTCAACGCGCGGGCTCACGGACGACGTCGTCGGCCTCTCTCCCACAGAGATCGGTGTACAATACGCCGACACGGCCATCTATCCACACACGATCGATCCGGAGAGCCCCGATGCGCTCCGGTTCAGCGAAGACGGCACGGGCGATGTAGATACGGCCCGATCGGTGTATGAGCAGCTCTTGAGCGAGGTCGCCGCCTAGCTTAGGCCGCATTCACGTAGGAACCCCGCGGTAACATCAGGCATACGTTAGCCCGCGCTGCATTAGCCCCATCGGCAGTCCGTCGATTGGGGTTTTTGCTGTGACGAACTTTCGCACCACTCTCTAGGCGAGACGCACCTCCTATCTACGTGAAAACTTCCCTATCGACGCTCTACCTGTCGGCGGCCGTCGCAGCCCTGGTGCTCACACTCACTGCGTGCGAGGACCCCTCCAACGTCGGACTTGGGCTCGTAGGCGAGCAGGGCGGCCGTCCGGCCACCTCCGAAGCCGCCATAACAAACCTCGGTCCCGATGACCCCGAGCGTCCGGCGAACATGCCCAATCGAGTGCTCACCGGTCGCGTCGACGATCCGCTCGTCGGCACCGTCTCTTCCAATGGGTACCTCGACTTCACACCCGTATCTTCGTCCGAATTCCGCGCCGGTACCGTTCAGTCGGCCGAACTCCGCCTCTCACCGACGTACGTCTATGGCGACACAACTGCCGAAATAACCTACGCCTTGCGGTCGGTATCGGCTGAGTGGGAAGATGAAGATCTGCCTTTCGACACGTCGTTTGCCGTCGGAGACGTCATCCTTGAGTTCACGTACAACCCCACTGACACGGTCGTCGTCGTTCCGATGCCCAGCGATTGGGTATCCGAGAACGATGCTCTCCTGCGGAGCGAGGATTTTGTCGATGACTTTCACGGTTTCCGACTCGATCACATAGCGGGCAATGCGGTGGTCGGATTCGGACCTTCGTCAACGTCGCTGTTCGCCAGCACTGAGGACGACTCGGCATCTTTTCCCCCAGCCAAGGCCTACTCCGCACTGGCTAAGGAGTCCACTGCCGCCACCGATGACCGTCTCATTCTCCAGGCAGGCGTGGGTCCGGAGGCGCGCTTTAACCTCGAACTTAGCGACGAGGCGGAATCCAGTGCGATCAACCGTGCTGCCATAACGTTTCGTGCGGACACCATGCTCACGCCAGAGCCCAACGTCCGTCGCCCGATTATGCGCACTGTTGACCTGTACGGCATCACGACCGAGGGCGGTAGCGTCCTGCTGGCACGAAGCACCCTGGATGATAGTGGGCGATTTATCTTTGACTCGGACCTGCTCGCACGAGAAATCCAGGCGTCCCTCCTCGGCACTCGGGAGTACGACCATTTCGCACTGCGAACCCCGACGCCCGCCACCAC